>NZ_AHZC01000189.1 GCF_000247475.1 Rhizobium sp. PDO1-076 | reverse complement strand
ATAGCGGTCTGCTAATCGGCCGCGACAGCAAAACGGGCAAGTTGTTCCGATATGAGGGGCCAGCCCATCTGCTGACCATGGCTCCGACAAGAACCGGCAAAGGCGTCGGCACCATCATCCCGAACCTGCTGACCGCTGATCGATCGGTGATCTGCATCGACCCCAAGGGCGAGAACGCCAGAATAGCCGGACGCGCCCGTGAGAAGTTCGGAGCAGTCCATATCCTTGATCCCTTTGGTGTCACCCGCAGGCCCTCGGCCGCCTTCAATCCGCTTGATGCCCTCGATCCCTATGGCATCGATGTCGCTGAAGATGCCAGCACACTTGCCGACGCTCTGGTGTTCGATGAACCAGGAATGGCCGGCGAAGCACACTGGAATGAAGAGGCGAAAGCCCTCATCGCCGGACTTATCCTTAAGATCGTCGCCGTCGAAACCCACGGTCGCCGTCATCTTGGAACCTTGCGCGAATACCTGACGCTCGCACCGGACAGCTTTGCGGCCCTCCTGAAGCGCATGCAGGGTAGCACCGACATCAACGGTCTGATCGCCCGCGCCGCCAATCGCCACCTTGGCAAGTCCGATCGCGAGGCCGCCGGCGTGCTGTCGGCTGCCCAGCGCCATACCCACTTCCTCGACAGCCCTCGGATGACGACAGTCCTGGGGCGCTCCGATTTTACATTCGCTGATCTGAAGACGCGCAACGCCACGGTATTTCTGGTGCTGCCGCCCGATCGGCTTTCCGCCTACTCCAGATGGCTGCGTCTGCTGGTCACCCAAAGTCTGACTGATATGGCCCGCGATCCGGCAAGGCCCGCTATGCCTGTCCTCTATCTGCTCGATGAGTTTGCTGCTCTCGGCCATCTTGCGCCCGTGGAGCGCGCCATGGGCCTCATGGCCGGCTACGGCGTTCAGCTCTGGCTGATCCTGCAAGATGTCCACCAGTTGCGCTCTACATACGGACAACGCGCCGGTACATTCCTGTCGAATGCCGGGGTCCTCCAGATCTTCGGTGTCAACGATCACGACAGCGCCCGTCTGGTCTCCGATCTGCTGGGTCAGGAAACGGTCGTATTCCAAACTATGGCTCGAGCGCTGGATTCCGAAAAGTCCGGCATCTCCTACAGCCAACACCACACGGCCCGGCCGCTGCTCACCCCGGATGAGGTCCGCAACCTGCCGCAAAATCTTGAACTGCTGTTCCTTGCCGGGCAACGGCCGATCACCGCAGCCAAGCTCGCCTATTATGCCGATCCAGAATTTAAGGGGGTATTCGATCCGGCATGAGCGACGAAACCGAGGATCTGGCGGAAACTCTCGCGTTCACGATCGGCGTCATCCTTCAAAGTGACGCCGATAAACGGCGACATATCGCGCTAGCCTACCAGGAAGCCCGGCAATTGGTGGAGACCATCCCACCCGACGATGGTGATGCCCGGCCGAAAATCATTGCCTGTCTGGAGCGATTTGAGATCTACATGTAGGCGCCTGCAATCATCCGGGCTCGTACTCGCAAACGGAGCAGGTTTTTGCTCAGATTATCTGACAATGAAATACCATCTGTGCTCACATTAATTGCCAATGTACTCGCCATCGATGCGGCGTGCTTGCAATCGTAAAATCCTGCTCACGCTTTTTGCCAATGGGCCGGTCGGTCTTGGAATGGCTCGATCCAGCGATTTCGATTGGCGGCAATGGTCGCGTCCGTGGATCCACTCGGCCTATTTCATTCCGGCGACTGGGTTTGGGCGTTCTTGGAAACGGTCGTTTCTGCGACGCCGGCTGGCTCGGGATAAAACGGATGTCGTGGCACCATAATCCTTCTCGAAACTATTCTTGATTGCTCCCTCTCAAAATGCCATCCTTCGCACGACTTTTGCGAGGAAATCGCATGCGAGTGGGTTATGCCAAGGTCAGTACCGTCGATCAGAATCCGGAGCTTCAACTTGAAGCCCTGAAGCAACAGGGTTGCGAGAAGGTGTTCGTCGAGCGCGGTTCGGGCGCCCGTGACGATCGGCCCGAACTCCGCCGCGTATTGGAGGATGTGCTACGGTCAGGCGATACGCTTGTCGTTTGGAAGCTGGACCGTCTGGCGCGATCATTGCGCAAATTGATCACCACGGCGGAAGACCTTGAGAAGCGCGGCGTTGGCCTGGTCTCGTTGACCGAGAGCATCGATACTACGACACCGGGCGGTGTGCTTATCTTCCATGTCTTCGGCGCGATCGCGCAATTTGAACGCGCCCTGATCCGGGAGAGGACCGCAGCCGGGTTGCAGGAGGCTCGCCGCCAAGGGCGTAAGGGCGGCGCCCGCCCGCCTAGGCGATATCCTGGCTGCCCGCGCCTTGATGAAGCAAGGCAATCTGCCGGCACAGGATGTCGCCAAGCGCATGGGCGTGTCGGGGGCGACACTTTATCGTCATCTGGGGAAGTATCGCGACAATCAGGAAGCCTTGGCATTTGCCGGAGCGGACCATGGCTAAGCGGGGCAAGCGTCCGCCCAGTGAGGCCCTTGTCGATCTTCGTCGGCGGTTGTCTTTGCTGACGGCCCGTGACCCGAGCCGTGGCGATGTCGTTCAGCGATTGACGGACGCGTACGGGGTGTCGGTTTGGACGATCTATCGCGCCCTTCGAGACCTTAACCAACCGAAGCCGGTTCGCCGGTCGGATCACGGTTCGACCCGGACGCTGCCCAAGGCCCAGATGGAGCGGTACGCCGAAATCATTGCCGCTTTGAAGCTGCGGACGTCCAATAAGAAAGGTCGGCATCTTTCCACCCGACGAGCCATTGAATTCCTGGAGGGCGACGGCGTCGAGACGCCTGACGGCCTGGTTCAGGTGGCCAAAGGACGTTGTCGCGAGCAACCGTCGATCGGTTCATGAAGGCAAACGGCTATGATCTCGCCCGGGTCATCCAGCCGGTTGCCGCCGTGCGCTTTCAGGCCAAGCGTTCCAACGAGCTTTGGCACTTCGATATGAGCCCCTCTGACCTGAAACAGGTGAAGGCACCTTTGTGGCTGGCAGAGGGCCGCGGTCGTCCGAGCTTGATGCTGTTCTCTGTCGTTGATGATCGTTCCGGCGCAGCCTATGACGAATATCGTGGCGTCTATGGCGAGGATGCCGAATCGGCATTGCGCTTCTTGTTCAACGCC
>NZ_AHZC01000190.1 GCF_000247475.1 Rhizobium sp. PDO1-076 | reverse complement strand
CATCGCCTCCTATCATGACTATGTCAACCAGGGCGAAATGAACCTGCTGAAGGGCATCACGGCCGAACTGATGACCGATGGCGGTTCCGGCGTGCTTGTCGTCGACGACCTGACCGATACCGGCAAAACAGCGCTGGAAGTGCGCCAGATGATGCCGAAGGCACATTTCGCCTGCGTCTATGCCAAGCCGAAGGGTGTGCCGACCATCGACACCTTCGTCACCGAAGTCTCGCAGGACACCTGGATCTACTTCCCCTGGGACATGGGCTTCACCTACCAGGAACCAATCGCCAAGGGCACGAAGGGCTGAAATCCCTCGGCCAGCGCAATATGGAAAAAAGCCCGCGCCACTGCGGGCTTTGTCTTTTGTGGGCGGGCGTTTCTAAAGCGCATGCCGCGGATGCGGGCTGTCCTCATAGGCGCCCCAGATCGACTGGTCGAAATTGATCGTCGATCCGGTCATCAGGCCGGATTCGGCCGACGACAGATAGGCGACGGCCCGTGCCACCTCGGCCGGATCGACCAGGCGTCCGAAGGGCTGGGCTGCGGCCGCCTTGTCCAGCCAATCTTCGGCTGCGCCATGAAACTCGCGCTGGATACGATCCTCGCCGTCGCTCGACATCCAGCCGATGTTGAGCCCGTTGACCCGGATACGGTTCTTCAACAGCGCGAAAGCGGTGTTGCGGGTCAAGGTGTCGAGCGCGCCCTTGGAGGCGCAATAGGCGGCAATGAAAGGCTGGCCGGCCATCGCCGACATCGACGAGATGTTGACGATCGTGCCTTCTGTGCCATGCTCGCGCATCACCTTGATCGTATCCTGCATCAGGAAGAAGGGCGCCCGCGTGTTGATCGCGAACATGCGGTCGAACAGGTCCGGGTCGGTATCGAGGATCGTGCCGCGATCGGTGATCGCCGCGACATTGACCAGTGCATCGATCGTGCCGAAACGCGCATGTGCCGCCGCGATCACCTTGCGGCAATCCTCGACCCGGCCGAGATCGGCTTCGATGAAGACGACCGGCACCCCGTAACGCTCGGTGATTTCGGCCGCCTTGGCCTGCCCCTTGTCGGCACTGCGACCGCAGATCGTCAGGCCTTTTGCGCCGCGTTCGGCAAACAGCCGGGCGACTTCCGCGCCCAGTCCCTGCGTGCCGCCGGTGACGACCGCATATTTTCCATCCATTCTACCCATGATGCTCCTCATGCCCTGCGCTTGTCGGCGTGACGTTCGATCACGTCGGCGAAGCTTGCAGCATCCATCCCGGCCTCAAGCGCCTCGGCCATGAGGGCAGCCTGCGTCTTCGGCGCAAGCCCTCCGAGCGGCGGATCACTGTCGAGATTGGTCGGGAAGGCGTAACCCTCGGCGGTGGCGGCAATGGCATTGGCCACATCCTGCGCCGTCATCGTCCCGGACCTCTTCGCCTCCAGCAAGGCCGGATAAACGGCCGTCGACATGCGCTCCCGATCGACCGTCTCCATTGCCCGGCCGAAGGCGGACGAAACCTGCAGGAGGTTTGCCATGCGATAGATGTCGGTCGAGACATTGGTGCCGGCGCCATGCATCAGGGCCGGGTTGAAGAAGACGGCGTCGCCCTTGGCGAGCGGCAATTGCACATGATGCTCGGCGAAATAGTGCTGAAACTCCGGTCGGCCGAAGGCAAGATATCCCTCGAAGAAGGTCTGCGAATAGGGAAGGAACAGGGTCGGGCCGCTTTCGATCGGCATGTCGCAATGGGCAACGGCGCCCTGCAGTGTGAGAACCGGTGAGATCGCATGGATATGTCCGGGATAGGCCTGCATCTGCGCTGGCGACATGAAGCCGAGATGATAGTCGCGGTGCGCCTTCTGCGCCACGCCGCCCGGATTGACGCGGTTCATCTGTGCCGTCATCTGATAGCCTGCGCCCAGCCAGGCCTGCGACACCATGGCAATGGCTTCCGAGGCATAGTAGCTGGCAAAATTCTCCGGATCCGTCAGGCAATGCTTCTGCAGGGAATTCCAGATCCGGTCATTGGCGCCGGCCTTGGCGAAATGGTCGGCCGCAACCTTGCCCTTTTCCCGTTCGTCGCGAACGATCGCGTCGAAGACCTCGGTGGCCCGGTCGACGACGGTCAGATCCGGCATTGCGCCCTTGATCACGATCACCCCCGGTCCTGTGGCAAAAGCCTCCACCCATTCGGCCATCAGTTCACGGCGCAGATGCGGGTCGCGGCTGATCTGGCGGAGCTTGATCCCGTCATAGATCAGGACATTTTTCTCGACGCCGACGGCAAAGGGCCAGTCGGCGGGATCGGTGGTCTTTTCGACACCCGCCCTGAAGTGATCCAGCTGGCCGCTGTCAGCGTTCAGCCAGACCTTGTCGCGGCGGCGGCTCGAAAGGATTTGAGCATCCATGGCATTTCCTCCCATTGGTGTTTCCGGACTTGATCCTAGGCAAGGGCGCGCGCATGAATAGCCGCAGATCACCTCAAAAACACCTCAGGAGCAAGGATGAAGCCGCCCTACCCGTTGAAGGACATTGCCTTCCAGGCCGGGCTCAGTCTCGCCACCGTCGATCGGGCTGTGCATCAGCGGCCCGGCGTGCGCCAGACCACCCGGCTGAGGATCGATGCGGCCATTGCCGAACTCGACCGGCAATATGCGCAATCGGGTCTGGCCGGCCGACGCTTCGTCATCGATATCGTGATGGAAACGCCGCAGCGCTTTTCCAATGCGGTACGCGCCGCTTTCGAGGCGGAGCTTGCCGGCATGCGACCGGCCGCGTTTTCAGCCCGCTTCCATGTCGCCGAAACGATGAGCGAGCGCGATCTGATCACCATCCTCAAATCCATCCGCCGACGCGGCAGTCATGGCGTGGTGCTGAAGGTCCCGGCGACGCCGGCGATGTCGGAGATGGCAGGATCGCTGCTTGAGGCCGGGATACCGGTGGTAACCTTGGTCACCGACCTGCCGGCCGTGGTGCGCACCGGCTATGTCGGCATGGACAACCATGTTGCCGGCGCAACCGCCGCCTATCTGCTCGGGCGCATGGCGGGTACGCTGCCGGGCAAGGTTCTGGTCGCCCTGTCGAGCGCGCATTTCGCCGGCGAGGAAGAACGTGAACGCGGCTTTCGCCTCG
>NZ_AHZC01000191.1 GCF_000247475.1 Rhizobium sp. PDO1-076 | reverse complement strand
CGAACTGCAGGCGCTGTGCCCCAATCTCGAGCATGTGGCGCTGGTGGTTGCCTGGTTCGGCACTGACCTCAGGGCCGGGCAATGCCGGGTGCTGCCCGGTGTCGAGGTGCCCTATCGGCAGGGCGAAAGCCGGGGCTGGAATGTGGCGGGCATGGGGCGCGATGCGGCCCATGTGGTCAGCCGCTACAATGGCGGACCGGCCTATGGCGGCAGCCCGAGCGATGACAGCGTCATCGAGGCGATCCGCGATCTGAAAACACGCGGCCTGAAGGTGACGCTTTATCCTTTCGTGATGATGGACATTGCCGCCGGCAACGGCCTGCCCGACCCTTACGGCGCGGCAGAGCAGGCGGCCTATCCCTGGCGTGGGCGCATCACGGTATTTCCGATGTCGGCCGATGGAACGTCGGCGACGCGGGCCGAGGTCGATACATTTGTGAACCGCACCGAGGGGTACCGGCGCTTCATCCTGCATTATGCAGCGCTGGCTAACGCTGCGGGCGGCGTCGACGGCTTTCTGATCGGTTCGGAACTGCGCGGGCTGACGACGCTGAGGGACGGCGCCGACGCCTTTCCCTTTGTCGAGGCGCTGGCTCAACTGGCGCAGGCGGTGAGAACGGTGCTCGGACCAGCGGCGGCCATCACCTACGCCGCCGACTGGAGCGAATATTTCGGCCATCAGCCAGGGGAAGGCAGCGGCGACGTCTTTTTTCATCTCGACGCGCTCTGGGCCGATCCGGCGATCAGCGCGGTCGGCATCGACAACTATATGCCGCTGGCCGACTGGCGCGACGCGGATCTGGAAACCGCAAGCCCGGACGGATTCTCCGGCACCGACGACCGGGCCGGATTTGCCCGGATGATCATGGCCGGCGAGGGTTATGACTGGTATTATGCCTCAGATGGCGACAGGCTGAACCGCATTCGCACGCCGATCACCGATGGCGCGGCCGGCAAGCCCTGGGTCTACCGGTTCAAGGATATCGAAGGCTGGTGGAGCAACCGGCACTACAACCGGCTGGCTGGCGTGGAAGTGGCGACGCCGACCGCCTGGCAGCCGGGCATGAAGCCGATCTGGTTTACCGAGCTTGGCTGCGGCGCGGTCGATAAGGGGGCAAACCAGCCGAATGTGTTTGTCGACGGCAAGTCGGCGGAAAGCGCCCGGCCGCATTTTTCGGCGGGCCGGCGCAGCGACAGCCAGCAGCGGCGTTTCCTCGAGGCGCATCTCGGACATTGGCAGGACGGCGATGCAGAGGGTGCCGCACCGGCCGGCATGGTCGATCCGTATCATACTTTCGTCTGGACCTGGGATGCGCGGCCGCAGCCGGCCTTCCCGGCCGATACAGGCCTCTGGGCCGATGGCATCAACTGGCGCACGGGCCATTGGCTGAACGGGCGGCTCGGCACGGCGACTTTGGCCGATACCATAGCGGCCATCCTTACCGATCATGGTTTTACCGATTTCGACGTTTCCGAGGTGGCCGGCGATCTCGGCGGTTATGTCAAGGGCGACCTGACCTCGGCGCGCGACCTGATCGAGCCGCTGATCGAGGTGTTTCAGATCGACGTGATCGAGGATGGCGGATTGTTGCGCTTTCGCACCCGCACCACCGCCAGCCTGCCGGCGCGCCGGATCGACGTGCTGGCCGATATCGACGGGCAGCCGTTGTGGAGTGAGACGCGCGGCCATGACGGCGATTTTGCCTCCGAGGCGCTAATCACCTTTTACGATCCGGCGGCCGACTATGGCGAGACCAGTGCCCGCTCGCGCAGGCTGGACGCCGCCACGCAGCGGCAATTGGCCCGCGACCTCCCGGCAGTGATCGCCGAAGAGACCGGCATCGCCGCTGCCGAAACCTGGCTGCGCGACAACCGTCTGGCACGCCGCACGCTGCAGCTGGCGCTCGGCCCGGGCGAGGTGGCGGTGCAGCCGGGCGATGTGCTGAGCATCGCCGACGGTCCGTCCGGGCGCTTTCTGGTCACCGAGATCGATGATGGACTGGAACGGCGGCTGACGCTGCGCAGCTTTGCCGGGCAGGTGTCTGCACCGGTCGTGCCGCAGGAGCCCGGCCGCAGCCCGGACAATCCGGCAGCGCAGGGTTTTGCGCCGGTGGTGCAATTTCTCGATCTGCCACGGCTGGAGGATGGCGCGGCTGCGGGCGATGCGGCTGTTGCTGTGTTTTGCCGACCGTGGCGGCGCATCGTCGTGTCGAGGTCGGTGGAGGCCGAAGGCTATCGGCCGCGGCTGACGCTGGAGCGGCCGGCAACGCTTGGAAGGCTGGTGGAACCATTGGCGCCGGGGCCGTCCGGGCGGTTCGATCGCGCCCAGGCGCTGGTCGTCGACCTGACATTCGGGGCGCTTGCTTCCGTCAGCCGGCTTGCGGTGTTGAATGGCGAAAACCGGCTGGCGGTCACATGCGCAAACGGGCTCTGCGAGGTCATCGCCTTCACCACGGCCGAGGAGATCTCGATCAACCGCTTCCGCCTGACCGGGCTGCTGCGCGCACTCGGCGGCACCGAAGACGCGATGGCATCGGGGGCGGTGGAGGGGGCGGCCGTCGTCCTGCTCGACCAGCGGTGCAACCGCTCGGACTGTCTTCGGGCGAGCGCGGCAGGGCGCAGAACTGGCTGTTCGAACCGCTCGGCATGGCGGCCGGTGCCGCGGAGCGGCGGGTGTTTTCCGGCGGGATCAGGGCGGAAACGCCGCTATCGCCGGTGCATCTGACAGCCACAAGGCTGGAAAGCGGCGATATCGGGATCGGCTGGATCAGGCGGGGGCGGATCGAGGCGGACGGCTGGACGGCCGGCGATGTTGCGCTGGATGAACCCGTCGAGGCCTACCGGCTGGAGATCCTCGATGGACCGGCCATGGCTGCGGCCGTTCGGCGCCAACTGGAGGTGGCCGCGCCGCGCTGGACCTATCCGCAGCTGGCGGAAAGTGCCGATTTCGGCGGACGGCAAAGCGCGCTGGCGCTCAGGGTCGCACAGATCGGCAGGCTTTCGGCCGGCATTGCCGCCGAGGCGACGGTCCGCATCCGTTGATTTTCACTCAACCGACAAATCCCACTGAGACACCCAACCGAGCCAAACAGGA
>NZ_AHZC01000192.1 GCF_000247475.1 Rhizobium sp. PDO1-076 | reverse complement strand
GCTAGCCGAGGCATAGAGGAGGGATTCATGAACCCTGCCATCGCGATGAATGCATAGATGCGCGGCAAGGAGATCACAAGCGCGATGACTAACCGATCGTAGGCCTTAAACGTGGCGAAGACCTCTTGCATTTTGGATCACCGTGTCACTTGCGGAAACGTGTCGAAGAGCGTGATGGTAAAATCGAAGAGTTCATGTCCCATGAAGCGACCGGTTGCGGCAATAGCAAATGCCACCACAATCAGTTTGACCGCAAAAGGTATGGTCTGTTCCTGGATCTGGGTCAGAGCTTGAAGCAGGCTCACCACGAGCCCGATAAGTGAGGCGGCTACAATCGGAGGCATAGAAAGCAGCAATACAAGCATCAATGTTTCTGACAAAACATGAAGGGCGTCTGAGGGAGCCATGGGGAACCTGCTACTATGTGTACGTTCTTATCAAGCCAAGGATTAGGCGTGACCACCCATCGATCATGACAAATAAGAACAGTTTGAACGGGAGAGAAATGGTCAGGGGAGACACCATCATCATCCCCATCGCAAGCAGGATGTTAGAGATGATGAGGTCAATAGCAATAAATGGCAAATATAGGAGGAAACCGATTTCGAATGCTTCACGCAGTTGGCTGACAGTGAAGGCCGGGAGCATTACGGCGATGCTGTTCTCATCAACCTGGCTGGCAAGCTCCTTTGGCCAGAGCTCAGCCGTTGCCTTAAGGAAAAAGGTCCGCTCTCTTGTGTCAGCATGCTTGTTCAAAAATTCAAGCAGCGGGTCTTTTGCGGCATTGTATGCCTCTTTCAACCCATCGAGGTTGTCAAAGGCGTAGCTACCCTCCTGCAAGATTGTGTAGGTTTGGATGAACACCGGCGCCATTACATAACCCGTGAGGATGATAGCGAGTGCGTTCAATGCCATGTTTGGCGGGATCTGCTGTACACCGAGAGCATTTCGTACAAGCAGTAGGACCACCGAAATCTTGATAAACGATGTCGCAACGATTGCAAGGAAGGGGACAAGTGAAGCGGCAGTCAGTGTCAGTATGAGGCTGAGTGGGTCCATGGCACCATTCATCCAATTCGGTTAGGCGGGTCGAGCAGTACCCGGTTGAGCCGCACGGCCAGTCGGTCTTCGATCCGAACCAGATCTCCCTGCGCCACTGTGCGCCCGTTAACCTGCACCGCAACGAGCACATCGTTGACACTGAGATTGTCTGGCAACGTCACGACACTCCCCGGTTGCCAATCTTGCAGTTCACAAATGGGAAGACTTGTGGATCCGAGGCAAAACGCCACGGAAACTTCAAGCGATTCGGGGTTAACATTCTGCAAGTTCCCCTCATATTGTTCGTCCAATGATGTCAAGGCGCTATCCTCCGCTATCAATGAGTCCAGGGGTTCCTTCATGAGAAGGCGGTCAAAAGGAAGCACGCGCGCACAGGTCGAACCCGCGTCGCCCATGGAAAAAATATAGACAAGGTGTTTTACGAGGACCGCGAGCTGGTCTTCGGAACTCGACGCCGTAAACAACATGCAATCGCCAGGCGCAAGCCCGTGCAACTCTGCCAGAGAGAGACTTGCAGTTCCAATGATACGCTGCGCAGGCACAGTGACAAGGTGGTCGACGGCAGAATTGATCCGCCCGACAAGCGGCCCGGATTTGGACAATTCGGCACAAATCACGTCGGGTTCGGCAGCGAAAGTGAAGATGATGGGTTCCTCGGCAAGCCCACTCAGGGAGCACGAGAACCACTGGAGCCCGGGAAGTTTCGGACTCAAAAGACCTACATCCGCTCCGCCGTCTGCCACCAAACTGATCCGCGCCGAAAGATTATCCGGCAGATCGGACAACACCGCCATCACCATGCCAACACGCAACGCATCGGCGAGCTCCGATGGCATTCCCTCCAAATCGGAAATCTCCAGGGCGACACCAAAAACAGACCCAAACGGAAACGCCTCTATCCCGACAAGTGCAACTTCGCAATTGTCCAGGTACAGCTTTCGCATGCCATCCGTCTTGGTGCGGACCGGTATAGGCATGAACGACAACTCCGTGTCGCCCTCGCCAATTGGTAACAGGCGGCCGCCATACGACATCGCTGCATTCCAAAGCGCAATGTTTTTAGCACTAAGCCGAAATTGGTCGGCTGACCATGTTTCAATTATCATTGGCGCTCAGGCCCCGACGAAAACGAGAATATGGAATGCCTTTCTCCTGAACTGGCCGCCGCTACGGCTTCCCCATCATTTCCGTCGTTAGGCGTGTCTGCAGATTGAACAATCTTTATACGCCGACCCGGTAGATGGGATAGCAACAATTGGCCGAGTTGACTCGTTGCAGCAACCAGCTGTTCGCTGGCACCACCGTTGATCGAGAACTCAGGCAGACACAGCTTTATGGTCACTATGCTCTCGACGAGCGTAACCTCGATCCGGTTCAGACCGTTATCCCCGCCATCTATCGGAACGGTGATTGTCACGGGACCCGACGCAATCGCGTGAAACGGTCGAATGGCCGCATTGACGCGAAGCGTCACGTCCGCAAAGATTCGCTCAATCCGCGCTTCAAGCTCAGCTTGCTTGTTGTCATTGGGCAGATGCGGCGTCGCCGGCAAATCTACCACCGCACTGCTATCAAATAGTATCTGGACAGCGCCATATTCGGTATTGATATCGTTCTCCTCGTACTTCAGGCGAAGTTCTTTATCTGCTTTGTGAAGCAGCAGTTCGAACTGAGAGAGCTGACAGGCCAGTGGCAATTCGGTTCCTTTCCGCTTGGCCAATGCATGCTCTTGCTCGCCGGATGAACCTTTCGCATCCTTGGCTAAGGCATTTTGCTCAGAACTCAAAAAACGCAATTGCCGATGAGGAAGTGCTTCAGCCGGCATATTGCACATTCTCACCTGGTGCTCCGCGACCATCGGGATGATTTTTGTCATGCGAACAGCGGCCTCCCTTTGACAAACAATTCCTCTGCCTCGACTTCTTCCGCTTGTACGACCAGTGCCTCCCTCTCCTGAACGAGGGACTCGGACACCGTATCGAACTTTTCCCGGGAA
>NZ_AHZC01000193.1 GCF_000247475.1 Rhizobium sp. PDO1-076 | reverse complement strand
AAGGAAATGCCCCGTTCCACTGCAACCCCTTGTGTCTGGATCCTCGGGTCATCCTCGGGTTAAACCCGAGGATGACCCGAGGATCCAGACACAAGCTCTCTCCAGGCACAAGACGAAATCGGACAGTTGCTGGTTCTTGCAGACCCTTTCCCGCCCAGAGGGAAAGCGTGCCGGTGCGCGAATGCAGCACAGGCCCCTGTTGCTTGCTCCACGCTTCGGCTAGGCTGGCCACTAACCGAAAAGCCAGGCGCGATGAGGCACGATGTTTATTCCATTGCATGACCGCAACGCGCTCAAGCACATCAAACGGCAATATGTGACCCTTGGGCTGATCGCGGCCAATGTGGCGATCCATGTTTTGACCCTGATGATGCCGGAAAAACTGCTGGAAATGTGCATCTACGGCTTGGGTTTCATTGCGGCCGTCGTCTTTGACTTTGCCGATCTCGATCCGTCGCTAGTGCTGGTGCCGGAAGACAGCACCTATGTGACCTATGCCTTCCTGCATGCCAGCTGGCTGCATTTCGGCTCGAACATGCTGTTTCTCTGGGTGTTCGGCGACAATGTAGAGGATGCGCTCGGCCACTGGCGGTTTCTGTTTTTCTATCTCGTTTGCGCCGCCGCCGGTGCGCTGGTGCATGGACTGCTGGCGCCGACCTCGCAGGCGCCGCTGATCGGCGCATCGGGTGCTGTGTCCGGCGTGGTCGCGGCCTATCTGATGCTGCATCCGAAGGTGCGCGTCTGGGTGCTGGTGCTGATGCGCTTCGCGCTGCCTTTGCCCGCCTTCATTCCGCTGGCGCTGTGGATCGGCCAGCAGTTTTTCATGCTGCTGTTCAACGCCGACAGCAATGTCTCCTTTGGCGCACATGTTGGCGGCATCATCGCCGGCGCCCTGCTGGTGCTCGTCTTGCGCCGCCCGGGCGTACCGTTGTTCGATCGCACCATCGTCACGCCACGCGCGGTCGAGCACCTGGAAATCCCTGCGGCAGCAACCGTTGCCCCGACGGCGACACGGGCGCCCGCGTCGCCCTCGGCCAGGACCACCCCCAGAACCACCCATTGGGGACGATGAGCGTCGCCCTCCGTCAGACTTAATGACGTGAACGTCAACGTCAATTAATGCTGGCTGCGAATGGCGTGGCAATCGGCGTCAGGCGTTGTGTTTGGACAAAAAATGCGTATCGATGTCGCCAATCGACAAACGGCGGACCGCTTTCAAGCGCATTTTCCGGCGGAAAGCAGTGAAGGAAGGAACCCATGAAAATCCTAGTGACCGTAAAGCGGGTTGTTGACTACAACGTGAAGATCCGGGTCAAGCCGGATGGCACCGGCGTCGAGCTGGCCAACGTCAAGATGTCGATGAATCCCTTCGACGAAATCTCCGTCGAGGAAGCACTGCGTCTGAAAGAAGCCGGCAAGGCCGAGGAAGTGGTCGTCGTGTCGATCGGCCCGGCCAAGGCGGAAGAAACGCTGCGTACGGCGCTGGCCATGGGTGCTGACCGTGCCATCCTGGTCGAGACCGACGATGCCGTCGAGCCGCTCGCCGTTGCCAAGATCCTGAAAGGTGTCGTCGAAGCCGAACAGCCTGGCCTGGTGATCACCGGCAAGCAGGCGATCGATGACGATTCGAACCAGACCGGCCAGATGCTTTCGGCCCTGCTCGGCTGGAGCCAGGCAACCTTTGCCTCGAAGCTCGATCTCGGCGCCGACAAGGCAACCGTGACCCGCGAAGTCGATGGCGGCTTGCAGACCATCGACGTCAAGCTGCCGGCAATCGTCACCACCGACCTTCGCCTGAACGAGCCGCGTTACGCCTCGCTGCCGAACATCATGAAGGCGAAGAAGAAGCCGCTCGACAAGAAGTCGCCTGCCGATTTCGGCGTCGACACGGCGGCCCGCCTGAAGGTGCTGAAGACCGAGGAACCGTCGGGCCGCAAGGCCGGCGTCAAGGTCAAGAGCGTCGCCGAACTGGTCGACAAGCTCAAGAACGAAGCCGGCGTGCTGTAAGCGGAACGCATAGGAGATTACGAAAATGGCCATTCTTCTTCTGGCAGAACATGACAACGCAACCCTGTCCGACCAGACCGCCAAGACACTGACGGCCGCCACCAAGATCGGTGGCGACGTGCATGTGCTGGTCGCAGGCTCAGGCGCCAAGGCGGCCGCCGATGCCGCCGCCAAGCTGTCGGGCGTCACCAAGGTCCTGCTCGCCGACGACGCAAGCCTTGCCAACAACCTCGCAGAACCGCTGGCGGCCCTGATCGTCTCGCTCGCCGGCAGCTATGACACGATCATCGCGCCCGCGACATCGATCGGCAAGAACGTGCTGCCGCGCGTCGCAGCCCTGCTCGACGTGATGCAGGTCTCGGAAATCATCGAAGTGGTGTCCGCCGATACCTTCAAGCGCCCGATCTATGCCGGCAATGCTATCCAGACGGTGCAGTCGACCGACGCCAAGAAGGTCATCACGGTGCGCACCGCCTCGTTTGCTGCAGCAGCCGAAGGCGGTTCGGCTGCTGTCGAGGCGATCGCAGCCGTTGCCAATCCGGGCCTGTCGAGCCATGTCTCGGACGCGCTGTCGTCTTCGGATCGTCCGGAACTGACCTCGGCCAAGATCATCATCTCGGGCGGTCGCGCCCTGGGTTCGTCGGAAAAGTTCCAGCAGGTCATCCTGCCGGTGGCCGACAAGCTAGGTGCTGCCGTCGGCGCATCCCGCGCCGCCGTCGATGCCGGCTACGCGCCGAACGACTGGCAGGTCGGCCAGACCGGCAAGGTCGTCGCCCCGCAGCTCTACATCGCCTGCGGCATCTCGGGTGCGATCCAGCATCTCGCCGGCATGAAGGATTCCAAGGTCATCGTTGCGATCAACAAGGACGAGGAAGCGCCGATCTTTCAGGTTGCCGACTACGGCCTCGTCGCCGATCTCTTCGAAGCCCTGCCTGAGCTTGAAAAGGCGCTTTGATCCGGTGCCCTTCGCAACC
>NZ_AHZC01000194.1 GCF_000247475.1 Rhizobium sp. PDO1-076 | reverse complement strand
AGACCTTTGAGGGTGAAGGGCGCATCGAAATGCACGGTTCTCGTCTTCGTTCGCGTAAACATCTGAGACTCCTTTGCGGGGGATCGGTGTCATGTGGCGGCGGTGCAGAGATCAGCTCGGGATGCGACCTCAGTGTTCATCAAGCCTGCTTCGGCGGAACAGCGGGCCGCGCTGTAAACGGATGGATACTGCAATCCGGCCGCTTCCCGGCCCCTGACCTGATCTCGAAGACGTTCGGTCGGCATGTCGCTGACACGATCCGCTTTTTACGGATGTCAGCCAGTATGATCACCTTGTCCGAAGTCCCCATTAGCCGCCGCTCCTCACGGTTGTAGCAACCTGATCGCGACCACAGGGACTTCCGCCCTCGCCTTCCCAGCGCGACAGAGCCGTAGCGTGACTGAAAACGACAGTCTCCCAGACGGCTGCCTGCATATCGCTCATGACCATTCCCTTGCGAAGGCGGTCGATGATCACGACCTCTCTTGCATAGTTGCCACCTGACTGCGCCCGGAGACCCGCGCTCGAGTAGCTTGAACGGTGGAGCAGCGCACGCAGAAGCGCCAGGTCAGCCAGCTTTCGCTCACACTCTGGAGGATCGTTCTTCAGCATGGTCGAAGGCCGAATGTCTGCCCGAGGCGGTCGTCATGGACGATCAATGCAGTGGATTGCTTACGATCGACCATGACTTGTTCCTCTTCCGAGTTCGCCAAGCGCTTTGATTGGCGTCGTCAGGTCGCCGACTGGAGGGACGACCCGAATGCACTGAGATCGAGTTCGATCATATGTCGTCGCCGAGACTGATAGGCTTGCTTCGCTGTCGTCAGGATGCGCTCCCGCAGGCGATCGAATGCCAGGAGATAGTCGCATTCCTTCCGGCGGTTGGTCGCCCCCTCACGGTCAAAGAGTGCGACAGGCAATAGAAACAGAACCTGGTTCAGACCATCATGCCCGATGAAACGAATGAAACCGCGGGTCTCGTCATAGGCACGGGTCGGATTGGGGAAAAAGAGGGTCACAGGCTCGTGACCTGACAGCTACTTTTCAGCCGCGCGAGGACGGCCTTGTCTGCCCAGAGGTTCACGGCGGAAATCAATTCGCCGGATCTGTGGACGCCCTTCTGGTAGAGGGTAATCGCATGGCGCGCCGCGCCGCGGTCCAGTTCGCAAAGCGGTTCTTCATCGCGAAACCCGGCATGCCGCAGCGCGTTTCTGATGATGCTGATGTCGAAGCTGCCGATAGGCTGATGAAGGTCGGAAGACATGACGTCCTCCTTTATTGGGGCCAGGGTGAGTGCCGCCCAGAAAATGGCAGTGCCCGTTCAATGGCTGCCACTTCGATGAATATGGGCTGGCTTGTCAGAACTTGCAAGGACCTTTAAAAAATATCCATAGGGCGCGATCGGAGTCGCCGTCGTCATATGGTCAGTGCCGCGCGTCGCTCCGGCACGAATAAAGTCTCCTTTACGGCTGCCTTCAAAGAAGGGATGGCTTGCTGTGGCATGTCTTTAACCTGAGCGGCGCGGCCAGAGCGATCCACGAAATCTGTCGTCGTGATTCACACTCCTTGCGCTGGCGTGGATGCGGAAATAATTGCCGCTCTGGCGCCATGTTCACATCAGCTCAAATCCAGGGCACAACGATAAATCCACGCTCGCTCGCGGCGCATTGCTGACAGGGCGAGCTGATCGACTGCTTTCGGGTATCCAACCGACCACCTTCAATGGCCGAAATGAGAAGGCGCTAAGCAGCCGCAATGGGCCGCTACCCTCGGCTGGAGCGATGGGGTGCGCAGCGTCTTCCAGACGACGCAGCCGAACTTGTATTTCGTCTCAAGCTCCGCCTGCTTCTCGTCGCCCAGGCGGACGTAGGAAGCGTGGGCAAGTTTGTCGCCGTCGTCTCGCGTCGAGGCGTAATCGCACGATCCCCAGACCTTGTCCGTCGATGACCAGTGCGCACAGTTTTCACATCGCCTGCTCATGCAGTATCTCCTGGAATGTTGAAGAGGTAGGACTGGTTTCGCTCCAGGCGACCAAGCGAGCGGATTGATCCATAAGACCTCTGTCCGAGCTTTCGCCCCATCAGTGCGGGCCTTGGTCTCGACGCGGTGCCATCCACGCATGGCGCTGTCGTATAGTTCTGATTGGTATCCTGAGATGATCACCATCGCGCGCGATGCGTCGAACACCCTGCGGCGAACGTTTGAGTGGTTCATTCCCCACCTAGCAGCGACACTGGAAGGTGCCTCTCTCCGATTAGCAAGTGCACGCCGTGGAGGGCCATGATAGGGTCCGTCTCCGGGGGGCATTCTCTCGGTCTAACCGAAGGAAACCTCCTATGGGTTCTGTGATCGAGATTGGCTTCCAACTTAATTGGAAGCAGCCTGTTTTGGTTGGCGAAGGTGACCTCTGCGACACCGCAATCTTGGGGCCCCGTGCTGGCCTGAAATACCTGCAGGACAGCTTGCCATTGCGCTCCGGAAAAACGTACTGGAATGCGATCAACGAATGTAGCGCTGCTCTTCGCCACGGACGTGATTTGGACCGATCTAGGGTATCTTTCATTGCCGCCTACGCGGAATGCATGGTGAAAATTGATGGCCATTAGGCACCGCCCGCGGGTTCTGTCAGGGCGACGGTCATTCCGAGCTCTCCGTGACGGCAACGGCTGATCGCAGCAGATCGTTCAATGACTCGAGTTCGGCAACGCGGGCCGCGGCGGCTCTTACTTCGCGTCGAAGGCGGCACACATCCGATAGGTGTGAATGTGTATCGTCAATTTCGACGCCTTTGGCTGCCGATGCCTTCTCGGCGCAAGGCCCGCACCGAGCGCGGTCGGTTTCATAAAAACAATCTTCGGGGTGCGGGCAGACTTCTT
>NZ_AHZC01000195.1 GCF_000247475.1 Rhizobium sp. PDO1-076 | reverse complement strand
CTTGATCGCAATCAGCGCAAGGATAATGCCCCACGCCACAGCGACTGCCCCGCCGGTGATGTGCAAGAGCCGCATGAGAAAAGCGCCCGAGGCAAACAGGATCAGGGCCGTGACCAGGGCGGTCAGAACCATTTTGCGACCGATGCGGACCTTGGTTTCCGCGTCGAAAGCGTGTGTCTTTTCCAGAAAAGGCACAAGCGCGATCTTCGGCCCCATCCCGATCAAAAGCATGAGAAGAAGTTTGCCCACCAGCGCAGCGTCGATAACGGTAAAATCCATGTAAAATCCCCCTGAGTTTGTGATCCTAAAAACAGTGCCTGTTCTTTGCCCCTCTGTTGCACGGCTCTCCCACCGGCCCTTGGCAAAGACACGCGTCAGACGTCCACCAGAAGTGCGGGCACTAGCGCCCGCATCCGCTTTGCCCCCTCTCGGCCCTGACGCCCGGCTCGCAGTCCGGCGCTTTGTTCTGCATGGTGCCCGAACCGAAAAGACCGCTGACATTTCCAGCGTAGTTGTCTCTTGTATTTGCGTCGATCACGGCAACCGGTGCAGCCAGGATCAGGCCAGCGACATTGCCGGCAGCCGCGGCCGTACCGGTCGTTGCGGCAAGAAGCGTGTCACCCAGCCCTATCTTGCTGTCGGTCAACGCCTGTCCATCCGAAATTCTCGCGCCGATCAGGCGCACGACTTCCGGCGATTCGGCGAACTTGCCATGGTGAAGCCGGTCGCCCGCCTTGACCTTGGTCAGGTCGATCACCGTGATCTTGTTGTCGGAAAGCTCCTGCTTGAAAGGCGGCTGCTCGGGATCGATCGCTCCCAGTCTTGCGACATCGCCCCAGACCCTGCGCGATAGCGCGAGCGCACGGTCGTCGCGCGAGACAAACAGCGTGAAATGGGGGCGCGGCTCCCCCATGTCAGTAATCTGCTGGCGGAAGACGTCGACATCCACGTCAGGTGCGGCCAGCATCACGTTTTCAAACTTGACCGGAAGGCGGCCATTACGGATCGCCATCTGGCGGAGCGCTTCCAGTGCCAGCCAATTGCCCATGGAATGGGCCAGAATGGAGACTTCCTTCACCTCCGGATCCCTGGCGAGATACTGGAAGAGCGTTTCCAGCGCATTGCGGGTATAGTTCGTGCTTTCCCTGTCATACCCATAGGCGAAAACACTGCCACGCGACGGCCAGGTCACCAGCACGGGCGCGCTGCGGACACCGGAATCCTGAACGATCTGGGCGAAACGGTAGACGGAATCTTCAAAACGGTTGTTGAAACCGTGGATGAAGACAAGCACGCTGCCGTCGCCGCTCTTCCTGACTGCGGCGCTTAGCCAGGTTCGGGCGCCGTCCCGGCTGATCTCGTCCGCCTTCAATGTCGCAAAATCGGTTGCCGGATTGGAGGGAAGTTTTTTCGGCCAGGCGACCTCGCCGACCTTTCGGACGCTCTCAGGTGGTATGGAAACGGTCATGTCAGCAAACGTCGGCTCCGGTGCCCGCTCGCCGGTGAACATCTCCCCCTCCAGCGCCGAGCGGCTACGCGTCGTGGTGACCAGCAGATTGACGCGACTGGTATCAGGCGCACTGTCTGCAACAGGCGTGAGGACGTTCTTCGGGCGACCGCCACACCCGATGAGAACCGACAGCATCATGCATATGACCAGACATTGCACGACGCTGCGAAAGCCGCCATCTGTTTGCTGCGCGATGGAATATGTTGTTCTCAGCAATGTCGCATGCTCCCTTGTCGCGCAGTCCGTGGCAGCGGGCGGCAGATCCGAGGAAAATCTATTCCAACGGCGAGGAGCTTTCCCGTAACATCTGGTAGGTTACGGGCTGCTGCGACTGACATTGCGGCTGGCCAAAATAGCAAAAACCTCTGTTTCGGCAGGTTTTTCGCCTTCTGCCGTGCAAGCTGCGGCTGCTCGGAAGGCATATCCATATGGCCGCCAGGCGGGAGCCAGGACAGTTCTGGGATCCGGATGCCCGTTTTTCCAGTGTCTTCCGGACCTCCCGCGCCCCGTATGTTACGGTATCCTACTGCACGAAGCCTGCCGCATGGTCGACCATGGGGCTGCAAATACGCCTTGCGCCGCAGTCTTGAGCCAGGGGGGAAGTGAACCATGGATGAGGACATTGCTGCTGCAGTCAGGCTGCGGTTTCCCATCGAAGCCGAGGCGATCGTCGAACGTGCGTCCTGGGACCCCGTCTTCTGCGAGATCTGCCGGGATTTCGCCGAAGCCCAGACGGAATTGGTCAAGTGGGAAGCATCGTCGGATCCGCATGGGGGCAAACGATGCGCCGAGTACAGACAACTGATCGCAGAACTCGCCAAGGAAATAGAAGACGCTCTCGCCAAAGCCAAAGTGGTCAAGCTGCACCACCCGCCTGTACAGCGCTCCCGGTGATCTGATGGGAGCCTGCTGCGCCCGGCAGGACTGTCGATGGCGGCACAATCCTTTTTGGCGGATTCATACAACAGAGATAGAATTCCGAAGGACATAACACAGTGGTTTCAGAAGCCATCAATGAGCCTACGGCGCCGCCGGCGCCACAAAATCCCCTGCGCAGGATCGCCCTGATCATCATCCTGTTGGCGCTTGCGTTATTTGGCCTGTCGGTTTTCATGGAGCGGCGGACGCCATCGACGTCGCAAGCCTATGTCCAGGCCTATGTCGTCGGCATCGCGGCCGAAGTCACCGGGCGGATCGTTGAAGTGGGCATAACCGACAATATGCAGGTGGAGGCAGGTCAGATCCTCTTTCGCATTGATCCTGAGCGATATGCACTGGCCGTCAGCGAAGCTGAGGCCGCCCTGTCCAGTGCGGGCCAGTCAATCGGCGCATCCACCGCGACGGTCGATGCGGCACAGGCCAAG
>NZ_AHZC01000196.1 GCF_000247475.1 Rhizobium sp. PDO1-076 | reverse complement strand
GTGGTGCAGTTCGGCGACAAGGATGCAGGTCCGCGCAAGGAGGATGATGGTAGCGGCGCTGTTGATCCGGCGGAGACGGCTGCGGACGATCCTGTTGAACCTCCGCCTGTGGTGGAACCGGAAAAACCTGCCGAACCGCCCAAGGAAGAGGCGGCCGCGGCCAAGCCATTGCCGGACATCGCGCTGCCGGAAGCGGATCTCGAAGGGCAGGTGCCGGATCCTTCGGCCGAAGGCGAGGCTTTGAGCGGTGAAGCCATTGCGGCGCTGAACGAGGCCGAGGTGAAGGAACCGGAGGCGCCGGTGGACGAGTCCAATGTGGGTGCCGCAGCGCCGAAACTGGATGACGCTAAGAAGCTGTTTTCGACGGTGATTTCGAGCGATCCAGCGGCGATGACGGCGATGAACGGCTTGCCGCGTGAACGGCGGGCCGACCAGTTGTGCACGACCGAATTGCGCGAGCAGTTGCGCAATGCTTCGCCTCCGTTTCGGCCGGAACTGCTGCCCTCCTTCGGTTTGAAGAAGGGGAATATACTGGCGCCGGCGAAGACCGCGTTCCGGGCATCCGGCCAGTGGTATGACCTGAGCTTCCGTTGCGAGGTCGATGACGGGGCGACCAAAGTCGTCTCGTTCGGCTTCTCGGTCGGCGCGGCAATTCCCAGATCCGAATGGCGCAAGCGCCGTTTCCCGGATTTTTGATCAATAGGCTTTCAATCAGTCCAGCAGGTCGCGGATCACCCGCATGAAGATGCGTGCGCCGGTGGCAATCAAGGCGTCAGGGAAATCATAGTCGGGATTATGCAAGGCTGGATGATTTTCGCCGGAGCCGAGGAAGAACATCGCGGAGGGGGCGACGGCGCGCAGGCGGCCGAAATCCTCCGACCCGCGCATCGGCAGATCGCCTTCGTCATGGGAAATACCCTCTGCGTCCAGCGCGCGGGCCAGATGGGCGACGGCCTCGGGCGCATTGTCGCAATGCAGAAAAATGTCGTGATAGCTGGTCGACAGCGTAAGGTCATGGAGGGACGCGGCCTCTGCTGCCAGCGCTTCGGCGCGGGCGCAGAGTTCGGCCATGCGGTCGTCTACCAGCGTGCGCAACGTCACCCATACTTCGCCATCGCCGGGTGTAATGCCGAAGGCTTCCTCACCGAGCCAGGCATGGGTGACTGTGGCGAGGGTGAAGGTCTCATCTGGTGGAGCGCCATGCGACAGGGCCGTCAGCGCTGGCATCAGGCCGGCCATCGCTGCCATCGGCGATAGGCCGGTTTCAGGCTGCGACGCATGGGCAGTCTTGCCAGAAAAGCGGATCTTCATGCCGCGCGAGGCGCAGTTGACCGGACCGGCCTTCAGCGCGACGTGGCCGAGCGGCGTGCCCGGCAAGTTGTGCAGCGAAAAGGCGAAGTCAGGCGTGATGTCCGCAAAGCGCGGATCGGCCAAGACCGCTGCGGCGCCGCTGCCGTCTTCCTCCGCCGGCTGGAACAGCAGCACGACCCGGCCGCTCCTCGGCAGCTGACGGGAGAGGCCGAGTGCGACCGCGGTCAGAATGGTCGAATGTCCGTCATGGCCGCAAAGATGGCCCTTGCCGGGGATCGTCGAGCGATAGGCAGCGGCGGATTTCTCTTCGATCGGCAGCGCGTCCAGTTCCGAGCGAAAGAGCAGGGTTGGACCGGGGGCGGCGCCTTCAAACACCGCTGCCACGCCATGGCCTCCAAGGCGGCTGATGATCCTTGCCGGCGACAGGTGTTTCAGCGCGTCGACGATGCGCCTTGCCGTTTGCTCTTCCTCGCCGGACACTTCCGGATGGCGATGCAGTTCCTGGCGGAAATCGATCAGGTCAACGATGTCGCGATTGCTGAGAAACATGAACGAGTATCCTCCTGCTTGTCCGGGCATCCATCGTTCTAGCCGAGCGCCCCGGTGACTGCATCCGCAAAGCAGGCATTGCTTGGTTATCGCACAAGATTGAGGGCGATGGATGCCATGATGACGGCGATCGCACCATCCAGCACGCGCCAGGCAAACGGTTTGGCAAACAGCGGCTCCAGCAGTCTGGCGCCAAAGCCAAGCGAGAAGAAGAAGGAGAAGGATGCGACGATTGCCCCAAGGGCGAAGGCCGTCTCCTGACCTGCGTAACGGGTCGAGATGGAGCCGAGCAGAACGACCGTGTCGAGGTAGACGTGCGGATTGAGCCAGGTAAAGGCGAGGCAGGTTAAAAGCGCAGGCAGGAGCCGCGTCTCCTGGGTCTTGGCAGCCCGCAGTGCGCCAGCGCCAGTCAGGCTCTGATGGAGACTGCGCAGGGTATAGAGGGCCAGGAATACTGCGCCACCGTATCGCATCACCGGCTCCAGCCAAGTGAGTGACGCCAGAACGGTGGCAAAACCTGCGACCCCGATGGCGATCAGCAGGGCATCGGATATGGCGCAGGTCAGGACAATGGCCAGCACATGCCGACGCAACAGTCCCTGGCGCAGGACAAACGCATTTTGGGCGCCGATCGCGACGATCAGGCTGAGACCGAGCAGGAAGCCGGCAATCAGGGCAGTGGACATGGGAACTCCAGAAACTCCTTGTTGGTGGAGCTTTGACTACGCGATCGAGTTTGATTAGAATAATTAAAATTCCTTGCCTGTGATTAGGAAATCTAATGATCGATGCCGCCCAACTCGCAGCATTGGCCGCCGTCTTGCGCAGCGGCAGCTTCGAGCGGGCGGCCCGCATGCTCGGTGTGACATCCTCGGCCATTTCGCAACGGATCCGCGCACTGGAAGAGCAGGTGGGAAGTCCGCTGATCATCCGCTCGCAGCCGTGCCAGCCGACTGAGGCCGGCCAGAGG
>NZ_AHZC01000197.1 GCF_000247475.1 Rhizobium sp. PDO1-076 | reverse complement strand
CATCGAGTAATCGATTGACGAATAGTCGGCGACGGTGTATGTCGCCGACCACAATCAGAATCGTACGGTGATTGCATCGTGCGATTCTAGCGCTGTATTCACGAAACTCGGAAACGGGTTTTGGGCGGCAGGGCACCTCAGACGATAAGTGACAGGGACACCCTCACGGTGTCCCTGTGATTTTTGAAAATTAGGGGCCGGCCGTAATTGGTAATTCACTGTCTCTGCGCATGCGGGACGCAAGTAAAAACAAGGACAAGTCGAATGAACGGCCAGAATATCCGCATCCGCCTTAAAGCGTTTGATCACCGGGTTCTCGATGCCTCCACGCGCGAAATCGTGCAGACGGCAAAGCGCACAGGTGCAAGCGTCCGCGGTCCGGTACCGCTCCCGACCCGAATTGAAAAATTCACTGTTAACCGTTCGCCGCACGTCGACAAGAAGAGCCGCGAACAGTTTGAGATGCGCACTCACAAGCGCCTGCTTGATATCGTTGATCCTACCCCACAGACAGTTGACGCTTTGATGAAGCTCGACCTGGCTGCCGGCGTCGACGTTGAGATCAAGCTCTAAGATGAAATTCCGGCGAGAGCCGAAATAACAAGGAAGGTACGTGGCAAGACCTGCCAACGACTTCTCGAAACGGGAAACCCGATGGCTCGGAAGGGCTTGAGTGGAATCCTTAAACAAAGAGGCGGGCGAGGGATCTCTCCAAGGATCCCGAAGCGACTCTCAAGAGGAATGAACCAATGCGTTCAGGTGTGATTGCACAGAAAGTGGGAATGACGCGCGTCTACAACGACGCCGGCGAGCATATCCCGGTAACAGTTCTGCGTATGGACAACGTACAAGTCGTTGCTCAGCGCACTGTTGAAAAGAACGGCTACGTAGCGCTTCAGCTCGGTGCCGGTAATTCCAAAGTCAAGAATACGTCGAAGGGCCTGCGCGGCCATTTCGCCGCAGCAAGCGTTGAGCCCAAGGCCAAGCTCGTTGAATTCCGCGTGTCGGAAGACAACATGATTGACGTTGGCGCACAGCTCACGGCTGGTCATTTTGAAGCCGGCCAGCTGGTCGACGTCACGGGCACGACCATCGGTAAGGGTTTTGCTGGTGCTATGAAGCGCCACAACTTCGGTGGTCTGCGCGCGACCCACGGCGTGTCCGTATCGCACCGCTCGCACGGCTCGACTGGTTCCAACCAGGATCCGGGTCGCGTTTGGAAGGGCAAGCGCATGGCTGGTCACATGGGCCAGACTCGCGTCACCACCCAGAATCTCGAAGTCGTTTCGACCGATGAAGATCGCGGTCTTATCCTTGTGAAGGGCGCCGTTCCCGGTTCCAAGGGTTCCTGGATCATCGTCCGCGACGCCGTCAAGTCGGCGAAGTAAGGGAGCCAAGGACATGGAATTTAACGTCAAGACCCTCGAGGGCAAGGAAGCCGGCAAGGTTTCTCTGTCGGACGACATTTTCGGCCTCGACCCGCGCGAGGATATCATCGCTCGCATGATCCGTTGGCAGCTTGCCAACAAGCGTCAGGGTACACACAAGACGAAGACCCGTGCGGAAGTTTCCCGTACCGGCGCCAAGATGTACAAGCAGAAGGGCACCGGTCGTGCTCGTCACCATTCGGCTCGCGCTCCGCAGTTCCGCGGCGGTGGTAAGGCACATGGCCCGGTTGTTCGCAGCCATGCCCATGACCTGCCGAAGAAGGTTCGTGCTCTTGCACTGCGTCACGCGCTTTCGGCCAAGCTGAAGTCGGAAGATCTGATCATCATCGATCAGCTGATCTCTGCTGAAGCAAAGACCAAGGCGCTCGTCGGTACCTTCGAGCTGCTCGGCCTCACCAATGCTCTCGTCATCGGCGGCGCCGAAATCGACAGCAACTTCAAGCTCGCTGCCGCAAACATCCCGAACATCGATGTTCTGCCGGTTCAAGGCATCAACGTTTATGACATTCTGCGTCGTGGCAAGCTCGTGCTGTCCAAGGCTGCGGTTGAAGCTCTGGAGGAGCGGTTCAAATGACTGATCTTCGCCACTACGATGTGATCGTGTCTCCGTCGATCACCGAAAAGTCGACCACGGTTTCCGAATTCAACCAGGTCGTCTTCAACGTCGCCAAGGGTGCCAGCAAGCCGGAAATCAAGGCTGCTGTCGAAGCGCTCTTTGGCGTCAAGGTTACCGCCGTCAATACGCTGCTCCGCAAGGGCAAGACCAAGCGTTTCCGCGGCTTCGCCGGCAAGCAGAAGGACGTCAAGAAGGCGATCGTCACGCTTGCCGAAGGTCAGTCCATCGACGTGTCGACGGGCGTCTGAGGTAGGGAACAAGAACAATGGCATTGAAAAGCTTTAACCCGATCACGCCGAGCCAGCGCCAGCTGGTCATCGTCGACCGCTCGGGCCTCCACAAGGGCAAGCCGGTAAAGGCTCTGACCGAAGGTCTCTCCAAGAGCGGCGGTCGTAACAACCTCGGCCGTATCACTGCTCGCTTCATCGGCGGCGGTCACAAGCGCACCTACCGTCTGATCGACTTCAAGCGTCGTAAGTTTGAAGTTGAAGGCACGGTTGAGCGTCTGGAATACGACCCGAACCGCACGGCATTCATCGCCCTGGTGACCTACACCGACGGCGAACAGGCCTACATCCTGGCTCCGCAGCGCCTCGCTGCCGGCGACAAGGTCATCGCGTCTGAAAAGGCCGTTGACGTCAAGCCTGGCAACGCCATGCCGCTGCAGTCGATCCCGGTTGGTTCGATCGTGCACAACGTCGAAATGAAGCCAGGCAAGGGTGGTCAGATTGCTCGCTCTGCAGGCACCT
>NZ_AHZC01000198.1 GCF_000247475.1 Rhizobium sp. PDO1-076 | reverse complement strand
GTTGCGGCGGGCGGTATTCTCAGGGACTGAGCAGACACATGGACAATGATGCGATCGAGGAGAGTTTCAGGCGCTCGGGCCAGTCTCCATCCGCCGGATGTTCGGCGGCAAGGGCATCTATCACCAGGGCATCATCGTCGCGCTCGATCTGTTCGATGAGATCATGCTGAAGGGCGACAGCGAGACGGCGCCGCTGCTGGAGGCCGCCGGTGCCCGGCGCTGGTCTTATGAAGGCAAGACGGGTAAGCCGGTCGCCATGCCTTACTGGAGTGTTCCAGAAGAGGCCTATGACGATCCCGACGAGATGGCGAAATGGGTGCGGCTGGCTTTCGAGGCGGCCGTCAGGGCGGAAGCCAAGAAATAGGTTTCAGCGCAGATAGGGCAGCAGCGCCTGGGTGAAGGCCGACAGCGGCTGCGGCAGGTGGTCGAGATCGAAGAAACCGATTGCAGACAGCTTGTCCGGCTCGGTCAATTGCGGTTCGCCCTTGATGTCGGTGGTCTTGTAGAGCAGGGAGACCCAGTGCTGGCGATCCGCTTCGATCCGCTGCTCGGACCAGGCGACGAACTCGATCGCACCGATCGTCAGGCCGGTTTCCTCCTCGGCCTCGCGACGGGCTGCCTGTTCGGCCGGCTCCATATGGTCGACCTTGCCGCCGACGATGTTCCAATGGCCAGCTTCCGGCGCTTTCATGCGCTTGCACAAAAGCAACTTGCCATCCCGAAGGATGGCAAGACCGACGCCGAGGCCGGGAAAATCAATGCCGGGTGCGCCCATGGCCGGATCAGGCCTTGGCTGCAGCCACGATCAGCATAAACGCGGGAATGTCATCGCCGAAGCCAACAGGTGTCGGGCCGTCATCGTGGTCGCGGTGATGGCTGCGGCGACGCTCGCGATGATCGTCATTTGCCGGATTCGGGGTCGCGTTGTTGCGGCCATTGCGCGGGTTCTGGTTCGGACGCTTGTCCGCCTTGCGCTCGTTTGCCACGGGTGCTTCGATCCTTGCCGGTTCCATTACGACTTCCTCTGCGGGCTTGGTATATTCTGCGGGCGTTTCGGTTTTGTGACTGTTACGCTCGCCACGGGCTTCGCGATTGCCGTCACCACGGCCCTCACGCTTGCCATCACGTGCACGATCCCGGCTGCCTTCGCGGCCCTTGTCACGGCTGCCACGTTTGCCGCGACCTTCGTCATGGCTTTCGGTGGCTGCGGGCAGGGCGGTCAGGTCGCCATTGTGCCATTCGATCTTCTGACCGATCAGCTTTTCGATTGCATCGAGGAACTTGGAATCGCTGCGCGTAACCAGCGAGAAAGCAGCACCTGAACGACCGGCGCGGCCGGTGCGACCGATGCGGTGGACGTAGTCCTCTGCATGGATCGGGATGTCGAAATTGAAGACATGGCTGACGTCGGGAATGTCGAGACCGCGTGCTGCAACGTCGGATGCGACGAGCAGTGTGATCTGATTGTCCTTGAAGCCGGCCAGCATGTTTGTCCGCGAGCGCTGGTCCATGTCGCCATGCAGGGCACCGACGGAGAAGCCGTGACGTTCGAGTGAACGGAAGAGGTCGGCGACGTCCTTCTTGCGGTTGCAGAAGATGATGCCGTTCTTCAGGTCTTCCTGGGAGCGGATCAGGTCGCGCAGGACCGCGCGCTTTTCGTAGTCCTTGTTATGCGCCGCGACGAGGCGCTGCGTTACCGTCTTTGCCGTCGAGGAAGGCAGCGAAACTTCGACGCGTTCCGGGTTCTGCAGGAAGCGATCGGCCAATTTCTGGATTTCCGGCGGCATTGTAGCCGAGAAGAACAGGGTCTGGCGGGTGAACGGGATCATCTTGGCGATGCGTTCGATATCCGGAATGAAGCCCATGTCGAGCATGCGGTCGGCTTCGTCGATCACGAGGATCTCGACGCCGGTCATCAGGAGCTTGCCGCGCTCGCAGTGATCGAGCAGGCGGCCGGGGGTGCAGATCAGCACGTCGGCGCCGCGTTCCAGCTTGCGGTTTTGCTCTTCAAACGACACGCCGCCAATCAGAAGCGCGACGTTGAGCTTGTGGTTCTTGCCGTACTTATCGAAATTTTCCGCGACCTGGGCGGCGAGTTCGCGGGTCGGCTCGAGAATCAGCGTGCGCGGCATGCGAGCGCGGGCACGGCCGTTTTCCAGCAGCGTCAGCATGGGGAGAACGAACGAAGCCGTCTTGCCTGTTCCTGTCTGAGCGATGCCGCAGATATCCCGGCGCTGCAGGGCTGGCGGGATCGCACCGGCCTGGATCGGCGTCGGGTTTACATAGCCGGCATCGGTGACGGCTGAGAGGACTTTTTGGCTCAGGCCAAGGTCAGCAAAAGTGATCAAAGGGAAGTAGTTCCGTTCCTGTTCTTGCGAACATCCATGAATCGCCCTCAACGCGGGCCTTAATGGAAGGGGCGAATAGTCCCAAACTACCTGAAAGTCAAGAAAACTGAGGTATCTGGCGCAACAAAGGCTTAACAGCTGTGCTTAACTGCTGCGGGTTGTCACAAGGACTTGAATACCAGCCAGTGCCAATGCCGATCCGGCAATCCGGTTGGCTCTCCTGATGATCACCGGCGTGCGCAGAAGGGCGCGGGCGCGATCGGCAATCCAGACGTGGCCGCCGATGACCGCGCATTCGACCAGAATAATGACGATTGCCAGCCTGGCGTAGTCACCCATGCCAAAGCTGGTGCCGACAAAGCCAGGCAGCAGCGCAAGATAGAACAGCGGCA
>NZ_AHZC01000199.1 GCF_000247475.1 Rhizobium sp. PDO1-076 | reverse complement strand
GGTCACCATGTTTCCCATGGAAATACCAAGCGAGTCTTTGTCAGACAAAGGTGTGACCTCCTTCGAGAGGTCGCCGGCCGCAATCATGTTGGCGATGTCGGCCGTGCTCTTCAGGTTTGCTGTCATGCGATTGATCGTTTCGATGAGGTCCTTGATCTCGTCATTGCTCTTGACCTGGACATTCTGGTTGAGATCACCAAGGGCAACGGCTTCTGCCACGCCTGACACCTTACGAAGACCCGAACTGATGCCGAGGGCAATCCAGAAGGCGACGACGGTCGAGAACACGAGAACCGCAAGGACTATGCCGATCAGAATGCTTCTGGAGTTGTCGTATTGCACATTCGTGGCCTCATCGGTGGCCCGCAAGTCCTTGCCGATTTCTGCGTTGAGGCCCGACAATGCCGTTAGCAGCGTGGCGGTAACGCTTGCGCCTTCGCCCATCGAAATCTGACCGGCCAGCGCGTTGGATTCCGTGGTGTTTTCCTGCGCCAGTCTCAGAATGCGATCTTGAACCTCAAACCACTTTGGCAAATCGCCGCGAAACTCGGAGACCTTTTGTCTGATTGCAGCTGTGTCGTCATTGTCGAGCTGGCTCAATAGTTCGTTTATCTTAGAACGATCTTCCGCCACTTCGCGGGAATACGAAGTGATTTGAGCGGGATCGGTGTTCATCACAGCATTTTTCTCAGCGCGGATCGAACTATAGACGGAATCCAATAGATCGCTGGAATTTTGAAGATTGGTTGCAGGGCCTTCTACGATCTCGGTTATTGCCGAATTCAGTGAGGACAAATTTGTTACTGCCAACGCTGCCATGCCGCTGGTCATCAGAATGATGAGCCCAAAAGCCACAGCCAGCTTAAGCTTAATTGTGAATCTCATAATATCCCCTATCGCCACCCGAAATGTGGTGCGGTTGTCGTTGCTCAAATACTCAGTATCGTTCTGGTCGCGAGGTTGCAGGGCCGTGATGCATTCACCGCTGCCATTTGCGAGGTTTGGGATGTTCGGGTCCGGACAGCCGTCTTCCGGACCCAAGTGCCCCGGCAATTTCTGCCGGAGCGTCATTCACATGACGATTCGATTGTACTCACGCGCTCTGCTTGAAATGCGCGTCGTCTGCGTCCGGGCCGCCCATCGACAGGTCGAGGGCAAAGCCGTTGGCACGGGCCTGCTGGCCGGTGATGCTGTTGTCACCGTGGGCAGGCTTGCGAACCGCTGCGGCCGCTGCCGGACGGGCAACTGGAGCAGCCGGGCGGGCTGCCGGTTTGCGGATGGCGACAGGAGCCCGTTCGCCAGACCGGTCAACCCGGAAGAAGGCGATCGAGGTCTGCAGTTCCTCGGACTGGGCTGCCAGCTCTTCAGAGGTCGCGGCCATCTGTTCGGAGGCCGAAGCGTTCTGCTGGGTGACCTGGTCAAGCTGCTGGATTGCTTCATTGATCTGCGAGGCGCCGATGTCCTGCTCGCGGCAGGCTGCCGAGATTTCCGAAACCAGTTCGGCGGTCTTGCGGATATCCGGAACCAGGCGGCCGAGCATTTCGCCGGCTTCCTGGGCTGCCTTGACGGTGTCGCTCGACATGGCGCCGATTTCGGCTGCTGCCGACTGCGAACGTTCCGCCAGCTTGCGCACTTCCGATGCAACAACCGCAAAGCCCTTGCCGTGTTCACCGGCGCGCGCTGCTTCAACGGCAGCGTTCAGTGCGAGAAGGTCAGTCTGGCGGGCAATTTCCTGGACGATCGAGATCTTCTCGGCAATCGTGCGCATGGCACCGACGGCGCGGGTCACCGCGTCGCCGGATGCTTCCGCATCCTTGGCCGACTGGCGGGCGATCTTTTCGGTCTGGGCTGCATTGTCGGCGTTCTGCTTGATGTTGGCGGCCATTTCTTCCATCGAAGCAGAGGCCTCTTCGGCAGCAGCAGCCTGTTCGGTTGCACCCTGTGACAGCTGTTCCGAGCTTGCTGACAGTTCCTGGCTACCGGACGAGACGTTCGATGATGCAGAAAGGGCGTCGCCCACCACGCCACGCAGACGTTCGATCATGGCGTTGACGTAGGTCAGCAGGTCGCCGATTTCGTCGTTGGACTTGACCACGGCCAGCTTGGTCAGATCGCCGTCAGCAACACTCTGGACCGAGCTGACTGCGTTGCGCAGACCGCGATTGATGGACAGTGCGATCCAGACTGCGGCAGCCAAGGCGATCAGCAGGGCGGCGCCGGCAACCGCGAGCATGACATTGCGCGTCTGGACATAGTCAGCTCCGGCCGTCTCGTTGGCTTCTGCCAGGCGGCTGGTTTCCAGCGTGACAACTTCATCAAGCAATTCGTCGATTTCGCCGACGGTTACACGATTTTCGTTTGTCGAAATGCGCAGGGCGCCGTCACGGTCGCCAGCCATCATCAGGGCCTGGATGCGATCATCCTGTTCGCGGTATTCGGTGGCCATGCCATCCAGCTTGCCCCACAGGACCTTTCCTTGCTCCGTGGCTAGCAGCATGACGCTGTCGAACGCCTTGTCGAAATCCTGACGCTGCTGGGTGATCTTGGCGGAATAGTCCCGCATGGCGGCGATATCGGTCGCGAGCAGCATGTTCTTCTGCTGGCGCAGCTGCTGCAGCTGGGTAATGTTGAGTTCCTGGGCTAGCCTCAGGCGTGTTGCCGGGCCTTTCACGACATTTTCGAGCGTGGTGTTCAGATCGCTGAGGCTCATGATGGCAATGGTCGCGGTGGCCATGAGCATGATGATGACAAAGCCGAAGGCGACTGTCAGCTTGAGTTTAATCGAGGCGCGCATGTGGTTTTTCCTTTGCTGCGACTAGTTCTTCGACGGGTCCGCCGCATGGCGCTCATGGCCGACGGAGAAGATCGTTTGAAGGTTGGGAAGAATGATGAATTCGCCGCCACGGCGGACGAGGCAGTCGATGAAGTCGGAACGCCAGCGCATGCCGATGCTGGGTGGCGGTTCGCTGGCAGTCTTCATCAGGGACGTGACTTCATGCACTTTGTCGGTGCGGATGCCGGTCAGCGTCGGTTCGCCATCGACATCCAGCTCGATCACGATGATGCGGCTGTCGATCGTCGGCTTTGTCGCCTCCATGCCGAAGGCAAGGCGGATGTCGGCAAGCGGAATAACCTTGCCGCGGAAGTTGATGACGCTGCCGACGAAGGGCTTTGCACCGGGAACGGTCGTTTCAGGCAGGAGATCGAGGATTTCCTGCACCATGACCGCCTCAAGCGCGAACATTTCACCGGCAATGTCGAAGGTCAGGACTTCGAGTTCCTCGCTGACGCCCCAGAGATGATCGGGTATCTTACGTGCTGCTTCGCTCATCCTGCTGCGCGCAAATGCGCCTCCTGTTTCTGGCCTTCCAAGACGAGATGTCCCACGTCGAGGATGAGAGCCACGTCGCCGTCACCCAGGATCGTGGCGCCCGAGAAGGTCGCAACGTCGTGATGCAGTTTGGACATGGCCTTGATGACGGTCTGGTGGTCGCCGATGATCTGGTCGACGACGAGACCGACGCGTTCGGAACCGGTCGAGATGACCACCACCTTCTGGAAGGGGTCGGGTTTGCTGCCGGTGCGGAACAGTTCGCGCAGGCGAAGGTAAGGCACTAGGCTGTCGCGCAGCGAGATGAAGCTGCGACCGCGTGAACGCATGTCGTCTTCGACCGAAAGCTCGAGGCATTCCTCGACGGCCGAGAGCGGAATGACATAGCGGCCATTGCCGACGCGAACCAGCAGGCCATCGATGATCGCCAGTGTCAGCGGGATCGACAGCGAGACTTCCGATCCCTCACCTGGATGGCTGACAACGTTGATGGTGCCGCGCAGCGTATCGATCGTACGCTTGACGACGTCCATGCCGACGCCGCGACCGGAAAGGTTGGTGACTTCCTGCGCTGTCGAGAAGCCCGGCTGGAAGATCAGCTGGAGCAGTTCCTGGTCCGAGAGTGCCGCGTTCGGCTGGATCAGGCCCGAGGCTTCCGCCTTGGCCCGCACGCGATCGCGATTTATGCCGCGACCGTCGTCCTTGATGGTGATGATGACCTCGCCGGCCTGCTGGCGGGCCGAGAGCAGGATGCGCCCTTGCGGCGATTTGCCGGCGGCGCGGCGTTCTTCCGGTGGTTCCAGGCCGTGGTCGCAGGAATTGCGGACCAGATGAACCAGCGGATCGGCCAGCCGTTCGATGACGGTCTTGTCGACCTCGGTCGTTTCGCCTTCGGTTTCCAGTTCGATCGTCTTGCCGGTTTCGCGGGCAAGGTCGTGAACCAGGCGGCGGAAACGGCCAAACAGGCTGCCGACCGGGACCATGCGCAGCACCATCATCGTGTCGCGCAATTCGCCGGACAGGCGCTCGACATCTTCGGATACCGAGCGTAGCTGGATATTGGCGCTGATATTGGCCAGCTGCGACAGACGCGACTGGGCAATCACCAGTTCGCCGACACGGTCCATCAGTTCGTCCAGGCGTTCAGCCGGAACGCGGACGTTTTCAGCCGATTTGTTTGACTTTGCGTCTGCCGGACCAGTGTTCGTCGCGGCCTGCTTCTTCTCGGCAACGGGTTCCACGACCAGATCCGGTTCGGCCTGCTTCGGTGCCGGTTCGGTTGCTGCTGCCGCCTTGATCTCTGTGATTTCCAGCTGCATGTCGTCCATGACGAAGATGAACACATCCTCGATCGCCGAACGTGGCTGTTCGGTTTCCAGCGTGATGGTCCATCCGAGATAAAGGGTTGTCGGATCGATCTCGGCAAGACCGGGGATCGTGCTGGCGTCGACGGTGATCGTGCACTCTCCGAGTTCGCGCAGTTCGTCCAGCAGGCCTAGCGGGTTGGTGCCGTTGGCCATAGCATTGTCGGGCAGGCGGAACTTGATGACCCAATTGGTAGACGCGGCTTTGGCCGCAGCCGCAGCAGAGGGTGTAGAGGCTGGCACAACCACTGCCGGCCGTGCGGTTGCTGCATGACCATTCTTCCCGCCGACTGCCGCGTGCAGCTTGGCGAGAAGCTTCTGGCTCATGTCGTCATGATCGCCATTCGGCTTTTCGACCAGGGCCTTCATATGGTCCTGAGCTTCGAGAACGGCGGCAATCAGTTCGCTGGTTGCCTGGACCTCACCCTTTCGGACGCGGTCAAAGGCGGATTCGCAGTGATGCGTAAAGGCGGCGAGTGCCTCGAAGCCAAACATGGCTCCGGAGCCCTTCAGCGTGTGCAGTCCGCGGAAGACAGCATCGATCTGGTCCTGGTCGGACAGGTCATGGAGGAGATCGAGCAGACCGCTTTCGATCTGTTCGAAGAGCTCCGCCGCTTCCGTCCTGAAGACCTGGATGGGGTCCATTGTGTTCATTTGCCCAGTACTTTCCTGGCGATCTTGACGAGCTGTTCAGGGTCGAAAGGCTTTGTGATCCAGCCGGTGGCACCGGCTGCCTTGGCACGGCTTTTCATGTCCGCGTCGGATTCGGTGGTGAGGAAGATGATCGGTATGCCGGTGTGGGCCGGCGACTGACGCAATGCTTCGATCATCGCCAGACCATTCATGTTGGGCATGTTGAGGTCGGTGACGATCAGGTCGAAGCTGGCGCTCTTGGCCTTGTTCAGGCCGTCAACGCCGTCCACGGCTTCTGTCACCTTGTAACCGGCATTGGTCAGCGCGATTTTTGTCGTCATCCGGATGCTGGCCGAATCGTCGACGGTCAGGATGTTCGCACTCATTGTATTTCCTTCCGATGTAACCAAAATTGAGAAAAGGCGGGGTCCATATCCGAGAGAAAGCCGCCACGCTCGAGAACGTCGAACACGCGACCGTTCGCTGCAGTCTTGAGTGACAGGCGCTTGCCATGGGTGTCTGCATGACGCCGCGCTGCCTCGATCAACTGGATGAGGCTGAGATCGGCATCGCAGCCGTCGGGAAACTCCACCTCAACCGCTTCATGCTTTTCAAGGGTGGCCAGAAGCTGTTCGCGGGTGGTGGCTGCGTGGCGGATCGAGAGTGTGCTTGGCAGTATCAGTGGATGGCTCGGCATGTCTCTTCCTAGGCTCGGTGAGTGGCGGTTGTTTTGTCCAGGTATTCGCCCGGGTGTTCGTCCGGCTTTTCTGGGGATAGATGAACGGTCTTGGCGCTGCGGGCTTCGACAAGATCATCGCTTCCGGTCATCAATGCCTCGATTGCTGGCCACTGGCGCTCGAAAGCCGCGATGCAGGCCGGATCGAAATGTTTGCCGCTTTCGGTGCGCAGATACTCAAGCGCCTGCTGTGGGGCCCAGGCAGACTTGTATGAGCGTTCGCTGCACAGCGCCTCGAAGACGTCTGCGACGGCGACAATGCGGGCCTCGATCGGGATGGCTTCCCCGACAAGTCCGTTCGGATAGCCGCTTCCATCCCATTTCTCGTGATGGCCGCCGGCAATCTTTTCAGCCGTGCGCACCAGATCGGACGAGCCGTTTTCCAGAATCCTGACGCCGATCTGGACATGCTGGCGCATCTCGGCGATTTCGGCCTCTGTCAGACGGCCCGGTTTGGACAGGATATTGTCGGCAATGCCGATCTTGCCGACATCGTGGAGCGGGGCCGCCAGATAGATCATCCGGCAATAGGTGTGGTCGAAGCCGAGTGCTTCCGCGATCAGCCGGCAGATATGGGCGACGCGTGAGACGTGTTCTCCGGTGGAGCCGTCGCGATATTCGATGGCGCGAGCCAGGCGCCAGATGATTTCTTCCTCACGGACAGCCAGTTTTGCCGTCGCACTATTGACCAGCCGTTCCAGACCTTTTGCCTGATCGGCCAGATCAAGCTGGGCCTGCCGCAACGTGAGCAGATTGGCGACGCGCGCGCGCAGTTCAACACCGTCGAATGGCTTGCGGAGAAACTCGGTTGCTCCCGCCTCGATCGCTTCGATGCGGATGCTGCGCTCGGTTTCCGAGGTGACCATGATAATCGGGACATGCTGATAGGACGGATTTGCACGCAGTTGACGAATGACCTCGACGCCGTTCATCCGCGGCATCGTGTAATCGACCAGAACCAGGTCGAATGGCGTCGACTTGCACGCTTCCAGTGCCAGCACCGGGTCGAGAAAGGCTTCGACATGGATATCCACCAGCCCCAGGAGCGATGTTTGTATCGCTGCGAGCACAGACTTGCTGTCATCTATCAGAATAACGCGCACGGGCTCTCCGGCCAGCGCAAAGGCTGGCTAAAAAAATGGGCACGCTTCACCAGAAAGCGAAATGCCATAGGGGCACGCCGCCTGACGAAGGGCTAATTGACTAGATTGTGAGGATCGAGTGCTTCATGCAGCCGCTGGAACCGAGGCGTGTATTTCTGCGCCGTTTTAATGCGGTTCCTTGACACAATTTTGACTAGCAGAGTTAAAAGAAGCTTAAAGCCGGACGTGAATAGTTATCACGCCTGAGCTCAAGATATTGGATGGCGTGTTCACCGCCGGTCTTCACATGTTTCGACGCTGTGCGAGCAACAGGCCGCCGGTGAGGACGCGAAATTTATATGCTCTTCTCAAGCCGATCGTTCTTTAACTATATGTAATTATGTTATTTTACGCATTCTACCAAAACTTCGCGATGTTTTTTTTGATCATGCGCTTTCAGTGACTGGAAACGGCTGTCGCAATTTTGCACGTATTCTGCCACCTCATTTATGAGGGGCCCACTTGCCGTTTCGCTCCCGTTTGCTGCAACCAAAGCATGTAGAACAGCCCAAAAAAAATCTGCTGACGCACGTAGTTTTTACAGGCGATGGTGGCCATCGCAGGTTGCGTGGTTTGCCGGTCTGCTTTGGACGGGGCAGGTTTCGCTGCCGCAATCTCTGCATGGACACGGCGGGTCATCTGGGTTAAGGTGATTAAACGTTTAATCACGCCACTGGACAATCTCTTGGCCATAGCCCGCCCCGGATCGAGCCTTGCGCACATCGCCGAAGCCCTCGGCGTGTCGGTGGCGACTGTCTCCAATGCGCTGTCGGGCAAGGGCAGGGTGTCTCCTGAATTGATTGCGCGTGTGCGCTCCAAGGCGGCCGAGCTTGGCTATGTGCCGAGCCAGGCTGGCCGAGCCCTCCGCACCGGGCGTACCGGTGTTCTCGGCCTTGTCTTGCCGGATATCGCCAACCCGCTGTTTCCGCAGATCGCTCAGGCGATCGACTATGCTGCGAGCAAGGCCGGCTATGGTGTGCTGATCGCCGATTCCCGTGGGGATGTCGCGATGCAGACCGAAGCGATCAATCGTCTGATCGAACGCGGCGTCGACGGTATCGTCATCGTGCCTCGTCGCGGCACGCGCATTTCCGACGTCGGTTGCCCGATCGCTGTCATCGACAGTCCATCGACGCCGGGAAATACCGTGTCGGCGGATCACTGGCAGGGTGGGCAGATCCTGGTCGACCATCTGGGCGCACTCGGACATCGCAAGTTCCTGCTGATCGGCAACAACCCGGCATCGATTGTGCAGAACGACCGGATCGAAGGGATGAAATCCCGCCTTCCTGCCGGCGGCTGCTCCGAGGTGATCTGGATCGAGAAACTGGAAGCGACGAATGGCAAGGGCTGCACGCTTGGGCTTGCCGACATGGTCGCCAACGGCGTGACCGCCATCGCGTCCGTCTCCGACCTCCATGCCCTGCGTGCGCTCACCGAATTGCAGCGGGCCGGCGTCAAAGTGCCAGAGGATGTCAGCGTCGCCGGCTTCGACGATCTGGTCTGGTCGTCCGTGGTGACGCCGAGCCTCACCAGTATTCGCATGGACATGGCGACGATCGCAGACATCGCCGTCGGGGCGCTTGCGCGTGCCATTCTTGGTGAACCGACAACAGCTTCCAGCCCCGATAGCACGAACGGCAGCGTGGTTTCGGCGGATATTAAAAAAGTGCCGATGCAATTGGTGGTGCGACAGACGACCGCTCCGGTGGAAGAGCGCGTTGCATCATCATCCCCCCAGAAGGAGAACACAGATGATCATTAAGACAATGCTGGCATCGGCCACTGCGCTGATGCTGACCATGGGCGCTGCCCAGGCTCAGGAAAAGACGCTGACCATTTCGGTCTATGCGCTGGCGCAGGACGAATTCAAGGCGATCGTCTACGATCCCTTCGAAGCCAAGTGCGGCTGCAAGCTGGTGGTCGAGACCGGCAACAGCGTCGAACGACTGGCCAAGATGGAAGCCAACAAGGCCAACCCGGTCGTCGATATGGCCGTCGTCTCGATGGCGGATGCCTTGTCTGCCACGCGCAAGGACCTGATCGAAAAGATCGATACGTCGAAGCTGTCGAACTACGGCAAGCTCTACGACATCGCCAAGGATCCGAACGGCGACGGCATGAGCGTCGGCTACACCTTCTATGCCACGTCGATCGTCTACCGCACCGACAAGTTGAAGATCGACAGCTGGGCCGACCTGCTGAAGCCGGAAAATGTCGGCCATGTCGCCTTCCCGAACGTCACCACCAATCAGGGCCCACCTTCACTGTTCATGCTCGGCAAGGCCCTCGGCAATGATGCCGCCGATCTGAAGACCCCGATTGCTGCTGTTGGCGAAAAGAAGGACGAACTGGTCACCTTCTACGTCAAGTCGTCGCAACTGGTGCAGTTGATGCAGCAGGAAGAAATCTGGGCCGCGCCGATCGGCCGTTTCACCTGGGCACCGTTCAACAAGCTGGATCTGCCGCTCGCCTGGGCGACGCCGAAAGAAGGTCAGACCGGTGGCATGAATGTCATGGTTCTGGCCAAGGGTTCGAAAAACCAGGATCTGGCGCTGGAATTCATGGATTTCTGGCTCTCGACCGAAATCCAGACCAAGCTTGCCGAGCAGCTGGTCGACAGCCCGGCCAATGCGGAAGTGAAGGTTTCGGACGAGATCGCCGAAAACCTGACCTATGGCGAAGAGACAGCCAAGAGCCTGACACTCATTCCGTCGGCTGCCGCCCTCGACAACCGTGATGCCTGGCTTTCGGAATGGAATGCCAAGGTCGGACAGTAATATCCGGCCCATATGAATGCCTCCCAAGGCAAGGGGTGCGGTGGAGGAGCTTCGGCTCGCCATCGCACCTCGCTTGATCATTCTTCGCGCTGAAAGCCCTGTCTATGTTTCACAACCGTATGGAAGCCCTGGCGCTTGCTCTGCCCGCTGCGATCTTCGCGGCCGTGGTGTTCCTGGTGCCGGTCGTTCTGTTGTTGTCGGAAGGGTTCCGCAATACGGATGGATGGACACTGTCCGCCTTCACCGGTTTCTTTTCCGAGCCGCTCAATCGCACGGTCTTCCTGCGAACATTGCGTCTCGGCGCCATCCTGACCGTCGTGTCCGCAATCATCGGTTATGCTGCAGCCTATGCGATCGTCAGCCTTCCGCCGGAAGGCAAGGGTCGCATGGTTGGCCTCGTGGTCCTGCCGCTGATGATCTCGCCGGTGGCGCGTACCTATGCCTGGATCGTCATCCTGGGCCGCACGGGTATCGTCAACGAATTCATCACCGGGCTTGGCCTGTCCGAGACGCCGATCCGGCTGCTGTTTACCGAGACGGCCGTGTTCATCGGCCTGCTTCAGCTCTTCCTGCCGCTGATGATCCTGTCGCTGGTCAGCGCGCTCGAAAACATGCCACGCGACGCGGTGCCTGCAGCGCGCGTACTCGGCGCAAACTGGTTCCAGGTGTTCTGGAAAATCATCCTGCCGCTGACGAAGGAAGGTCTTGTCATCGGCGGAACTCTCGTCTTCACCGGTTCGATGACCGCCTATATCACGCCCGCAATCCTCGGCGGCTCCAAGGTTCTTATGCTTGAAACTCTGCTTTACCAGCGCGTGACGGTCGCCAACGACTTCGTGGCCGCCAGCGTCATCGCCTTCATCCTCATCGTCATGAGCTTTGCTGCGAATCTGCTGCTCAAGCGCTTGGCGACTGCAAGGAACCGCGCATGACCCAGCGTCTTTTCACCTGGGTTACGCTTGGGCTGCTGATGATCTTCCTGATCGGGCCGTTCCTGATCATCGTTGCCGCATCCTTTTCCGCCGGCGATACGCTCGCCTTTCCGCCGCAGGGCTTCTCGCTCAAGTGGATCGCGAAGGTCTTCACCGTCGAGAGTTTCCGCGAGAGCTTCGTCACCTCGATGTTCCTCGCGATCGGCGGCACCGGCGCCGCGCTGATCCTCGGCATTCCGGCCGCCTATGCCATGTCGCGCTACCAGTTGCCGTTTTCCGAGACGGTTAAAACCGTGGTCTCCGCGCCGATCATCGTGCCCGGCATCATCGTTGGCCTGGCGCTGCTGCGCTACTTCGTCGTGCCGTTCCAGATCAACATCACACTGGCCTTGTTTTTGGCGCATACGGCACTGGTTCTCCCCTATGCCGTGCGTGTTGTCTCCGCCAGCCTGAACAATCTGCGCTCCGATATCGAGGAAGCGGCTGTGCTTCTCGGCTCGACACGGCTCGGCGCCTTCTTTCGCGTCGTCATGCCCAATATCCGCGGCGGTATTCTTTCGGCTTTCATCCTCGGTTTCGTCACCAGTTTCAATCAGGTGCCGGTCTCGCTGTTCCTGTCGGGGCCGGGCGTGCGCACCCTGCCGATCGATATGCTCGGCTACATGGAAATCGTCTTCGACCCATCCATAGCAGCGCTCTCGTCGCTGCTTGCCTTCCTCTCCATCGGCATCGTTTTCCTCGCCGAGCGTTTTCTGGGGTTCTCCCGCTATGTCTGACCAAGATTTTCTGACACTCGACAAGCTGACACTGCGTTACGGCAAGACGCCTGCGGTCAAGGACCTCGACCTCACTATCCGCAAGGGTGAGTTGCTGGCGCTGCTGGGGCCATCCGGGTGCGGCAAGACGACGACGATGCGGTCCATCGCCGGGCTGCTCAACCCGAGTGGCGGGCGTATCGTGCTGGATGGTGTCGATATAACGCGTGTTCCGGCGAACAAACGCGCCGTCGGGCTGGTGTTCCAATCCTATGCGCTGTTCCCGCATCTGACGGTGTTCGAGAATGTCGCCTTCGGCCTCAAACTGAAAGGCATGCGCGGTGTCGAGTTGGAAGACAAGGTGCGCGGCGGCCTGAAATCAGTGGGGCTGGCCGAATTCGCCGGCCGCAAGCCGCCGGAACTATCCGGTGGCCAGCAACAGCGCGTGGCATTGGCGCGTTCGATGGTCATGGAGCCGAAAGTCCTGCTGCTCGACGAACCGCTCTCCAACCTTGATGCGCGGCTTCGGCTCGAAATGCGTACCGAATTGCAGCGTGTGCAGCGCGAGACCGGTGTGACGATGATCTTCGTCACCCATGACCAGGTCGAGGCGCTGGCGCTGGCTGACCGGATCGTGGTGATGAAGAACGGCGCGATCGAACAGATCGGCACGCCGGAGGAGATCTACAATGCGCCGGTTTCGCGGTTCGTCGCGGACTTTGTCGGCTTCGAGAATATTTTCGAACTTCGCGACGGCAAGCTGATGGTGGGCGACAAGGAAATTTCCCTTGGCGCCGGGGTTCCGGATGCTGCCGGTCTGGCCTGGCGACCGGGGGCGGTCCCGCTTGGCGGAGGACCGTTCACGGGGACAATCCGGGGAACCTCCTTTGCCGGCAGCAGCCGGGAATATGTGCTCGAAACGCCGATCGGATGGATCAAGGCGGAGACCGATGCCGAACGCCAGGCTTTCCTGCCGGGACAGGACATCGCCTTCGATCTGCCGGTCGACAAGGCTGCCCGGCTTGAGCGGTTTGCCTGACATGGGAATCTGGATCGATACCGATATGGGCTTCGACGACATCGCCGCCATCTTGACGGTGGCGCGGTCGGGGCTGGAAATCGACGGGATTTCGCTGGTATTCGGCAATACGCCGATGGATCAGGTTCGTCGAAATGCGGCGGCTGCACGTGCGGTGTTCGGCTGGCAGTATCCGGTTTCGATCGGCCGCGACCGCCCGGTGATCGGCCCCATCGAGACCGCGCAGGCGATCCTTGGCGATACCGGTATTCCGACGCTCGGGCTGACGCTGCCGGTGATGGAGCCCGTTCAGGGCGAACGAGCCTTCGATGCCCTGGTACGCTGGCTTGAGGCGGGAGACGAGCCGCGCCGGATCCTGGCGCTTGGACCGCTGAGCAATATCGCGGCGCTCGTTCTTGCCCGGCCCGATCTTGTCGAGAAGATTGGCGACCTGACCTGGATGGGCGGCGGTGCTACCCGTGGCAACCACACGGCGTCCGCTGAATTCAATGCCCTTGCCGATCCCGAGGCGGTGGCCATCGTTCTTGCACACGGTGTTTCGCTGAACGTGATTGATCTCGATTTTTGTCGTCAGATCCTGAGCTTGCCCGAAGAGGCTGATCATCTTCGTGGGTTCGGGGGTCGCAATGCGCCGCTGCTGGCGGACCTGTTCGGTGGCTTTGTCGCCATCGCAACAAGCAGAGGCCGAAAGGCCATGGCGCTTTACGATCCTGCGGCAGCGGCCGCGTTTGTCCACCCGGATCTTGTGACATGGCAGCCTGTCGGCTTGCAGATGGAACTTGCCGGGACGGTGACGCGCGGCCGCACAGTCGTCGAACACCGGGCCAGCCACGCGACCTTCAATGCACGGCTGGCGATTGACAGCGACCGTGACCGGTTGAAGTCTGTCATTCTCGATGCCCTTGCCTTCGAGGCTTCCCGATGACCGCTTCCCGGCTTGAACCGGCTGATCTCGCCAGTTCCGCGTTGCGCAGCCGTGGTGTTGCTGCTGCGCGGGGCGATACTGCATTCGATCGCCTGATCACCGGCGGCACTGTCGTTGATATGGTCACCGGCGAGCTGCGCTTGGCCGATGTCGGACTGGTCGGTCCCCTGATCGCCAGCGTGCACGCACCGGGCGCGCGCACCGATGCCGCCAAGGTTATCGATGCATCCGGGCTTTATCTTTCGCCCGGCCTGATCGACATGCACATGCATATCGAAAGTTCGATGGTTACGCCTGCTGTCTATGCGGATACCGTGGTGCCGCGGGGCGTCACGACCATCGTCTGGGATCCGCATGAGTTCGGCAACGTCCTGGGGATGAAAGGCGTCGAATGGGCGCTCGACGCCGCGGTGGATTTGCCACTTCGGGTCGTCATGCTGGCGCCGTCCTGTGTGCCATCGGCACCTGGACTGGAACTGGGTGGTGCGGACTTCGACGACAAAATCATCGCCGATCTCCTTGCAAATCCGGCTGTCGGTGGCATTGCGGAAATGATGAACATGCGCGGCGTGATCGAAGGCGATGCCCGCATGCATGCCATCGTCCAGGCAGGTCTTGCATCAGGGAAGCCGGTCTTTGGCCATGCCCGCGGTCTGGTCGGGCGCGACCTCAATGCGTTCATGACGGCAGGCGTCAGCTCGGACCATGAACTGACATCGGCCGAGGATCTGCTGGCGAAGCTGCGGGCCGGGCTGGCGATCGAGATGCGGGGGTCGCATGACCATCTGCTGCCGGAATTCGTCCAGGCGTTGAACGCACTTGGCCATTTGCCGCAAACGGTATCGCTTTGTACCGACGACGTCTTTCCTGACGATCTGTCAGAGGGCGGTGGTCTCGATGACGTCGTGCGCCGGCTCGTGCGCTATGGTTTGCCGCCCGAATGGGCCCTGAGGGCGGCGACGCTCAATGCGGCGCAAAGGCTCGGACGCAGCGATCTTGGTTTGATCGCCGCCGGTCGCCGGGCTGACATCGTGATGTTCGAAGATCTGGAGCAGTTCAGGGCGCGGCAGGTCATCGTCAATGGCGAACCGGTTGCACTTGAGGGGCGCTTGCTCAAGCGACCGAAGGCGCTGCCGGTTGCTGCCCTGACCCGAACAATGAAGATCGCGCCGCTTGTGGCCGACGATTTCCGGATCGCGTCCAGCGCCAGGAAGGTCAAGGTCGCGACCATCGACCGGCCGCGGTTTACGCAATGGGGCGAGCGTGACTCAGACGTGCGCGATGGTTTCGTCGTGCCGCCGGACGATGCGACGCTGATTGCCGTTGCCCATCGGCATGGGCTCGCCGACAGCCGGCCGCGCGTCGGTTTTCTTACCGGCTGGGGGCAGTGGCGCGGTGCCTTTGCCACGACCGTTTCGCATGACAGCCACAATCTGACGGTGTTCGGCTCCAATCCCGAGGATATGGCAATCGCCGCCAATGCCCTGATCGAGGCTGGTGGCGGCATGGTCGTGGTGTCGCAAGGCGCGATCGATGCGTTGCTGCCGCTACCCTTGGCCGGGCTCGTCTCGGATGCGCCGCTCTCGGACGTGGCACATGAATTCCAGGCCGTGCGCGCGGCCATGGACCGCATCGTCACATGGCAGCCGCCCTATCTCGTCTTCAAGGCCTGTTTCGGGGCGACGCTCGCCTGCAATGTCGGTCCGCACCAGACGGATCGCGGCATTGCCGACGTTCTGACCGGAAGACTGCTGGAAAGCCCGGTTGTCGAAGAACTCTAGAGCATTGCCGGCGAAAACGGTGTCGCCTTCAATGCTCTATCTGTTTGTTTTTACGCAATTCCGGACGCAAAAACGGTTCCCACTTTTGCCGGATTTGCTCTAGCTGGCGTTCAGTTCCTGCTCAACCAGTGTCGACCAATAGGCGATGCCATAAGCGATTGCGTCGTCGTTGAAGTCGTAAGCCGTGTTGTGGTGCAGGGCGCCATCGACGGCGGGGCCGTTGCCGAGCCAGACATAACAGCCTGGTACAGCGGCGCCGAAAAAGGCAAAATCATCTCCGGCCGTCGATGGCGGGAAAGCAGTGCGGGTCTTGTCGCCGAAGACCGATATTGCGGCGGCAAGCGCCCTTGCTGTCGCTTCGGCATTGTTGACCACCGGCGGTATGCGACGCTCGAAATGGTAGTCGGCGGCGATGCCGTACATTTCCGCCGTACCACGGGCGAGCCGGCCGATTTCGGTCTCGAGCTGGTCGCGGACCTCGGGTGTATAGGCACGGGCCGTGCCGCCGATCTCAACGATATCAGGGATGACATTCAATGCCTTCGGATCGCCTGCGCGGATCGAGCAGGCGCTGACGACCGATGGCTGCAGTGGGTCCACCACGCGGCCGGGAATGGTCTGCAGGGCGCTGAGAAACGTGCCCATCGCTGTGATCGGATCGCGCCCGAGATGCGGCTTCGCGCCGTGGGTTCCGGTACCGCGCAAGGTGACACGCCAGCTGTCGGAGGATGCAAGCTGCGGCCCCTCGACAACGGCGATCTCATCGACCGCGAGCCCCGGCATATTGTGCAGGCCATAGATGGCATCGCAGGGGAAAAGATCGAAAAGGCCGTCCTCGACCATACGCCGCGCACCGCCGCGGCCCTCTTCTGCGGGCTGGAAGATGAAATGCACCGTGCCGGAAAAATTGCGGCTGCGGGCAAGGTGAAGGGCGGCACCCAGCAGCATGACCGTGTGTCCATCATGGCCGCATGCATGCATCTTGCCGGGCACGGTGGATTTATACGGGCGCTCCGCCGTCTCCGGCATGGCGAGTGCATCCATGTCGGCGCGCAGGCCGATGCGCCTTGTGCCGTTGCCGATCTGCAGCGTGCCGACCACGCCGGTCTTGCCGAGGCCGCGGTGGACGCTGATGCCTGCGCCTTCCAGGATACGCGCGACGATGTCGCTGGTGCGATCTTCTTCAAAGCCCAGTTCTGGATGGGCGTGCAGATCGCGCCGCAGTTCTGTCAGCTGGGCGAGGTCGGCGGTAAATTTCTGATCAAACGACATGAAGCTGGGCATATCCCTTTGAAATGGCGTGGGACGGATGGTTGTGCATCGCTCCAACCTGCATAAAGGAAATGTCCGGAAAGTTGAACGAAAACCGCTCGGTTGACAGGCCAGGTTCAAGGTCTTCGACTGATTTTTCGACCGGTGCCCAAAAACGGAGACGATAGATGCAGCCTCATGACTTCTGGCAGGAGATCCTGCCAGCCGGTAGTTTGCCGAGCGACGGTCCCTTCACCGATTTCTTCTCGGCAACGCTCGACGACGGCCGGCAGCTTCGTCTTCCGATCCGTGCGCTGGCCGATGGGCGGCATGGGCTCGCGTCACTGATCGTCAATCAGGCAGGATTTGCAGTCCAGGATGTGCTGGCTGCGGCACTGGCGGAGAAGCTGAAGCATCTGGATCCGGATGTGATCGTCGGACTTCCAACCCTGGGTCTGACGCTTGCGGCCGCGGTCGCGCGCGCGCTGGGCCATTCCCGCTATGTACCGCTCGGTACTTCGCGCAAGTTCTGGTATGTCGATGACCTGTCCGTTTCGCTCACCTCGATCACCACCCCAGATCAGGTCAAACGTCTCTATGTGGATCCCCGCATGCTGCCGCTGATCGAAGGCAAACGCGTCGTGCTGATCGATGACGTCGTCTCAAGCGGCAGTTCCATGCGTGCCGGCATTGAACTCCTGACCGCGTGCGGAGTGCAGCCGGTTGCGCTCGGCGTCGCCATGGCGCAGAGCATGCGCTGGCGGGATCACCTGACCCTTGCCGGTCGGGATTGGTCGGATGCCGTGTTGAGCGTGTTTCAAACGCCGCGGCTGGTGAGGGGCGATCATGGTGGCTGGTTGCTTGAAGGCTGATCCTTCGCCTTAAACGAGAAAACGTTGCGCATCAGGCTGTCTCGTGTAGACTAACAACTTGTTGCAGCACAATATTATGCTGCAATGCGGTCTCGGCAGTTCTGCGTTGCAATGCAGCGCTTTATGCTGCAATGCACACCATATAATAGTACTTTTTCACTTTACAGATGCTTTTGTCTTGCCTAAGCATAATGCCAGACACCGTGGAGGCGGTGTCTTTCTCAGGGAGGACATCATGAACATTCTTCGTAAGCTTGCGCTCAGCGCAAGCGTGATTGCACTCGGCTGCACATCAGCCATGGCTGCCGATCTGACAGTCGGCTTTTCCCAGATCGGTTCGGAATCAGGCTGGCGCGCGGCGGAAACGTCGGTGACCAAGCAGGAAGCCGAAAAGCGTGGCATCACGCTGAAATTCGCCGATGCACAGCAGAAGCAGGAAAACCAGATCAAGGCACTTCGCGGTTTCATCGCCCAGGGCGTTGATGCGATCCTCGTTGCTCCGGTTGTTGCCACCGGCTGGGAAGACGTGCTGACCGAAGCCAAGGAAGCCAATATTCCGGTCATCCTGCTCGACCGTGGCGTCGACGCACCGCAGGATCTCTACCTGACGTCGGTCGCATCCGACCAGGTCAAGGAAGGCCGCGTTGCCGGCGAATGGCTGGTCAAGACTGTCGGCGACAGGCCATGCAAGGTTGTCGAGCTGCAGGGCACCGTCGGCTCGACGCCGGCGATCAACCGCAAGAAGGGCTTCGAAGAAGCGCTTGCCGGTCATGCCAACATCACCATCGCACGCAGCCAGACCGGCGACTTTACCCGCGCTAAGGGCAAGGAAGTCATGGAAGGCTTCATCAAGGCAGAAAATGGCGGCAAGGACATTTGCGCCATGTATGCCCATAACGATGACATGGCTGTCGGTGGCATCCAGGCGATCAAGGACGCGGGCCTGAAGCCAGGTACCGATATCCTCGTTGCCTCGATCGACGCCGTTCCGGACATTTTCGCCGCCATGGTTGCCGGTGAAGCCAATGCCACCGTCGAACTGACCCCGAACATGGCCGGTCCCGCCTTCGACGCGCTGGATGCCTTCCTCAAGGATGGCAAGGCGCCGGAGAAGTTCATCATCACGGAATCGAAGCTCTACACGCCTGCCGACAATCCGCAGGGCGAGTATGACAACCGCAAGGGTCTGGGCTACTAAGCTCCTCCTGGAACGGCCCTGTTTGCCCGAGCGGCAGCAGGGCCGTCTCCGCTTTCGCCCGAGTGCAATCGGGGTTAGCCTGCATGCATTCGAGGGGTGACGGAATCACATGACAGCAGTATCGGGGGTCGTGCTCGAAGCCCAGGGCATCACCAAGACATTCGGCAATCACACAGCCTTGAGCGGCGTGGATATCGCATTCCACAAGGGCGAAGTTCATGCACTGCTCGGCGAAAACGGCGCTGGCAAGTCCACGCTGATCAAGATTTTGACCGGGGCCTATATCGCGGATTCCGGGGTCATAACCGTTGATGGCGAAACCGTCAGCTTCTCTACTCCGCAACAGGCGCAGGTGCTGGGCATCGGCACGGTTTACCAGGAGGTGAACCTGCTGCCGAACATGACGGTCATCGACAATCTCTTCATCGGTCGCCAACCGCGGCGGTTCGGAATGGTGGACCGACGCCGGATGGAGCGCGAGTCGCGCGAGATTCTGGCGACCTACGGCCTTGATATCGACGTCAGGGCGGAACTTTCGACCTTTTCGGTCGCCATCCAGCAGATCATTGCGATTGCTCGCGCGGTCGAGCTTTCCGGCAAGGTGCTCATCCTTGATGAGCCGACTGCGAGCCTCGATCGGTCCGAGGTGGAGAAACTTTTCAGCATCATCCGGCAATTGCGCGACCGCGGCCTTGCCATCGTTTTCATCACCCACTTTCTCGATCAGGTCTTCGAGCTTTCCGACCGCGTCACGGTCTTGCGCAACGGTCGCCTGATCGGCACGGAATCGATCAAGTCGCTCGACCGCGCCAGCCTTGTTCGAATGATGCTGGGCAAGGATCTTGCTTTCCATCATGCCGAGCTTCTCGGTGAAGAGGCCGCAGCCGGTGAAACGCTGATGACATTCGAAAATTTCGGCCTCGCCGGCAAGGTGCAGCCGTTCGACCTCAAGATCCATCGGGGCGAAGTCGTCGGCGTCGCGGGGCTTCTCGGTTCCGGCCGAACCGAAATGGCGCGCCTGATGTTCGGTATCGACCATGCCGATAGTGGCGTGCTGCATATCGACGGCAAGTCGCGGCAGGTGAGAAACCCGCGCGAGGCCGTCGAACTCGGCTTCGGCTTCTGCCCGGAAGATCGCAAGATCGACGGCATCTTTGGCGAACTGTCAGTCCGTGAAAACATCGTCATCGCCATGCAGGCGCGTCTTGGCTGGTTCCGGGCGCTGAACCATGACGAACAGATCGAGATTGCCGGCAATTTCATCGAGGCCTTGGATATCCGTACGGCCTCCGCCGAACTGCCGGTCAAATTGCTGTCGGGCGGCAATCAGCAGAAGGTAATCCTAGCCCGCTGGCTGGCGACCGATCCACGTTTCCTGATCCTCGACGAGCCGACGCGCGGCATCGATGTCGGGGCTCATGCCGAAATCGTCCGCATGATTACCCGCCTGCGCGAAGACGGTCTGGCGCTTGTCGTCATCTCGTCCGAACTCGACGAAATCGTCAGCTATTCCTCGCGCGTCGTGGTTATGCGCGACCGCAAGATGGTCGCCGAACTGCATGGCGCCGACATCACTCCTGGCGTGATCGTCCAGACAATTGCCGCCCAGCCGGCGGAGGCCGAGGCATGAAAAGACTACAGTTCTCCCGCATCATTTCGCCGCAACTGCTGGCGCTTGCCGGTGTGCTGCTGTTCAACTGGATCGTTTTTCCGGGCTTCTTCGACGTCACCTGGAAAGATGGCCGCCTGTTCGGCAGCATGATCGACGTGATCAATCGCGGGGCGCCGGTAGCGATCCTTGCGATCGGCATGACGGCGATCATCGCCACCAAGGGCGTCGATCTCTCGGTCGGCGCGGTAATGGCGGTGGCCGGCGCCGTGGCCGCGACCTTTGCTGTTGCCGGGCAACCGCTTATCGTTATCCTCGCGGCGGCACTTGCCTGCGGCATTGTCTGCGGCTTGTGGAACGGCGCGCTTGTCGCCTATCTCGGTATCCAGCCCTTTGTCGCGACGCTGGTGCTGATGGTCGCCGGACGCGGTGTGGCGCAGCTGATCACCGAGGGGTCGATCGTTACTTTCTCCGATCCGGCTCTGATCTTTGTCGGCACGGGATCGGTGCTCGGGCTTCCGATGCCGGCGGTCATTGCGATCGTCCTGATGATCATCGCGCATATCGTCATGCGCCGCACGGCGATCGGTCTCTTCATCGAGGCGATCGGCACCAATCTGTCTGCCGCCAACTATACCGGCCTGCGCAGCCAGATGCTGATCCTGTCGATCTACGCCTTCGGCGGCTTCTGCGCGGCGATCGCCGGGATTATCGCAGCCGCCGACATCCGTGGTGCTGATGCCAACAATGCCGGACTCTGGCTTGAACTCGATGCCATCCTTGCCGTTGTCATCGGTGGCACGTCGCTGCTCGGCGGACGCTTTTCCATTCCGATGTCGGTGCTTGGTGCCGTCATCATCCAGGCGATGAACACGGGCGTGCTGGTCTCCGGTTTCCCGCCTGAGTTCAACCTCATCGTCAAGGCCGGCATGATCATCATCATCCTCGTCCTGCAGTCGGCGCGCATCGCCCAGGCCCTCGGTCGCAAGTTCGGCCCCAGACAGACTTCGGAACAGACACGATGAACCCGCGCTATCGCCCGCTCGCCGCCACGACCCTGATCTTCATCATCGCCTATGCGCTGTGCATCTTCCAGTATCCGGGCATGTGGTCGACCCGGGTGTTCGGCAATTTCCTCACCGACAATGCCTTTCTCGGCATTGCCGCCGTTGGCGCCACTTTTGTCATCCTGTCGGGCGGTATCGACCTCTCCGTCGGTGCGATCATCGGCTTGACCGGCGTGGTGACCGCCATCCTGATTTCCTGGCTCGGCCTGCATCCGCTGCTGGTCTTCGCCATCGTTCTGGTCCTGGCGGCATCGTTTGGCGCCGGCATGGGAGCCGTCATCCATTTTCTGCAGGTGCCGCCGTTTATCGTGACGCTCGCCGGCATGTTTCTCGCTCGTGGCCTCGCTTCGGTGCTGACCCAGGATTCGATCCCGATCGACCACGAGTTCTACCGGACAATCTCGACGCTCTATTTCAAGCTACCGGGCGGCGGGCGGTTGAGCTTCATCGGCATGCTGATGCTGGCGACGTTCGTGATCTGTGGCCTGATCGCACACAAGACCCGCTTTGGTTCCTATGTCTATGCGATCGGCGGCAATGCGACCTCGGCCTCATTGATGGGGGTTCCAACGGGGCGCGTGACGGTCGGCATCTATGCGCTGTCATCGTTCCTCGGCGGCCTGGCGGGCATCGTCTATTCGCTCTACACATCGGCCGGTTATCCCTTGGCGGCCGTCGGTATCGAACTTGACTCGATTGCAGCCGTGGTGATAGGCGGGACCCTGTTGACGGGCGGTTACGGGTTCATTTTCGGAACCCTGATCGGGGTCATGCTGCAGGGCCTCGTCCAGACCTATATCGTCTTTGACGGCACGCTCTCCAGCTGGTGGACCAAAATTGCCATCGGGTTCCTGCTGTTCATGTTCATCTTGCTTCAAAAGCTCGTCTTCAGCGCGCATTCCGGACGTTCGCGATTGAAGAAAGGCCCCGCATGAGCGAGCCGGGGAGCCTTCTTCGCTCCCTGTCCGGGCGGTCGACGGCACGAAACTTCCATTCGCATGTGATCAATGAAATCGGCGCCGGCGTGATCTCCGGTCGCTATGCGATCGGTTCGGTGCTGCCGAACGATGCCGAGCTGATGGTCGATTTCGAGGTGTCCCGCACCGTCCTGCGCGAGGCCTTGAAAACGCTCGAGGCCAAGGGTCTGCTGGAGGCGCGGCCAAAGGTCGGGACAAAGGTTTCCCAGAGAAACCGGTGGAACCTGTATGACCCCCAGGTGCTGGCCTGGCATCTCGAGGCGCCGGCGGACGAAGAGTTCCTTACCGGCATGCAGGAGGTGCGCCGGGCGCTGGAGCCGCTGGCTGCGGGCCAGGCCGCCAAGCGTCGTTCGGCCGACCAGATCCGCCTGATGCTCTACTGGATCCGGCAGATGGAAACATCGCTTTCCTCGGCGCAGAACTTTGTCCTGGCCGATTTCGAACTGCACCGGATTATCGCGGATGCCGCGCACAATCCGTTTTTGCGGGCGCTTTACGGCGTGATCGAACTGTCGCATGCCTTCGCTTATCAGCGGCTGGTGCGGCAACCGGACGAAGAGGCGCTTCTGCCGTTTCTCGACAAGCACCGTGCCCTGGTGACGCGCATCGAATACGGCGACGAGGCTGGCGCCCGCGATGCCATGCTCGATACGATCGCGCATGACTGCGCCATGGCGCTGCTTCTTTAGGAATGCGGCAGAGAGCTCTTTGGTTCAGCCCTTCAGCGCCGCTTCCATTCGGTCAAGACCCTCGGTGATCAGCGAACGCGGGCAGCCGAAATTGATGCGCAGATAATGGGTGTAGTCCGCCCCGAAATCCGAGCCGGCACTGAAGGCCACCTTGCCCTTGTCGAGGAAGAAGCGCTGCGGAGCATCAGGCAGATCGAGCGCCGAGCAGTCCAGCCAGGCGAGATATGTGCTTTCGGCAGCAATCATGCGGATTTTGGGGAAACGCCTGGCGATCTCGGCCTGCAGGTAGTCGCGGTTGCCTTCGAGGTAGGCGATCATTTGCTTCCGCCATTCACCTGCGCTTTCGTAGGCGGCCAATGTTGCTTGCAGACCGAAAACGTTGACGCTGTCGACCAGGCCGCTGCGGGCGGCGTTGACCCGCTGGCGAAGGGCAGGGTCCTGGACGATGGCGAAGGATGTCTTCAGGCCGGCGATGTTGTAGGTCTTGCTGGCCGACATCAGGGTCACGGTCCGCTTGGCAATATCCGGTGACAGGGAGGCGATCGGAATGTGCTTGCGGTCGTCGAAAACAAGTTCGCAATGGATCTCGTCGGAAATCAGCAGCAGGTCGTGGCGAATGCAGGCATCGGCGATCAGGGCCAGTTCCGTGGCGGTGAAGACCTTGCCGGTCGGATTGTGCGGATTACAGAAGAGGAAGGCTTTCGAACGGGCGAATCCGGCTTCCAGGACTTCCTCATCGATGACATAGCCGGCTTGGCTCGGCATCAGCGGCGCCTCGACAGATGTCAGGCCCCAGTGCTTGTGGGCCGTCAGGATCGGATTGTAGATCGGCGTCTGGATCAGCAGTCCGTCGCCGGCTTCAAGCTCCGAATTCAAAGCCATGTTGAAGCCCGCCTCGACGCCGGGCAGAAAGACGATGTCGTCGGCCGAAATCTGCCAACCGTATTTCTCGGCCATGTCGGCGACGATCCGCGACCGGATCTCGTCCTGCGGCAGGCAATAGCCGAAGAACGGATGGTTCATCCGCTTTTTCATCGCATCGATTACCGGGCCCGGTGCGGGGAAATCCATGTCCGCAATCCACATAGGCAGGATGTCGTCGCCGTAGAGCGCCCACTTCTTGCTGCCGGTGTGCTTGCGGTCGTGGACGGTGTCGAAGTCGAAGCTGGTCATGATGTGCGAAGATCCCGGGTGTCAGCGGTGAAGGGGCGGGGCAATCGCTAGCACAAGTCTTTCTCGCACGGGCAGGAAAATTGTCTCCATGACAGGCGGTGAGAGGGCTGCCGCATCGATGCAAAGGTCGAAATGCATGCTTAAAAACTGGGCTTTGCATGCCGCATTTATCCAAAATGTATGCACATTGAATGTGACCGTTTGCCGTATCATTGATTTCATGATGTTTTTTAAGATGGCATGCGGATTGCATTTTTACATCCGAGTTGGTGGCTAGGGTTCCGGTGCGGTTGCGCATGCTGGTCCGAGAGCTGCCACCGGCAGGGGAGACATCCTTGTCGGATGCACGGCGGGATAAAAGCCCGGGAGACCTCGTTAGCCAAGGGATTGGCGGCGCTGGTCTATGCCGATCCCTTTTTGGACAAAACAAAAAGGGGAATTTCAATGCAGACTTTTTCGAAACTTCTTTCCATCGCCGCGTTGACATCAGTCATCGCGCTGTCCGGTCTTGGTCCGGCACAGGCCGAAGCGAAGAAGGATTTCAAGGTTGCCTGGTCGATCTACGTCGGCTGGATGCCGTGGGGCTATGCCAGTGACACGGGCATCGTGAAGAAGTGGGCCGACAAATACGGCATCACTATCGAGGTGACGCAGTTCAACGACTATGTTGAATCGATGAACCAGTACACTGCCGGCGCCTTCGACGCGGTAACGCTGACCAATATGGACGGCCTGTCGATCCCGGCCGCCGGTGGTGTCGATACGACCGCCGTCATCGTCGGCGACTTCTCAAGTGGCAATGATGCAATCATCCTGAAAGACAAGGACAAGCTTGAGGACATCAAGGGCTCGAACGTCAACTTGGTCGAATTTTCCGTGTCGCACTATCTCCTGGCGCGTGCGCTCGAGACGATCGGTTCGTCGGAACGCGACGTGAAGGTGGTCAATACGTCGGACGCCGACATGGTCGGTGCCTACAAGGCCGATGACGTCACCGCTGTCGTGACCTGGAATCCGCTGGTTGCCAGCATCATGGAAGAACCTTCCGCCAAGAAGGTGTTCGACAGTTCGCAGATCCCCGGAGAAATCATCGACCTGATGGTCGCCAATTCCGACGTGCTGAAGGACAATCCCGATTTCGGCAAGGCGCTGGCCGGTATCTGGTATGACACGATGGCGGTGATGACCGCCGACACGGATGAAGGCAAGGCGGCGCGCTCGGCAATGGGTGCTGCCTCCGGCACCGACCTTGCCGGTTTCGAAGCGCAAATGGCGGCGACCAAACTGTTCGACAAGGCCGCCGACGCGGTTGCCTTCACCACATCGCCGGACCTCTCCAAGACGATGGATCTGGTGCGTGCCTTCCTGTTCGAGAAGGGCCTGCTCGGCAGCGGTGCGGCATCCGCCGACGTGATCGGCATCGAGATGCCGGATGGCGCGGTTCTCGGTGACAAGGGCAACGTTAAGTTCCGCTTCACCGCCACCTACATGGATGCAGCCGCCAAGGGCGCGCTCTGAGTTCAGCGCGGCCGGGATTTTTTCACCCGGCCTCCTGGCTGTCTTCGATGGAGGTTTCCCCGATGCGCTGGATCAATGCGCGACCGAGCAATGGTGCCCGTCTGGCGCTGACGCTTGCGCCTTTCGCCCTTGTGCTGATCGCCTATGCAATGGGCTCGGCAGCGCGGCTTGCCGACAATGCCAATGACAAGCTCTTGCCGGGCTTTGCCGGCTTTGCCGAGGCGATCAACCGGCTGGCCTTTGTCGCCGATCCGCGCACGGGCGATTACATTCTCTGGGCCGATACCTTGGCGAGCCTGCTGCGCCTGTCTGCCGGGCTCGGCATCTCGACGCTGATTGCGCTGATCATCGGCTTGCTGATCGGCATGCTGCCCTATGTGCGTTCACTGCTGGCGCCATTTGTCGCTGCGGTCTCGATGGTGCCGCCTTTGGCGCTGCTGCCGATCCTGTTCATCGTGATGGGACTTGGCGAAGCCTCCAAGGTGACGTTGATCGTCATCGGGGTTGCGCCGATCATGATCCGCGATCTGGCCTTGAAAGCGCTGGAATTGCCGCGCGAGCAGATCATCAAGGCCGAGACGCTGGGCGGCAATTCCTGGCAGATCGGCTTGCGTGTCGTGCTGCCGCAGGTCCTGCCACGGCTTTTGACCTGCCTGCGCCTGCAGCTTGGGCCTGCATGGCTGTTTCTGATCGCAGCGGAGGCGATCTCGTCCGACAGCGGTCTCGGTTACCGGATCTTCCTGGTTCGCCGTTATCTGGCGATGGATGTGATCTTTCCTTACGTGCTGTGGATCACGCTGCTTGCCGTGTTGACCGATTACCTGCTCGACCGCGTGCGCGTCGCTGTCTTCCCCTGGTCGGACCTGGAGAAGCAGGCATGAGCGCGATCAGCATCAAGGACGTCTGGAAGGAATATGGCGACCAGATCGTGCTGGAGAACGTGTCGATCGACATTGCTTCTCGCGCCTTCGTGGCACTGGTCGGTCCATCCGGCTGCGGCAAGACCACCTTCCTGCGCATGCTGCTCGGGCAGGAGCGTCCGACCCGTGGCACGATCCTGCTCGACGGCGAGCCTTTGCCGGCGGAGCCGGGGCCGGATCGCGGCGTCGTCTTTCAGCGGTATTCGGTGTTTCCGCACCTGACCGTGCTCGGCAATGTGCTGCTCGGCAAGGAACTCAGGGCGGCGCGGCTGAGCGCCAGACTGTTTGGCGCGGCACGGCGGCAGGCGGTCGAAGAGGCCCGTGCGATGATCGCGGCCGTCGGCCTTTCGGGTTCCGAAGACAAGTATCCGGCCCAGCTTTCCGGCGGGATGCAGCAGCGGCTTGCGCTTGCCCAGGCGCTGGTCATGCGGCCGAAGGTGCTGCTGCTCGACGAACCCTTCGGTGCACTCGATCCGGGCATCCGAGCCGAGATCCATGTGCTGATGAAACGTCTCTGGCATGACGCGCCGATGACCGTGGTCATGGTCACGCATGACATGCGCGAGGCCTTCACTTTGGCGACGCGGGTCGTTGCCTTCGAGCGACCGCGCGACCGGCCCGAGGAAAAGCTGCGCTACGGCGCCAATATCACCAAGGACATAACCATCTGGCCACCCCGCAAGGCGGGCGAGGCCTCTCTCATTCGACCCGACCGGGACGGCCCGGTTCCTAGCCAAGGTCACTAGCCGGGACGACCCGGCCATCCGATGATAGGAGACGAACCGTGCATATCAGACGTTCCCCCGAAGAAATCGCCGAAAACCGTGCGCGCTACGAAGAGCATCAGAAGAAGGGGCTTGAATTTGCCCCGAAGGCCTTGCCGGCCAAGAGCGAGAAACCGGCGCCTGCGATCGCGGACAGCGCTATCCTGCACCGCGAGGTCATTCCGGGTGGCTGGTACTGGTCAACCCGTGTCAGGACCAACGAGGTCTTGCGCATCGCGCTCGATCAGGGTCACTCGACTGTCTCCGTCGTCGCCTGGAACGCTGTCGATACGACCGAGCGCATGAACCTGCCGGATACGGTCAAAGTGCAGTGGACGACCGGGCTCGGCAAGGGCCGGGTGATCTTCTCCGACATGGGCAAGGTGATGTTCTCGATCGTCGAGGATTCGTCGGGCGCACATGACTGCCTGATGGGCGGTTCGACGACCGCGTCGAATGCTCAGAAATATGCGGGTGCCAATGGTCCGGCATTGCGCAATACGCGCGACAATCTCGTACTGCTGACGACCAAGGCTGGCCTCGACAAGCGTGACATCCCGGCGGCGCTTGCGCTGTTTGCGCCGGTGCGTGTTGACGCCGAAGGCAAGTTCCTCTGGAAGCCTGATCTCGTGGCGGATGGCGACTATGTCGAGTTGCGCGCCGAGATGGACATGATCGTCGGCTTTTCCAATTGCCCGCATCCGCTCGATCCCAACCCGGTCTATGCGCCCAATCCGGTGACTGTTACCCGCATCGCGGCTGTCGAGCCGGCGGCAGATGATCTTTGCCGGACCGCCACCGCCGAGGCCGTTCGCGGGTTTGAAAACAACGCGTTTGCAGCGATCTGAGAGGGAGCGGAGCCATGACCAATTTCATCCAGACGTCCGCCACCCGCACGCTCTCCAACGCCGTGCAGGATCACTACATTGCGGCCGAGGCGCCGTTCTCGACGGTGATCAAGGCCGGGCAGACCGTGCGCATCGAAGACAGCTATGGCCAGCAGGCGATTGACACGCTGTTCTACAATGCCGATGACTTCTCCGAGCGCTATTCCAGCCAGGATACGATGCGAGAGCAGGGAGCGGCCTACATCTCCACCGGCACGAGGGTTATTTCCAACGAGGGCCGGGTGATGCTGACCATGACGGCCGATACCTGCGGCCGTCACGACACGTCTGCCGGCGCCTGCTCCTGCGAGAGCAATACCGTGCGCTTCGGCCATGGCGTCAAATACCTGCATGCGTGCCGCGACAACTTCGTCATCGAGGTTTCCAAGCATGGCATGAGCAAGCGCGATGTCGTTCCCAACATCAATCTTTTCATGAATGTGCCGATCGAGCCGAGCGGGGAGATGACCATCGTCGACGGTATTTCGGCGCCGGGAGACTATGTCGAACTGAAGGCCGAGATGGACGTGCTGCTGGTGATCTCCAACTGCCCGCAGATCAACAATCCCTGCAACGGCTTCGATCCGACCCCGGTACGCGTGCTCGTCTGGGATGGTGAGGACGCCTGATGTTCAACAAGGTACTCATTGCCAATCGCGGCGAGATCGCGGTGCGTGTCATTCGCACGCTGCAGAAAATGGGGATCGCCTCGGTGGCGGTCTATTCCGATGCCGACCGGTTTTGCAAGGCCGTGTTGATGGCCGACGAGGCGGTGCGGCTCGGGCCGGCACCGGCTTCGGAGAGCTATCTGAATGTCGACGCGGTGATTGCCGCCTGCAGGCAGACGGGCGCGCAAGCCGTCCACCCCGGCTATGGTTTCCTCTCGGAAAACATCGGCTTTGCCGAGCGGCTGAAAACCGAGGGCATCAGCTTCATCGGTCCGAGCCCGGCCAATATTGCTGATTTCGGGCTGAAGCACACGGCGCGTGAACTGGCGCGCGACAGCGGCGTTCCGCTACTGCCGGGATCGGACCTGCTCGACAGCGGCGACGCGGCGCTGATGGCGGCGGAGACGATCGGCTATCCGGTGATGCTGAAATCGACCGCCGGCGGTGGCGGCATCGGCATGTCCCTTTGCCACGACGCCGAGAGCCTGAAGGCCTCGTTTGACAGCGTGCAGCGCACGGCGAAATCGAGTTTTGGCGATGCCCGCGTCTATCTTGAACGCTTCGTCGCCAAGGCCCGCCATGTCGAGGTGCAGATCTTCGGCGACGGCGCGGGCCGGGTGATCGCGCTCGGTGAGCGCGACTGCTCACTACAGCGGCGGAACCAGAAGGTGATCGAGGAAACGCCGGCGCCGGGTCTTTCGGACAGCGTGCGCGCGAGGCTGCATGCGGCGGCTGTCGCTCTCGGCCAGAAGGTGAAATACGCATCAGCCGGTACTGTGGAGTTCATCTACGATCCGGCTCGTGAAGAGTTCTACTTCCTCGAGGTTAATACGCGTCTGCAGGTCGAGCATCCGGTGACGGAAGCGGTCTTCGGTGTCGATCTGGTCGAATGGATGATCCGCCAGGCGGCGGGCGAGGATGTGCTGTCCGGCAATGAGGCGCTTCAGCCCAAGGGCGCGGCGATAGAAGCGCGGATCTATGCCGAGATGCCGCATGCGGGCTTTCGCCCCAGTGCCGGCCTGCTGACCGAGGTGGTGTTTCCGGACGGTGTGCGCGTCGATGGCTGGATCGAGACAGGTACCGAAGTGACGCCCTTCTACGATCCGATGCTGGCAAAGGTGATCGTGTCGGCCGATGATCGCGCCTTAGCGATCGCGGCATTGTCAAAGGCGCTGGAAGGTACGGCGCTATCGGGTATCGAGACCAATCTGGAATATCTGAAAGCCATTGCGGCGTCTGAACTTTTCAGCAGCGGTGATGTCGCGACGACAGCGCTGAAGGATTTCGATTTCGTGCCCGATGTGATCGAGGTGATTGCGCCCGGGGCGCAGTCAAGCCTGCAGGAATTGCCGGGGCGGCTCGGCCTCTGGCATGTCGGCGTGCCGCCGAGTGGTCCGATGGACGCGCGATCCTTCCGTCATGCCAATCGGCTGGTCGGCAATGGTGACGAGACGGCAGCGCTTGAGCTGACCGTGTCCGGTCCGATGCTGAAGTTCTTCTCCGATGTGGTTGTGGCACTTGCCGGCGCGGTGATGCCGATGGCATTGGATGGCAATCCGGTGCCGCACGGGACTCTGGTCAAGGTGAAGGCCGGGCAGACGCTGGCCATCGGCTCCATCCAAGGGGCAGGGCAGCGTGCCTATCTGGCGGTGGCGGGCGGCTTTGCTGCTCCGGTCGTGCTCGGTTCGCGCGCAACCTTCGGGCTTGGCCAGTTCGGCGGCAATGCCACGGGGACGCTGCGTGCCGGCCATGTGCTCAGGCTCGCTAGGGTACCGCAGCCGGCGGCGAAAGCCGCGAGCGAGCCTGCTGTGCTTTCCCGCGACTGGACCGTCGGTGTGGTCTATGGTCCGCATGGCGCCCCCGATTTCTTTCTCGAGGAGGATATCGAAACCCTATTTTCGACCGAATACGAGGTGCATTTCAACTCTGCCCGTACCGGAGTGCGGCTGGTCGGGCCTGCGCCGAAATGGGCACGCACCGATGGCGGCGAGGCGGGGCTGCACCCCTCGAACCTGCATGACAATGCTTATGCGATCGGCGCGATCGATTTTACCGGCGACATGCCGATCATCCTTGGGCCCGATGGGCCAAGCCTTGGCGGTTTCGTCTGCCCGGCGGTGATCGCGCGTGACGAGCAGTGGAAGATGGGCCAGTTCAAGCCGGGCGACAGGATCCGGTTTCATCCGGTGGCGCGGGATGGGGATGCCAGTCTCGATGATTCGAGAGTTGTGTCGGCTGCACCCCCCTCTGTCCTGCCGGACATCTCCCCCACACGGGGGGAGATCAGGGATGCCGTGGTCTCGCCTGCCGCTTCGGCTGAAATCGGGGCGAGGTTGCTTTCTGAAAGTGCCGAGGCGGGCGTGGCACAAATCTCCCCCCGTGTGGGGGAGATGCCCGGCAGGGCAGAGGGGGTGTTCACGAAGCCGTGGCGTCAGCCTCCCGTCTGGCACTCGCCATCGGCTCCCCCATTCTGGCCACCAACGACAGCGGCCCCGTTCATGTAGTTTACCGCCGCCAAGGCGATGACAATCTTCTCGTCGAATATGGCGAGATGCAGCTCGATATTTCGCTGCGCCTGCGCGTTCATCTGCTGATGCAGGCGGTGACGGCGGCAAAGCTGCCGGGGCTGATCGATCTGACGCCCGGCATCCGCTCGCTGCAGATCCATTATGACGGAACGACGCTGGCCCGCAGCCGCCTGCTCGGTCTGTTGAAGGAGATCGAGGCTGGCCTGCCGCCAGCGCAGGCGGTGACGGTGCCGAGCCGTACCGTCTATCTGCCGCTGTCGTGGAACGATCCGCAGGCGGAACTCGCGATGCGGAAATATCAGGAACTGGTGCGTCCGAACGCGCCCTGGTGCCCGTCGAACATCGAGTTCATCCGTCGCATCAATGGCCTTGCCGACGAGCAGGCGGTGAAGGACACGATCTTTAACGCCTCCTACCTGGTCATGGGGCTTGGCGATGTCTATCTCGGCGCCCCTGTCGCAACGCCGCTTGATCCCCGTCATCGGCTGGTGACCACCAAGTATAATCCGGCGCGCACGTGGACACCGGAAAACGCCGTCGGGATCGGTGGCGCCTATATGTGCATCTACGGTATGGAGGGGCCTGGCGGCTATCAGCTGTTCGGCCGCACAATCCAGGTGTGGAATACCTGGCGCCAGACACCGGTCTTCCACAAGGAAAAACCCTGGCTGCTCGATTTCTTCGACCAGATCCGTTTCTTCCCCGTCAGCCATGAAGAGCTGACCGAAGCGCGGGCTGCCTTCCCGCATGGCGGCTATCCGCTCAGGATCGAAGAGGGGGAGTTTTCCTACGCTGCCTATGAGGCGGAGCTTGCCGCCAATGCCGCGAGCATCGGCGCATTCAAGCAGAAGCAGCAGGCGGCGTTCGAAACCGAACGCCTGCGCTGGAAGGAACAGGGGCTCGACAGCTTCATCGTCAATGAAGGTGTGGGTCCCGGTCTTGGTGGCGATATTCCCGAGGGGTGCTTCGGGGTCGAAAGTGCGGTGCCGGGAAACATCTGGAAAGTGCTTGTCGAACAGGGACAGACGGTCGCGTCCGGCGATACGCTTGCCATCATCGAATCCATGAAAATGGAAATCAACGTCACCGCTCACGCCGCAGGCACGGTTCGCGATCTTCGCGCCGGTCCGGGGCGCAACGTCAAGGCCGGCGATGTGCTGGTCGTGCTGGAGGAAATCTGATGCTCCCCACCATTCTCGATCTTTCGTCGCTCAAGACCGCCTATGCCGCTGGTCTGACACCTCTCGCGCTGGTCGAAGAGGTGATTGCCCGTCGCAGGGCATCCGACGATCCGGCAATTTTCATCACCGAGACACCGGATGATGTTCTGCGAACGGCTGCCGGGGAACTTATGGCGCGGGCGCCGGAACCGAACAGCCTGCCGCTCTGGGGCGTGCCGTTTGCCGTCAAGGACAATATCGACGCGGCGGGCCTGCCGACGACTGCAGCCTGCCCGGCCTTTGCCTATGATCCGGCGACAGATTCCACCGTCGTTGCCCGGTTGAAAGCCGCCGGGGCGCTGGTGATCGGCAAGACCAATCTCGACCAGTTTGCCACAGGCCTGAACGGTACGCGCTCACCCTATGGCGCGCCGCGCTCGGTCTTCGACAAGGCCTATGTTTCGGGGGGGTCGTCTTCCGGTTCCGCCGTGACCGTCGCTTCGGGCCTCGCAAGTTTTGCGCTGGGCACCGATACCGCCGGTTCCGGCCGCGTGCCTGCCGCGTTCAACAACCTCGTCGGCATTAAGCCGACGCCAGGTCTGGTGCCGAATGTCGGCGTTGTGCCGGCCTGCCGCAGCGTCGATGTTGTCACGGTCTTCGCCGCGACCGTCGGCGATGGGGTCGCGATCCGCAAGGTCGTGGACGGCTATGATGCAGGCGATCCTTATTCCCGCAAGGCGGTTCCCGCCAGCCTGCCGGTCGCGGGGCTTCGGATCGGAGTGCTGGATGGCACTGAGCGCGAATTCTTCGGTAATCGTCAGGTGGAGGTACTATACGACGCGGCGATCGAGCGAGCAAAGTCGCTGGGCGCCACCATCGTGCCCTTCGATTACGCGCCGTTCCGCCAAGCGGCCGAACTGCTCTACAATGGCCCATGGGTGGCCGAGCGCCTGGCGGCGGTCAAGGATTTCATCGGCACCAATGCCGATGATTTCGATCCGACTGTGCGGACCATCATCGAGGGCGCCAAGGCTTATGATGCGGTTGCCGCATTCGAGGGGCAGTACAAGCTCGGCGCACTCAGGCAAAAGACGCTGGTCGAGTGGGAGAAGCTCGATGTGCTGATGCTGCCGACCTCGCCGACGACCTACACGGTCGAGGACATGCTGGCCGATCCGATCGTGCACAACGGTCATTTCGGCCGCTACACCAATTTCGCCAATCTGTTCGGCTATGCGGCGATCGCCATTCCTGCCGGTTTTGATTCCGACGATCATCTGCCAGCCGGCGTGACGCTGTTTGGCCCGTCCTTTTCCGACGATGCGCTGGCTCCATTTGCCGATGCCATGCACCGGACGCTTGCCGCCGGCATGGGCAAGGACAAGTCGGCTGTCATTCCGGATGCCAGTCGCGTCGGGGAACCGGACGATGGTCTCGTCACGATCGTGGTGGTCGGTGCGCATCTCACCGGCATGCCGCTCAACCACGAACTGACTGGTCCCGGTGGGCGGTTGGTGAAGACCTGCCGCACGGCGGCCGATTATCGCCTCTTTGTCCTGCCGAATACCGTGCCGCCGAAGCCCGGTCTGATCCGTGAGCCGGGCTTCGCAGGCAAGGGGCTGGAGGTCGAGGTGTGGAAGGTGACGCCTGCCGCCTTCGGACGTTTCGTGCAGAACATTCCGGCGCCACTGGGGATCGGCAAGGTGACGCTGGATGACGCGAGCCAGGTGTCCGGCTTCCTTTGCGAACCGTACGCGATAAAGGGCGCGCAGGAAGTGACCGAACTTGGTGGCTGGCGTGCCTATATCGCGTCGCGCAGCAAGGCATAACTCTACTGCCCTCCATGACCCGGCTGTTTCATATCATCGGGTCATGGCGATATTTCTCGCTTTCACCCCTGCATTGATCTTGGCCATGTGCTCGCCTAAGACGGCGTCTCAGGTGCCGACAAGGGCAGGGAGACACGAATGAAACTGTTGCTCATCCACACCGGGGGCACGATCGGCATGGTGCCGACACCGGACGGCCTTGCGCCGCAGGCCGGCATGGTGGAAGCCGCGCTGGAGGCGATGCTGCCGGCGGGGATAACGCTCGTTCGCCACATCTTCGACCCGCTGCTCGACAGTGCCGATGTTGGCCCCAGCCACTGGAATATCATGCTGACGGTGATCCGGTCGCATCCTGACATGCCGGTGATTGTGACGCATGGCTCCGACACTATGTCCTTCACCGGTGCCGCCCTGTCGCAGGCTTTGGCGGGAGAGGCGCGTCGCGTGGTCCTTTGCGGCTCGATGAAGCCGCTCGGTCAAAATGCCGATGCCGAGGGCAATCTTGCTCTGGCGATCGGCACTGCCCTTGCCCCAGGCGCTGGCGTGTTTCTGGCCTTCGCCGGCAAGCTTCTGCCTGCGGCCGGACTCGTCAAACACGACAGCCAGGCTGAGGATGCGTTCTGCTCCCAGCCCCAACCACCGCTGCAGCCGGCGCAATCGCGCCTGTTCTCCGACAAGCGCCTGGCCATTCTGTCTCTGTCACCCGGCATTGACGGGGTGTTCCTTGCGGCCGCGCTGGATGTGCTTGACGGCGCGGTGCTGCGGGTCTTCGGTTCAGGGACGGCGATGGCGGATCAGGCGGTGCTTGCTGCCCTTGCAAAGGCAGTCTCTGGCGGCAAGCCAGTTCGTGCGGTCAGCCAGTGCGAGGCTGGCGGGCTGCAGCCTGGTGCCTATGCTGCCGGGGCTGGTCTATGGGCTGCTGGTGTGGAAAACGGCGGGGCCGAAACGCCGGAGGCGGCACTTATCCATCTGTGGCTGAACTGAGCCGTCCAACTCACACCTTCAGAGCGCCAGGGCATCCTTCAGTGTCCGGGTCTCGCTCAGCGCCAGGTCGAGGTCGGCCTCGATGTGGTCGATATGGTGCATCATCAGATGCGTGGCGCGGGCAATGTCGCCTTTTTCCAGAGCGTCGAGAATGTCGCCATGTTCGTCATGGCCGCAGCTTGAAACGCCGGTTCGACCGTACAGCGCAATGACCAGCGAGGAGCGGGCCACGAGTTCGTCCATGAACTTTCCCAGCACCGCATTGCCTGCGACCCTTGCAAGCAGCAGGTGGAAGTCACCCGAGGCCTTGATCTCGGCGCGGCGCGCGCTGGCGCCGCGTTCGTTGCGATGGCGTTCTTCTTCATGCAACTGCTCGCGAAACAGAGCGATATCGGCTGGCGTCAGTCGTTCGGCGGCAGCTGCAATGATACCGGCTTCGATCAGGCGACGTGATGCAAAGACCTGGCGGGCTTCCTCGGTGCTCGGGTTGGAGACGAAGGCGCCGCGGTTGCGCTCGGTGCGCACCAGGCCTTCGAAGGCAAGCATCTGCAGTGCATCGCGCACCACCGTCCGGCTGACATCAAACAGGGTGCCGACCTCGGCTTCCGACAGCTTGGTGCCGGGCGCAAGGCGTCGATCGACGATGGCATCGCGCAGCGCATCGCGGATGGCGCGGGCGCGATCTTCCTGGTTCTGGTCGAGCTGGCGGTGAGACGTGACTTTGAGAGACATGGTTCAATCCGGTGTTGCCTCTATTTAGCGGCAGCTACGGAAAATTGAAACCCGCATTGTCTATGATCGCTTTTTCAGATTGCATACAATCTTGTGTATAGATTGATCGCAATCGATTAATTTTTGTGCATACAGGTTTGCCGGATGCTTATGTCTTTTGCGCAGTGCACAATGGCATTCGAGAATCCAAGCACTTAGCCGGATCGCCTGAAACTGGCACGGCATATGCATTCCCTTATTGCAGATGAGGGAGTTATCATGAGCAAAGCAGCAGAGATCGATATCGCCGCCGTCTCCAAGGTTTACGGCAATACCACTGCGGTGCATGCCATCAGTCTGAAAATACCGTCCGGCACCTATTGCTGCCTGCTCGGCCCGTCCGGTTGCGGCAAGACGTCGACGCTCCGCATGATTGCTGGCCATGAAAGCGTCTCCTCCGGCGATGTGCGTCTCGGCAATGCGGTGGTGACAGACCTGCCGCCGGCCAAGCGTGGCACGGCGATGATGTTCCAGTCCTATGCGCTGTTTCCGCATCTCGATCTTGTCGACAATGTCGCCTTCAGTTTGAAGATGAAGGGCGTCGAAAAGGAAGAGCGCCGTCGCAAGGCGATGGACATGCTGAAGCTGATGCAGCTCGAGCCCTATGCGACGCGGCGGCCGGCCCAGCTTTCCGGTGGGCAGCAGCAGCGCGTGGCGCTGGCCCGCGCCTTGATCACCAATCCCGAGGCGCTGTTGCTCGACGAGCCGCTGTCTGCACTCGATCCGTTTCTCAAGATCCGCATGCGGGCGGAACTGAAGAAGCTGCAGACCTCGCTCGGCATCACCTTCGTGCATGTCACCCATAGCCAGGAAGAAGCCATGGCGCTCGCCGACCTGATCGTGGTGATGAACGAAGGGCGCATCGAGCAAGCGGCCCATCCGCGCGTCGTGTTCGAGGCACCGGCGACTGCTTTTGTCGCGCGCTTCATGGGCGATCACAATGTGCTGTCGGGCCGGATCGTCGAGCGCACCGAAAACGGTCTTTTCATCGAGGTTAGCGGTGGCGGTCGCTTCTTTGCCAAAGGGCAGGCGCCGGTCGAAGACGAAACCGCCGATATCGCCATCCGCACGGACCATGTCCGTCTGGGCGCTGCACCGGCTACCGGGCTCGGTTTCGACGGGATCATTTCCAATCTCGAATATCTCGGTGCCAAGGTGAAGCTGACGATCACCACCGCCTTTACCGACGAGTTCACCGCAGTCCTCACCGACGCGGCCTTCTTTGCTGCCCCCGTCAAGGTTGGCGAGGTCGTCACCCTGTCATGGGATGACACGGATTCGATCGTTCTGGGACGTATCGGCCACTGAAACAATACCATCATAACAAGGAGAACAGCGCATGTCAGAGACAACCAAACCAACCAAGGGCATTAGCCGCCGCTCGCTTCTGAAAACGGCATCTGCTGCTGCCGGCCTTGCTGCCGGTTCTGGCGTGATCACCGGTTTCCCGACCATCTGGGCGCAGAACCCGATCACGCTGCGCCAGTTCGGCACCGGTGTGTCGAACCTCAATGCGATCGCCGAAAAGTGCAAGGCCGACCTCGGCATCACGCTGGAAATGACGGCAACGGACAGCGACGCCGCTGCCCAGCGCGCCGTGACCCAGCCGAACTCCTATGACATCGCCGACATCGAATACTGGATCCTGAAGAAGGTCTTCCCGGCCGGCGTCATCCAGCCGATGGATGTGAAGAAGCTGAAATATTACGACAAGATCGTGCCGCTGTTCAAAAACGGCAAGCTGACGCCGGACAGCGTCATCGCGCAGGGCACGGCTCCGCACACCGTCGGTTATGTCGAAAAGGCCGGCGACAAGACGTTCGCCAAGAGCGAAACGGAATTGTTCACGATGGTTCCGACCATCTACAATGCCGATACGCTCGGCATCCGCCCCGACCTCGTCGGTCGCGAAATCACCACCTGGGCCGATATCATGGACCCGGCCTTCAAGGGTAAGACCTCGATCCTGAATATCCCGTCGATCGGCATCATGGATGCCGCGATGATCATGGAAGCCATGGGCAACATCACCTATGCCGACAAGGGCAACATGACCAAGGCGGAAATCGATGCGACGATCGAATTCCTGATCAAGGCCAAGCAGGACGGTCAGTTCCGCGCCTTCTGGAAGTCGTTCGACGAGAGCGTCAACCTGATGGCCTCGGGCGAAGTCGTTATCCAGTCGATGTGGTCACCGGCTGTTGCTGCCGTGCGCGGCAAGGGCATCGCCTGCAAGTATCAGCCGCTCAAGGAAGGCTATCGTTCGTGGGGCGGCGGTCTGGGTCTGGCCTCGCATCTGCAGGGCGCGCAGCTCGACGCCGCCTATGAATACATCAACTGGTACACGTCCGGTTGGGTCGGCGCTTATCTCAACCGTCAGGGCTACTACTCCGCTGCCATGGAAACCGCCAAGGAACACATGTCGGCTGACGAATGGGGCTACTGGATCGAGGGCAAGGCCGCCCAGGGCGATATCGTCGCACCGGACGGCAAGGTCATGGAAAAGGCCGGTGCAGTCCGCGATGGCGGCTCGTTCGAAGAGCGCATGGGCAAGGTGGCGTGCTGGAACTCCGTGATGGACGAAGACCGCTACATGGTTCGCCGCTGGAACGAATTCATCGCGGCCTGATGCATACAACATCGCCCCTCATCCCCCTGCCGGGACCTTCTCCCCGCAGGCGGGGCTAAGGGGCAAAACGGCAACCGCAACGAACCTTCTCCCCGTTTACGGGGAGAAGGTGGCGGCAGCCGGATGAGGGGCAGACTTGGACTGATAACAGGAGACGGAAACCATGGCGACAGTGCGGTTCCTAGGCGTCGGCGAGCCGAAGCCGAAGCGTGTCATCAAACTGCCGTCGTGGCTGCCTGCCTATCTGCAGGCACTGCCTTTGACCCTCATCCTCGGCGGGTTCCTGCTGCTGCCGATCCTGATGATCAGCGTGGTCAGTTTCTGGGACTACGACTTTGCCCAGATGTACCCGGATTTCGTCACCTTCAATTATACCGAGACGCTGGGCTCCTGGGTCACCTGGAAGACCTATCTCAACACATTGAAATTCGCCTTCATCGTCTGGGCGATCACATTGTTCATCGGTTTCTGGGTCGCCTATTTTCTCGCCTTCCATATCCGCACCTCGTCGATGCAGATGGTGCTGTTTCTCGTCTGTACCGTGCCATTCCTGACGTCGAACATCATCCGGATGATCTCCTGGATCCCGGTGCTGGGCCGCAACGGGCTGATCAACAATACGCTCGTCGGCGCCGGCATCATTCCTCAGCCGATCGAGTGGCTGCTCTATTCCGATTTCGCCGTGGTGCTTGCGATGGTGCATCTCTACACACTGTTCATGGTGACGCCGATCTTCAACACGATGATGCGCATCGACAAGTCGCTGATGGAGGCTGCGCGTGATGCCGGCGCATCCGGCTGGCAGACGCTCACCAATGTCATCATCCCGCTGGCCAAGCCCGGCATGGCGATCGGAACGATCTTCGTCGTGACGCTTGTCATGGCCGATTTCTCCACCGTGCAGGTGATGTCCGGCGGCCAGAGCGCTTCTGTTGCGTTGATGATGAAGAACCAGATGTCGCTGCTACAATATCCGGCGGCGGCCGCCAATGCCGTGGTTCTCCTGATCATCGTGCTGATGATGGTTGCGGCCATCCTGCGCGTCGTCGATATCCGCAAGGAACTCTGAGCATGAACAGCGAAACCCGCTCCCGCGAATTCTACGTCCTGGCGATCTTCTTCGCCCTGTTTGTCCTCTTCCTCTATGGACCACTATCGGCGATCCTGATCCTGTCTTTCCAGGGTCCGAATGGCGGCCTGACCTTCCCGCTGAACGGTGTCTCCGTCCACTGGTTCATCAACCTGTTCCAGACCCAGGCGGTCGGCGATTTCGGCGGTTCGTTCCGGCGTTCGTTGATGCTCGGGCTGATGGTCATGGTGGTGACGGTGGTTGTGTCGCTGCTTGCCGGTCTTGCGTTCCGGCGCAAATTTGCAGGTGCCACGGCGCTATTCTATCTGTCGGTCGCCAGTCTCGTGGTGCCGTCGATCGTTATTTCTCTCGGTATCGGCGTGCTCTTCCAGCAGATTGGCCTGCAGCCGGCCTGGTATTCGTCCGGCTTCGGCGCACATCTGACCTGGACACTGCCGTTCGGCGTCTTGATCATGTTTGCCATCTTCAACCGCTTCTCGCCGGCCTATGAAGAGGCGGCGCGCGATCTCGGCGCCACGCCGTGGCAGACCTTTGCCCATGTCGTGCTGCCAATCATCGCACCGAGCCTGATCGGTGTCGGCCTGTTCGGCTTTACATTGTCCTATGACGAATTTGCTCGTACCCTGATGACGGCCGGCACATACAACACGCTGCCGCTGGAGATCTACGGCATGACGACCAATGTGACGACGCCGGTGCTGTATGCGCTCGGCACCGTGACGACGGTCTTTTCCTTCCTCGTGATTGCCGGAACACTGGGCCTGATTGTCGGCATGAGCCGCCGCAGGAACCAGGGTTGAACGCATGAAAATAGCAGTCATCAATCCGAATACGACCGCCAGCATGACGGCGACGATCGCAGATGCAGCGCGTCGCGTGGCCAATGCCGGCACCGAGATCGAGGCGATCACCTCGTCGATGGGGCCTGTGTCGATCGAAGGCTATTACGACGAGGTCTTTGCTATTCCGGGGCTTCTGGTCGAAATCGCCAAGGCGGAACGGGCAGGGGCGCAGGCAATCGTTATCGCCTGTTTCGACGATACGGGGCTCGATGCGGCACGCGCACTGGCCTCGATCCCGGTCATCGGCATTTGCGAGGCGGCGGTGGCCGCGACATCGTTTATTGCACAGCGTTTTTCCATCGTCACCACGATGGAGCGGTCGCGGCTGCCGGTTGAACATCTGGTGCATCGCTATGGCATGAGCGGACGCTGCAAGGTGCGGGCCGCCGACGTGCCTGTGCTGTCGCTGGAAGATCCGAATTCCAACGCGCGCGACAGGTTGCGCCGCGAGATCGCGGCGGCGCTTCGCGACGACCGCGCCGAGGCGATCGTGCTCGGCTGTGCGGGCATGGCCGACCTCACGCTTGAACTGCGCCACGAATTCGGCGTGCCGGTGGTCGATGGTGTGGCCGCAGCAGTGAAGCAGGCCGAAGCGCTGGTTGCGCTTGGGCTTTCGACCGCAAAATCCGGCGCCTATGCGACGCCGATCGACAAGCCCTATCTGGGCGTGCTCGAGCGTTTCTCGCCAGCCGTCATGGCTGGGTGAGGGCAGCATGGCTTCTGCCGAAATCCGCGTATTGACCTTGGGCGAAGTCGAGAAGCTGGTCGACTGGGCGGCAGACGAGGGCTGGAATCCGGGCTCGGAGGATGCTGCCGCTTTTCGGGCGGTTGATCCGCAGGGATTTATCGGCTGTCTGGTCGATGGCCGTTTGGCAGCTGGTATCTCGGCTGTCTCCTATGGCGGTTTCGGCTTCATCGGCCTCTATATCTGCCATCCGGATTTTCGCGGACGGGGCCTTGGTCGCCAGGTCTGGGATGCTGGCATGGAGCATCTCGGCGATGCGGTGATCGGGCTCGACGGCGTGGTAGAGCAACAGGAAAATTATGGTCGCATGGGCTTTATTCCGCATTATCGGACATTCCGTTGGTCGGGCCGTTGGTCCGGCCGTTGGTCGGGGGCCGGCACGGGTGCCAACAGCGGTGTCGAGACGAATGTGAGTCGTGCTGGACCGAACGATGCGGCTGAAATCGTTGCCTTTGATCGGCGGTTTTTCCCGGTTGCACGCGGCAGTTTCTTGCAGGCATGGCTCGGCGCGCCACGGGAGGTGATGATCAGCCGCAAGGATGGGCACCACGTGGGGGATGTTGATGGCTACGCGGTTCTGCGGCCTTGTGTCGATGGCTACAAGATCGGGCCATTGTTTGCGTCCAGCGAGACCGTTGCCATCGCACTGCTCGATGCCTGCCTTGACCGCCTTGCCGGCGCCGCTGTGCATGTCGATGTACCGGAATACCAGCAGGCGTTCAGTGTGCATCTGGCGGCCTGCGGGTTCAAGCGCGGCTTCATGACGGCGCGCATGTATCGCGGAGCACCGCCGGCTGTGGAAGCGGATGGCGTGTTTGCGATCACGACGCTTGAGCTCGGCTGAAACCTAACCCGAGACGCCGCTCGGGGCTGCGGTCGGGATCATGCCGCGATAGATGCCGGGCTTAGAGCCCTCGATCGGCACCGCGCCGACGCTCTTCTGATAAAATTCCATCGGTCCGGCACCGCCGATGATCGCATAGGCATAGCCCTGGGCATGCATGTCGAGCAGCGTGGTGATCAACAGAGCATGCCCGACGCCCTTGCCGCGTGCTGCCTCGTCGACGCCGGTCGGGCCGAAGAAGCCCTTCATCGTCGCATCATGACAGGCGAAACCGAGCAGCACGGGCCCCTGGTGTGCGATGAAACAGGTGACCGGCTGGCGCATGATGGCGGCTGTCGCTTCGGCTGCCCAGCCGGAACCAAAACGTGGTTCGATCCAGTCGCAGATCGACTTCAGTTCCGGGACCAGCGCTCGGCGTAGCCTGATATCCTGATTGGCCATTCGTCGATCGAGACCGGCATCGGGCTGCAAATCGTAGAGCTTGACCAGCATGTCCATCAAATGGTCCTCAGGCGTGAACCCATGTCCCTGGCCGCACTCAGGCCGAGCACGGCAGCGCCGATCAGGCCGGGCTCGACGCGGCATTCGGCTGGAATGACGATCGGTTTTTCGAAACGCCGCAGGATGCGGGTTCGCACGGTGGTGTCGATGGCGGAAATCAGAGCCGGAACGTTCGACAGCCCACCACCGACCGGCAGGATCGTCGTCCCCGTCAAGTTGATGACCAGCGCCAGCGGATCGGCGATGATGTCGACATAGACGTCGATGGTGCGTTCGGCCAGCGGATCGCCCTTTTGCCAGTCCGACAGGATTTCCTCGCTGGTCAGCGCCTCGCCATGCAGATGCTGGTGCAGTTTCTCCAGTCCGCGCGCGCTGCAGATCGCATCAATGCACCCCTTCTGTCCGCAGCCGCACTGGAACCGTGGAATGCGGGCTGGCGGATCACCTGCTTCGGTTGCGGAAATGGGGCCATGGCCCCACTCGCCGGCAAAACCGCCGTCGCTGTTGATCAGCTTGCCATCGATAACCAGACCGCCACCGACGCCGGTGCCGAGAATGATGCCGAAAACGACGCGATGCCCCTTGGCCGCACCGATGCTGGCCTCGGCGAGGACAAAACAATCGGCGTCATTGGCAATTATCACGGGCAGGCCAAGGCACTGTTCGAGATCGGCTTGCAACGGTCGCCCATGGATGCATGGTATATTGGCAACGACGGCATTCGAAGTGTCGGGGTCGATCACGCCGGCAATCGAGATCGCGACGCAGTCCGGTCGTGCCCCGGCCTCGGCAATGACGGAAGCCAGCGTCGCGACGAAGGCGTCGAAGTCATGGATCGGTGTCGGATGGCGGGGAAACGGGCGGATATCGTCGGCACTGTAAGCCACGGCACCCTTGATGGCGGTGCCGCCGATGTCGAAACAGACGATCATGCGCTGGCTTTCCGGCGTTCGGCCTCGGCCTCATGGACGCAAGCGCCCCCGATCCAGGTTGAGAGGAGGTCGAGATCTTCGCTGAGGACGATGAAATCGGCGTCGTTTCCGGCCGCCAGGCTGCCCTTGCGATCTGCACCGATTGCTTGTGCCGGATAGAGGCTGGCCATGCGCAATGCCTCCTCGAGAGGCTGGCCGAGGCGTTCATGGGCGAAGCGCACG
>NZ_AHZC01000200.1 GCF_000247475.1 Rhizobium sp. PDO1-076 | reverse complement strand
TCGACGAACACGAGGACATGATCCGGGCGATCGTCGACGGCGATGTCGAGCGCGCCGATGAACTGGCAAGCGCCCATGCGGCCCAGATCGTCCACCAGATCCAGGAATACGTCTCCCGCGCCTATGGCAACGCATTGTCCATGCCGCGCCTCTGACGCCACCATAATTGATATTGTCCAAGGAATTGCCATGACTGCCTCCCTTCGTCCCGCCCCGATCGCCAATTCTGAGCGGGAGCAGCGGCTCGCCCGACTTCGCAGCGCAATGCAGGTCGCCAATGTCCACGCCCTTTTGCTCGGCTCGACCGAAAGCCTGCGCTATTTCACCGGAATGGTCTGGCACGCCAGCGAGCGCCTCGTCGGCGCGCTGGTGACGCAGACTGGGCTTACCTACATCGTTCCCGGCTTCGAGCAGAGCAAGGTCGAGACACTTGCCAAGCTCGATGGCGATATTGCGCTGTGGCAGGAAGACGAGAGCGGCGCCGAATGCGTGGCAAAACTGCTGGGGCAGGGCGATCGGCTGGCGCTCGATGATGCCCTGCCGCTGTTTGTCTATCATGCACTGGCTGCGAAACTTGGGCCTGACCGGCTGATCGATGGCGGGCGGCTGATTCGCGACATCCGTCTGTGCAAGTCCAATGCCGAGATCGCCATCATCCAGTATGCGATGAAGCTCACCCTGGAAGTGCATCGCCGCGCTCATGCCTTCATTCGCCCCGGCATACGCGCCTCCGAGGTCGTGCGCTTCATTGACGACCAGCACCGCGAATTGGGAGCTGCCGGCGGCTCCAGCTTCTGCATCGTCTCCTTCGGGGCGGCGACCTCGCTGCCGCACGGCGCAGATGGCGAGCAGACCTACCAGTCCGGTGACGTGATCCTCGTCGATACCGGCTGCCGGCTCGACGGCTACCACTCCGACCTGACCCGCACCTATGTGCTGGACGCGCCCGATGCCGATTTTGCCCGCAACTGGGCGATCGAGCGCGCGGCGCAGCAGGCCGTGTTCGACGCGGCAAATCTCGGCGCCACCTGTGGCAGCCTCGACGATGCCGCTCGTGCCCTGATCGCCAGCCACGGCCTCGGCCCGGACTACCAGTTGCCAGGCTTGCCGCATCGCGCCGGCCATGGCCTCGGCCTCGAGATCCATGAGGAGCCCTATATCGTGCGCGGCAACCAGACCCAGCTTGCGCCCGGCATGTGTTTCTCCAACGAGCCGATGATCGTTTTCCCCGACCGCTACGGCATCCGTCTGGAGGATCACATCTATATGGGCGAGAATGGTGCCCACTGGTTCACCGAGCCGGCGAAGGGGCCGACCGAACCTTTTGCTTGAGGGTTTGAGGTGTAGACAGGTTGAAAGCCCCGCCGGATCGTTCCGGCGGGCTTTTTTCTGATCGCCCGTTTGATGACCAGTTGTTTACCGAGAAAAACAACTCTGCTTTGCATGAGGCGCCACTAAATGCACCATAGGCTGATTGTCTGAGGCAAGTCTCAGAGACAAAGGGAGCGTATAGTATTGGCCGCCAATATTCGTCTGCCGCGCCTGGCTGTCCTGATCGACGCCGACAATACCTCTTCCAAGATCGTCGACCGACTGTTTGAAGAGATCGCGCGAATCGGCGAAGCGAACGTTCGCCGTATCTATGGTGATTTCGCCAGTCCATGTTCGAAAGGCTGGAAGGAAGCGCTTGCGCGCCACGCCATAGTTCCGCAGCAGCAGTTCGCCTACACCGCCGGAAAGAATGCGTCGGACATCACATTGGTCATTGATGCCATGGATCTGCTTCTCAGTGGCCGCTTCGATGGCTTTTGTCTGGTTTCGTCGGACAGCGATTTCACACGACTCGCGTCGAGAATCCGCGAGCAGGGCTTGGACGTGTTCGGTTTCGGCGAACAAAAGACGCCTGAAAGCTTCAGGCAGGCGTGTCGCCGGTTCATCTACACGGAGAATCTTCTCGTTCAGCCTGCTGTGGACGCCGGCCCGAAGCCCACGTCGCCGCTCAAACCGCCGAGCGCAGCAACGCCGATCATCAAACGGGTGCTGGTAGAAATCCACAGCGAGGACGGATGGGTGCCGCTTTCTGCACTCGGCAAGCAGCTTTCGAACATGAAGACCGAATTCGATCCGAGAGCTTACGGCCACACCAAGCTGAGCCAGTTGGTGATAAAGGCTGGAGCGTTTGAAATTGAACAGCATGAAGCAGGCCACATGCGTATGCGCCTGCGCAGACAGCACGCGTAGCCGCTGTTTGATCGTTCAAAAATACAGAAAAAGAAAGATGGTGGGCGATGACGGACTCGAACCGCCGACATCCTCGGTGTAAACGAGGCGCTCTACCAACTGAGCTAATCGCCCGCTCGCTGACCGGATCATGTCCGCCGCGTCGGTGGCCGTGATCTATGCGGATCGGCGAAAATCCGCAAGAGCGTTTGTGAAGTTTTTTTGTTTTTTTTACTCGCGGTTCATCGGGCTCTTGTGAAAAAGCCCGGAAAATCGGGAGCCTCGCCCTGCGTCCCGTTGTCGCGAACCGGAATGCATGATCGGGGTCGGGAAGGGGGCTTTGGATAAAAATGACTTGCTCGCAGTTTTGTCTTGAAAGCTGCTTGACACTCCCAGACGAACGCCTTAGTTAGCCGCTCATCGAACGGGTTAGCCCGCTCGGCGAGGAGCGCTTTACTCCTCATCTGGAAATA
>NZ_AHZC01000201.1 GCF_000247475.1 Rhizobium sp. PDO1-076 | reverse complement strand
GGTGATCAAGATCAGCCGCGCGCTTGCGGATATCGTGCCACGCTCCCAGCAGCGGCAATATAATTTTTTGCCAGGCCGTCATTGCCATCCACCAGCTTTCTCACACTGTCATCGAATACCCGACCTCTCCCCTTGGGGACGATGAGGCCGAATGTTTTCATCAGGCCGCGGATTTGATTGCTGAGCTGGGTCGAGATGCTCAAAAGCTGATTGCGAGCCGCCACCAGCGCGCGCGTCAGCATACTATCGAAAGCCTTCACCCGGACTGCTTTGTAGAATCCGGCTTCGGCCAAATGGGCCAAGCCATCCGCGTCATTGGCGTCGGTCTTGTTGAGCGTCTCGTCCAACACTTTTTGGGCGTGCCGCGCTTCGATGCAAATCGCAGGAACTCCTTCGGCCTCCAGCGCATGATAGAACCATGTTGATAATGGCCCTGTCTCGAATACAACGTCTCGAATACAACGCGCCTGGCGTGCGGGGCGTGTTTGCGGATCATCTCCGCCAAAAGTTTTGGGTCTGACGGACACTTCCCACGCCAAATCCGCTTTCCGTCTTCTCGGATTGAGATCGCGGTGTCTTTCAATGAAACGTCGAGCCCTATATAGTGGTCCATGGTTGCCTCCAATGATGTTTGGGCCCGGTGCCAATCGTGAGCCCGTATATCCATCTTATCGGGGGTAACCACCCTTTCCACCCATCATCTTATAAAATGGCCCAGGATGATCGCGCCGCGATTACCCATGTCTAAAACTGCGGGTATTCGGTGCCGAGATTTAGATTGAGCTTTCCGCAAACCCGCGGGTATCGCGCTGGGACATTGTGTAGGGTAGCTGAGGGTGGGACAGAGTGCGGAATGTTGGCGCCAACATCGATATAAGTAAGGGACTTTTCGCTGTAGTTCGCGTAAGCGGTCACCAGGGAAACATCGACCTCGAGGCCAATCTTCGCCGCGAACTTTACGGCCTCATTGAACTCGCGCATCGCATCACTCAGCCGCTCTTTCGCGTGTCGTTGACCGTGTTTTCGGGAATGACCTAACTGACGCTATGCGAGTGGCGTCTGTAGCACTCGGTAGAAGCTCTTCTTGGGCCGTGTGCGAAAGCCCTCAGCAGGGCGGAGAGGTGATGCGGTGGCACGTAGTGCGACGTAGCGGGGTTTGTAATCGAGAACCGCCGCAGTTCATTCGGTTGCTGGCCTCATCCAGCCAGTCCAGTCAGGACTGCGAGAACAGCCGGAAGCCTCATTTGCAGAAGGCTTCCGCCATGCGTCAGGCGCCTTAGCCGTTCATCGCACCCTTGACTGCCTTGCCTGGCACGAAGGTCAGCTTTTTCGAAGCGGCGATCTTGATCGTTGCGCCCGTCGCGGGATTGCGCCCCTCGCGCTCCGGCGTCTCCTTCACCTTAAACTTGCCGAAGGACGGGATTGACGTTTCCGCGCCGGCCTTTGCTGTCTCGGCGATCTGGCTGAAGACGCTTTCGACGATGGCCTTGGCCTGCGCCTTGGTCAGGCTTTGTTCAGCAGCAATCTTGTCGGCGATTTCGATTGTAGTGGTCATGAAGGAGGGCCTCTCTGATTTCGGGTTTTTGAGCTTTGACCCTGAAGATGCTACGAGGAAAGCCCAGACGGCTAAGAATTCCCGAAAGACCTGTGGAAAACCACAGGAAACGCAGGAATACGGTCGATCAAAACCGATTGTTCGGCGCGGGCGCGGGTGCCTGCGGCGCGACAATCAAGCTGGGAACATCTTCTCGATGCGGTCGTCGTCGGAATAGACCAGTGCATCATCACGATGACGGGCGCTGGCCGGCCGTCACGCGCCAGAAGCCTTGCAAAAGCGAGGCCCGTCCTCCTCCTGTCCGTTTCGCAGGATTGTTTGGGGAAGAAGGGTCTTGTCGGCGTTGTTGCAACGCTGCGAGGATGCCAACCGAGACCATGCCCCAAACCATCATTTGCCGGGGAAGTCGGCAGACTTGGGGTCGTTTACTTCCACCAGATAGGTGTTTTGATTTCCGTCCTGCATGGCGCTTTAGCGATCACGGTCGTCCCGATTACGCTCCCTCTGTTCAAGCTGTTCACGCTCCAACTCCTCTAGACGAGGAATATGCTGTTGCGCGGGATCAGTCCGAGTGGTCTCGCCGCCTCGCTGGGCAGCTTCCCTATCTCTATTTGCACGATCTTGCTGCCTGTGAGTAGCGTCGACCGTCTCGGCGAGCTCGTGAGCCTCACGCTCCGCCTGCCCGATCGGACGTTCCTCTTCCAGATCCGTCCTAAGATCGCGCTGGCGATCGTCGGCCGTATCCACGGATACCGGCTGCTTGTTTAATTTGTTTTCATCCTCACGCTCTCCACGGCGCTCGATGGTCTCGATCTCCGCGCGCAGTTCCGGATCCTCATTTGCTACGTCCCGGAGATAACCATTGCCGGAAGCGGCGAGCTGAGCTGCATGGTGAAGCGAAGCCTCCAGGCCCCTTTCATACTGCTCTCGATTTTCCTCGCCAAACTCGCCAGCTTCGATATGCGCCAGGCCGGAGCGATAGTATTCGACATTGGCCATCGCATCGTTACCGGCCTCGACGACAGCCTCTCCGTGCTTGGCAACGGCCGCTTCCCACTGGACGTTAGCGTTCGTATGCTCTTGCCCCTCAGAAGTCGTTCTTTCCGGCGCGGCGTCACTTGCT
>NZ_AHZC01000202.1 GCF_000247475.1 Rhizobium sp. PDO1-076 | reverse complement strand
TCCGGTCACCATCGCGAACTGCGCACTGCGGCGATGAGCCTGTGGGCGAAAATTGCAAGAGCATGACAGATATCTCCGGATGGCGTCTTTCGCTGGCATTTCCTCCGTTAAGTTTACGATGCCGATGCAGGTCCTGTTGTAATTTTCCCGACGGCCGAATATCCAAATTTCACTGGAAAAGGAAACGTCCCTCCCATACGCGGTCCGCGCATACGCTGATGTTCCGTTCTTGGCACCTGACCATTGAGTTGAGGTTTTCGGTGCCACGACTGATGCCGCTATACAGGGTGGACACCAAAACTTCACCCGGGTTCACGGATCGCCCGTCCACTTCGCGTATATCGCATTCACCTGCGGCGGAAAACCAAAGCGCTTGGGCCAGTCTGGCATCCGTCTTTCCGGCATCAAGCTTGTCCAGCTTCATTCGTTACGTCCTCAGCAATTCGGCGCGACACACATTCCTGAGGCTGCGTGTCTGCGGGTTGCAAAATCGGCTGCGAAAAAAGCAAATGCGTACATTCGGCTCAGTTGCTACCGGTCGATAAGCTCCGGTATCACCGTTGACCACGCGATACAGCCAGGAGTGATTGCTCCAGCGTGCGCATCTATTGTCCTTTTGTGCAATCCCTCTGTTTTGCCATGGTGATTGCCCAAAGAATCCGACAAGTGGCAAATGGAAGCCTTGTATAGGTCTCGCATTGAGTACGTGACGCGGCCAACCGGAGCCGTGGACGACGCGCCATACATCCTGCAGTCAGTTCGGAGTACGACTATGATAAAGGCTGACGACGAAGGGTTTCAGTTTGCCTCGCCTGCGATGCATTTGGAACGCGCAGTGGCGGAATTGCGCTTCGGCCGACCGGTCATTCTAAATGAGGGCACGTGCAGGCTCGCTGTGCTGGCGCTCGATAGCGCAGCACCCTCTGTCTATGATCAATTCGCCGCCGCCGTCGAAAACACGCATACTCTCTATCTGACGTCACACCGCGCCGCGCGACTTTGGCCTGGCGTATGCAACGATGTTTCGGTCCCGCTCGAAGGCCTATCCTTCGCCGAAGCGTCGAGCCTTGGGTATGGACTGCGGGCGCCGACACCGACGCACCGGCGCGAGGCGCACGCCTTGATGGCTACGTCGGGCGAGCTGGCGCGACTGGCATTGCTGTTGCCAGCGCTGGTTTGCGCTGACGTCAGCGGTTTCGAAAAACGGTTCGCGGCCTGCTGCGGACTTGAAATATCGCATTTGGCTGCCGCCAATCACGTCCGCCAGAAATTCGAGACACTCGTGCGCACCCGTGTGCCACTGCGCGATCTCGAAGATGCAGAGTTTGTCGTCTTTCGTGGTGGCCTGGCGCAAAAGGATCAGGTTGCCATCGTGGTAGGCAAACCTGATTTTGGTGCGCCTGTTCCTGTTCGCATACATTCCTCCTGCGTCACCGGCGATCTTTGCGGCTCGCTCAAATGCGATTGCGGTGACCAACTGCGCAACGCTCTAGCGGCCATGAAAGCGCTAGGCGGCGGCGTCCTCCTCTATCTCGACCAAGAGGGGCGCGGTACCGGGATCGGCGCCAAAATGCGAGCCTATGGATATCAGCATCAGGGTCTGGACACGATTGATGCGGATGCTGAACTTGGCTATGGCAGCGACCATCGCCGCTACGAAGCGGCGATCACAATGTTGCATTTGCTCGGGGTCGCAACGGTCATCCTTTTCACCAACAATCCTGCCAAAATCTCTGCCCTTTCCGACGGCGGCATGGAGGTGCTCGTCCGGCTTCCGGTGACGGGTGAGGTCACGATCGAGAACGCTGGCTATCTGAAGACGAAAAAGGCGCGTGCAGGCCACATGTTAGAAGCCGCGGCGCTTCTTGCGGCAGAGTAAGGGAACAACATGATGCCAGATAAACGCTCCATGACGCAGACAGTTGCGACAGGCAAGGCACCTTCGGTCGCTCTGCGCCTGCGCTCATTCTTCGTTCTCAGCTGCATATTTGCCACATCAATCGTTAGCTATAGATTGGTTTGCAACTACCTGTCGCTTGGCCACGGCGCGGCCATCGCCGCGGCAGGTTTGCTATTGTTCATTTTTGCCCTTGTCATCATCGGACTGCGTCACCACTGCTTTGAGCGTTTCGGCTTCGCCAATACGGTGACGGCGATCCGTGCCGCAATCGTTTGCATGATCGCTGCTCTCGTGTTTTTTCCCAGCACACCGGAGGGTATAGAGAGCGTACCGTGGATTCTTGTTGGATTGGTAATTCTGGTTCTTGCCATGGATGGCCTTGATGGATACTTGGCTCGCCGCTTTGAGTACCAGTCCGATCTGGGCGCGCGTTTCGACATGGAGGTCGATGCACTCCTGGTCCTATGCCTTGCGGCCGCGGCCTTCCTCCTCGGTAAGGGAGAGGCATGGGTCTTGCTCATCGGTTTGATGCGCTACGCTTTTGTGCTTGCACAATATCCCCTTCCTCGCCTCCGGGCGCATCTGCCTTCGTCGCTTAGGCGCAAGCTTGTCTGCGTAGTGCAGGTCGCCGTTCTGTGCCTGGTTGTTGTTCCAGGTGTTCTTCCCCCTGCCTCGTCCTGGCTCTTGGCCATCTCGCTTCTTTTGCTCTGCTATTCCTTCGCGATCGATTGCCTCTATCTTTTCATGCCTGTGGAGGCCAGCGAGTGAGTGCCGCGG
>NZ_AHZC01000203.1 GCF_000247475.1 Rhizobium sp. PDO1-076 | reverse complement strand
ACGAGTGGCGTTCTCGATCTGCAGCGGCGGAATGCCGCTATCATGTTTGTTGATATTCGCGGCTTCACCACTTACGCGGAAAGTGCCTCTGCTCATCAACTTGCACGAGTCCTAGCCGAGTATAGGAACGTCGTAGCCGGGACGGTGTTCACCCATGGCGGAACTGTGGACAAATTCATAGGCGACGGGGTGATGGCAGTGTTCGGGCAGCCCAGACCAAAGTCGGATGATGTGGAGCGTGCGCTCAAGTGTGCGATAGCGTTAACAACCGCACTCGAAACATGGCGTTGCATGAACGTGTCTTGGGGCGGCCCAAACCTCAAGACGGGAATAGGCCTTCACTACGGAACCATCCTCGGCGGCGTATTGGAAAGTGGTTTTCACGATGAATTCACTGTGATTGGGGACGCGGTAAACGTCGCGCAACGTCTGGAATCTCTTGCGAAATTTCTTCAGTCACCTCTCGTTGTATCTGAGTGTGTCATCAATGGCGCAACAGATTTTATCGAAGCAGATCGATGGACTTATAGGTCGGGTATCAAAATCCCCGGCCGAAATGCGTCGCTCAACATTGCCTACTTCCGTCACACTGCTGGTACGCCTTCCACTCACGACACCGGTGAATTGCACACGGATTTTAGCAGGTCTACCTTCCAGTCGCTTTTACCCGGCGCAAAGCTCGGAACATAGGCTGTCCCACCGACGAAGACTTTGCCCCGACCGGCGCAGTTGACACGGGCACCGTGGCGCGCGTCGTCAAGGTACTGAACCGCGCCTTCTCCATTCAGTTCAATCAATCCGATCGTGACGTCGAAATCATATTCGCTCGCAAGCGATGTCATGACTGAAGTGATGGTAAGGTTGACTGTCACGCCGCGATCGAAGTGAGACACGTGGAATGGTTGACGCTCGGCACCCTGCACTGGGTCGAGCGGCAGAGAAGTTGCAATCGCAACAATCAAGATGGTGGGTATCCACATAGACCTCTCCCAAGGTGCGTGAAACCTGATCTTATCACTTTGCAAGAAATATGCACGAAGACTAGCTGGGTGCTGGAACATATTCCTGATCACAGTATCGTCCACTTAGACTGACTGGATCAGAATAGTGTCAAGGCGACTGCACTTCTGCGTATGGCGGCTTAACAGTCAGGTTCCGTGCAGCATGAAGGAAGAGTTGCCGCTACGCGGACAGTCTGCGGCCAGCAAGGCGAAAGGCAAGAAGCGAGAGGCTGGCGAAAACGAGGGCGCCCGCGAAGACCTGCAGGACCAGGAGTTCAATTTCCCGAAGTCCGACAGCCCAGATCGGAATAAGCGTTACCACGACAGCCAGTGCAATGGCCGGCACAAAGCCGAAAACTGCGAAATTTTTGCAAACTGTTGGCCAATCTGCCTTCCCATAGACAATCTGCAACCTGACCGACATCGATATTGCGAAGGCAGCCGCACCACACTGAGCGATCGCAAGCGGAATAACGCCATGGGGGGCGAACATCATAACCGCGAAGACCGCCACAGCTACGTTGACAACAGTGACGGGAAGCCGCCTGCGGAAGTGTCCGGTGACGGTGACGAGCGGCTCGGTGATGTAGCCTGGCAAGAGCAGGAACTGTCGGAGACACAGCACTGCCACGATCGGCGCGGCGGGAAGCCATGCAACGCCGAGAAGGAGCTCGACAACCGACGGCGCTACAAGTGCCAGGCCGAGATAGGCTGGCGTTCCGGCAAGAAGCAGAGCCGTCAGAAAGCGGACAGACATTTTCCTGACGGCTTGTGGAATACCGTCATCTTGATTTTGCTGCGCCTGCCGAAAATAGCGCCATGCCAGTGTTTTCGATGGCTCGCCCAGAAATTCAGAGATAGCCGATACAAGCCGCTCCGCGGCGCGGTAGTATCCGGCCTCGAGTACGCCAATCGAGACGCCGAGCGCGAGCGTGCCGGAATAGGATCCCAAGAACACAACGAAACGATTTGCGACGATATGTTTGGAGAAACCCCACAAGGCGATGGCCATGTTTCGCTCAAACGCCGGTCGAGGGAACCTGCCAAAAACCATCATGGATGCCACCAATGTCACCAACTGGGTCAAAATCCGGCCATGGACGAGCGCCGCGGAGCCGAACCCTTGCGTCAGACCGAAAACGGCAACGAGAAGCCCGGCAAGTTCGGCACCTATTCGGATCCAAGCCTGTTTCCGGAACTGACCCTCGGCGACAAGTGCACCCTCGAAGACAGAAGACGCGACCGACAGCGCCACCCAGCAACTGAACAGTGTGAGGAGCCAACCCGCCTCAGGAAAGTTCAAAAGCTGGGAGAGCAATAGCGATACACCAAGCCCGCACGACGTGACAAAGATGCCGGACAAAAGCGCAACGGTTGCGACTTGGTCGAACTCATCACGGCGGAGCCGCGACTTCATCAAGAATTCGGCCCAACCTCCTTCGGCTATGACGGTAGCAAAAATCCCGATGGATGAAATTACAGCATAGAGGCCAAACTCCTCGGGAAGGAGAATGCGCATTGCAAGAAAGAAGACGGCAATCTGGCTTACCTGACCGAAAAGTCTTGAGGCAGCGACCCAGACCACAGCGTTTACTGCTGCGCTCCGTCCATCCGGGCTTTTGCCAATCATCTGCGGTGCCATTTCTGATCTCT
>NZ_AHZC01000204.1 GCF_000247475.1 Rhizobium sp. PDO1-076 | reverse complement strand
CTCGACCGCTGGCACGGTAATCGTGCAGCGCTGCTCCTTCTTAGCCTTTGCAGCTGCGTCAGCGCATTCCGCCAGAGTTTCCCGATTATCACGTACCAGATTGCTGGCATCCGTAATGCTGCGCCAACCTTCAGGACTTGCCGACTGCATCAGCGAAATCCCGGCGTTCCAGCGATCGTTGTTCATGGCTGTCGAAGCAACTGTTAAGTCAACCGATCCGGGCAAAACCCGTGGGGCGAATAGCGTCAACAGAATACCAAGCACCAGGCCGCCCACGCCCGCGCCGGAAACCCACCGATCCTGCAAGCGCCGATCGCGAGCACCATTTACATATCCATCAAGATTGCTCGAGACGCGCTCAAGGTCGCGGCTCTTACTCTCAATCATCCGACCGACATTCGCCGAAATCCGCTCCGCGACATTCTCAAGCACCCGAGCATAGTGATCCGGACCATTTTTTAATGCCGGCGATTTCTCGATGGCTGCCAGATGCTCGGCAAGCACGACCTGGTTCTGCACGATCTGGCCGAGATCCTCGCTATAGTCGGCTGGCTGCTGGAATTTTTCGAACTGGTCGAAGGCGGCTTCTACGCCCTTGCGGATGACGACCATTTCGCCGCCGACATCCCGGGCCAGCTTCTCTAGTGTCCGGCGTAGTGCTTCGAACGCCTGGGCGGCCTCGTCGATTTCGGCCGGTTCCTGCTGCTCTGGATAATCGCCGCTGTCCGTCATGCCTGCTCCTACCGTTCAAGTCCCTGGCTGCGCCCACGGGAAAGCTGCTGTTCCATTGCGCGAGCGACGTTCTGTTCTTGGTCGACATGACTGATGCCGATTTCCTGGCTTCGGCCGCGCACGATGGATTCCACCTGGGGGTCCCGCTCGATTGTGGTTGCGACCTGGCGCATTTGTCCCTCGACCTTGCCGCGCGCGTCGTCGTTCTGCCAGCCGCGAAGGCCCTGGCGCTCTTCCTGGAGCTCCTGCCACCGATTGATCAGCCGATCGGCACGCACATTCGGGTCGGCTTGCGCGGCCCGTTCGCGGTCCAGGCCGGCGACGAGCTGACCGACACGCTCCCTGCCGGTAAGCTCATGCATGGCGCGTTCGGTCTGCGGATTATACTGCATCGCCGAAACCATCAGTTGGGACGCGCCCGGCCGCTGCCCATCGAGCTGCCGGCCCGCCTGATGTAATTCGGTCTTCTGTCCTTCCAGAACAGGTAGGCCCTCGCGGTCCATCTTTTCCATGGCCGTCCAGGCGCGCGCAAAGCGATCAACCGACTGCTCAAACCCGGATGACTGCCGCAAGCGATCGACTAACCGGTCCTGCTCCCGCGCTGGCCGCTGCGCATCCTCCCTTTCCGGCGCCAAGCGCTCCTGAGAAGCTTTCAGCTTCAGGCCAGCAAACATGCTGCGCTTGGGTGCTTCTGGCTGCTGCTGACGATCCTGGGCCGGCTCGGCGCGATCCTGCGGCGGCACGTTCTCAGTCGCTGCGACACGCGAAAGTTTCAACCCCTCGAATGGGCTGCGGCGTGGGCTCTGCTGACGATCGGCGGCATTATTCGGATCAGGATCGGCCCGCGAGGGGGTACGCTCCTCGTAAGCAGAACGCTCGCTGATGGACCGATCCTGAACCTCCCTTGCGGAAGGAACGGCAAGGGAGCGGCTCTCATGCTCCCGTCGGCCGGCAGGATCAAGATCGATTTCGCTTACGATCCCAAAATGCTCCGCCATACCGCGTCGCTCGGCAAAGTCGCTGACATAGTCGAGCGTCGTCTCCTTGACGCCCGATCGGCTGAGCCGTTCTTCCAGTCCCTTGAATGCCAGATCTTCTGCGCTGCGCACCTTCCACGAATTGCGCTCCGCCGTACTGCCATCCGGAAGCCGCACCGTGTCCGATCCGGCATGTTCAAGCCCGATCTTGGCGCCGATCTCCGGGCGGGCTTCTTTCACGGCCCGTTCAAGGTCGACGCCCCACGTCGTGTGCCGCTCACCCTTGTCGTTTTCCAGCGTCACGAAATAGCTGTCGCGGTTGCCCGGCTTATGCTCATAGGGAGCTTTTCCATGCTCAACCATCTTACCCGCATTACGGCCGGCGAATTCTTCCTGGCTTCCGTAGAGCTGTACGCCATCACGGTGGCGCGTCATCGCGACATAGGTGAGATGCCGGTCCATTGTAGACGAGGCCATCACAAAGGCGCGGTCCACCGTCGCGCCCTGGTTCTTGTGGATCGTCGTCGCGTAGCCATGGTCAAAGCTTTGGTAAGCATTTGCATCTATTCTAATCGAACCGGACCCTCCTTCCCCGGTTTCCAGCACTTTGCCGTCGAGCTGTACCTGTAATGCGTTCGGCTCGACGGCATGGACTGTTCCCAGCATCCCGTTCTTGACGCCAAGGTCACGATCATTCTGCAGGAAGACGATACGGTCGCCGGGCGCAAATGATCGCTTGCCGTCATTGGTCTGGAAAGACAGCTCCCCGGCTTCCGCACCCTGCGCCAGTTTGCCACGCTGCTGCAGGGCCGATCGAACCTCATCATTGATCGCGCGAACGTCGGCGCGACGATGCGCCATCGCCACCCGACTTCCCTCCGGCCGCTCATCGCGATCCGAGAGGTGGTCGCGGACGATTGCGGCCCTT
>NZ_AHZC01000205.1 GCF_000247475.1 Rhizobium sp. PDO1-076 | reverse complement strand
CCGGCGAGACTTATCGCGCCTTACCGATATCGGGATCGGCATAACCATCGCCGCTGAACTTGTGGGTAATTGAAAGATACCTCGGATGCGTACCCTCACCACGCCAGACAGAGAAGACAACCTCAAAGGCTGACATTTGCCCGATGCCGTCAGGCCTCGCAGCTTCGAAAGCAAGCGTTGTTCACGCGGACAATTTCCCACAGGCAACGCACACAATCACGCGTCGGTTATGCCTCGCGCATTTGCAACAAAAACTCTGAGAGAGTATTGGGCGGCGTCTCCGAGGGAAGGTGTCCGCTCAGCTTCGCCAAACGAGCATCTTTCGCGCTGAAACCGAACTCTGCATGGAACTGGCGGCTGAAAAGCGCTGGATCGACGAATCCATAGCTGTAAGCTATAGAACTGATCAATCTGCAATCACTGGTGTCGGCAATGGCTTTGCAGCAGGCTTCCAGACGTCGTTGCTTGATGAATTTTGCCACGCCCCCGTACCGTTCAAAGAGATAATATAAATGGCGGCGCGAAATGCCGAGCGCCAGACAAATTGACGTCGGCGCGAGCTTAGATGATCTGAGATTTTCCAAGATATATTTCCGTGCCAGATTAAAGCGCCCCACCGCAATGGCTCCACCAGCCGCAGCTAGATAGTTCGCGGTGGGCTTCAGGGCCGCTAAAACAAGTTGCGTAAACGATTCGGTCACGAGAGATAAATCCCGAACGGGCATATTCCGGACGCAGATCTCCAAAGCGAGAATGTATTCACGTAGTATGGACACAAGAGGACCATCGATGCGACGGAAACAGACCGCATCGAGTAAATCGCAAAGTTCGGGAAAATTATCCCGATTGAGGAAGACGCGCGCACTGCGGCAGTGACCTGAACTACCCTGGAAGGGGGCAGCAAATGATATTGCTTGAACGCCACCCGCAGATCCTCTCAGCAATCGATCGCCGGATCGAAAAATCTCGTGACCGTGTCTCAGGGTGGACAAGCACCAGTGATCTACGCCGGTGCCTCGGACATGGTCGACTGAATGGGTGTATCTCATCGGATCGATGGTCGAAGAGACAAACTGTAATCTTCCTAAGTCATAGGCTCTGCCCCTTGCATGAAAACCAGATATAGCCTCTTCGTCTCTATCAACATCGGCCAATGGGGACACAAGCATTTTCCAGTACGCAAATTGGCATTCAGGATCATACAATGCAGTGGTGAAGCAATCGGCACGAACGAACTTCTCATTGCAGCAATTTGCCTCATTATTGAGGAGCAAGATAAACCTCCCTCTATGTGCAAAAATCGACACGCCAGCGCGAACTACCTTGAATGGAACGCGCCGGGGTGCAAAGTCCGAGATTGTTTCAAAAGCACCGCTGCGGATGCAAGATCGACGACGCATGCAAAGACGGCGAGAAAGGAGACGTTTCTAAGCCACATCAGTTTCCGGCCCATCGCCTCTTAGCCAACACAGGAAGGAATTCCGGTCTACCTCCCGCCTTGCCATCACGCGAAGTTCGGTGGGGCAGCAATCAAAGCGTGCTCTAAAAGCCCTGCTGAACCGCGCCATGTCAGTAAATCCATAATTTTCGGCAACTCTGCTGATCGAGCATTCTCCCCGAGATGCCAAAATCTCTCTGAATGCAGCCTCCAATCGTCGCGTCAATATATAACTGTAAACACCCCCATGGCTGTCGAATATCTTATAAAGTTGCCTGCGTGAAACAGCCAAAAATGCAGCAATACCATCTGGACTCAATGCGGGTGAGTCAATGTTTCTATCAATATACTTTCTTGCAAACTCAAATCGAGCGGCCATTATTGGCATTTCAGCCTCGGCGATAGCATCTTTCGAATAAGAAATACTCGCTCGAACCATGGAGAGAGTTGCGTCAGCGAGGGATACGGCATCCGCCTCTGTCGAATTTACCAAGACGCGACCCATAGCGCCAAGATAGCATCCCAAGAGAGGATGTGCCCTGACAGAATTCGCTGCTTGCGCAAGCCCATCCAATAGGCGCTCAATTCCCACGAATTTTTCCCGCGGCAAATATAGGAACAGGCTCTCACCGCCGCTCAAATGCCCACACCGCGACTGATCCTCATGTCGAACTTCAACCGCGTACCCCTCGAACCGAATCGAATTCCCCTCGATGTCGACGTCGGCCCAGCCCCTCATCCTCAGGATCATGACCCAATGCCCCCAGTCCGTCGCGAGGCCGGGTCTTTGAACCTGAGAAAATGAATACGCCTCGGTCTCCCCGAGCACAACGCGTAGCCCATTGAGGAGATAGCCAACACGCTGGGCACAAAACCCGTCGCGGGCATATCGTCCGGGAGGCAGTCGCGACCGTCCAAAGGCAGCAAACTCGTTATCATAGGCCACAAACTGCTCTGCGCGCGCAAAATCGCATGAAGAAAATCGATATTGTGGGATGATTTTATGCGCCGAAGAAATAGAATCGGCGAATGGTTGGCGGTCCTTAAGAATCATTGAACTCATGAAAATGTCACCCACAGAACATACCAAGTAGCCTAGATGTGATGACTGTTCGTGTTTATTTCACGAGAACAAACCTACACTTTTACTTGCCCTAGGCATTATTCGAACGATAATTTGAGAT
>NZ_AHZC01000206.1 GCF_000247475.1 Rhizobium sp. PDO1-076 | reverse complement strand
ATGCCCTTCCGGTTGGTGAAGACGAGATAGTGGTCGCAGATCGCCTCGCCGTTCAGACGTTTGATCTTGGCGTGCTCCTTGCCGAGCAGGTTCGCGAAATCGGAGTCCGAGCACGACTTGTTGGGCGCGCTGATGTGCTTGGCTTGGAGCACGCAATGGCCGGAGAGCGGCGCGGCTGTGCTGGGGAAGGAATTGGCAGTGCCGCAAAATTTTCCGTCGCGCCCTCCATCGCGGCCGGGCGCAAAGGGGGATACGCCTTCTCCGAGCCACCGGACACAGATACGCACGACGAGTTTTTCAAACTCGTCCTCGTTCAGCTCGTGCAGTCTGTAATCGCGTGGCAGCATGAAAGAAGGATTGCAAACAAAGGTTGAAGACAACTCTAACGTTTTTGGAGTATCCGACGGGGATGGTCTTTGCAACGTCGGACGGAAAGCTCACTTAGGAGTCAGTGGCGACAAAATGACAGCGTGCCCCCGCTGTCGTCAACGATGGTGGCCGGAACCCGGTTTGTGAGGACTGCAGCGCATTGTGATCATCCGCGCAGGCCAAGCGCCCGCAGCCAGGCATCAACCTGTCCGAACGCATCCTGCTGCCACTGCGGCTCTGTCCGCCCATCAAGGATCGCGGTCTCGGCTACAAACTTTCTGACGCTCGTTGCGCCATATCCTTCAGGCGTGTCGAACTTGTCCGAGATGAACTGATAGCCTTGGGCGCCGCTCTTCTCCGCCAGCACGGCGCGGCAAGCCTCCGCAAGCACCTCGATCCCGTCGGGATAGTTGCGGATGCAATAGTAGATGTCATAGGCGTCCTTTTGCTTGTGCCTTCCATTCAGCGCGTAGCCCTTCATCGCCAGCAGGGCTGGAATCGAACAGACCGCAACCTCGACACGATTCGTACCGCCCTCCGGCATGTCACCGCTGATTGCCACCAACTGATAAAAGCGTAATGCCAGATCGGCTCCGTCGGCTCTCTGGACAGCGAAGTCTTTGAGGATGGGAGGACTATTCTTCACAATCTCCGCATGACGAGGCATGAGGAAGTCGACGACGATGTCGATAGGCGCGCCTCCATCGGCGATCGGAACTTCCCGCACCAGCTGGAAGCGCCTCAGTTCTTCGCGCTGTTTGTAGCCATTCCCCATCAGCGCTTCGACGAGATTGACATAGTCTCCATCACCGAGCGCTTCAGCATCGAGACCGAGATCGACGTCGAGTGTTCCAACGTGAGGCATGTCGTCGTTGTCGAGGAGGAGCCAGGGCACGGCGCCGCCTATCACGGCGAACTTGCCCTTGAAGCTGCCGAGGATCTGTCCGATCTCAAGGAGGACACCTTTTACGGCCCTCGTGGTACGATCCTCGTAATCTGCGGCGGACTGAGGATCGGGCGGCACTATTTTTTCCATGCGAGGGCTTCCTTTCTCAAATGCTCCGCAGCTTCCCGTCCCCGCTCGCCAGCGGCGGCAAGATCCAGATAGGTCTGAACGGGGCTCGTGCAGATTGCCGTCGGGGCAGGCTCGACGGCGTCGCCGAACAGGCCTTGCTCTTTCAACACCGTGACGGCGACATTAGAACCCGATCTGGCAGGCGAGAGCTTGAGGACGTCACGCAAGCGCTCAACGCCCGGTTCATCGGCGTAGAAATATTGCGTTGGCACGCGCCCATAGGGCACCAACCAGTGCGCGGCCGAGAACGATGCGAAGATTGCGCGCGGGCGGCCGGGCTCCGCATTCAGCGCGGTACGCGCGGCGGCCTCGAATGAGGCTCCATGCAGCGTCGTGTAGAAAGACAGGTGCTCGCCTGCCGGTGCATCGTAATCATCACGCCACGCGTCGAGCAAATCGTCGGGTCGGGTGAGGCGCAATCCGTCCCCGGTGATTTCCGCCCACTCGCGATCCACCAGCTCGCTACGAACGTTGCTGATATGGCCGAGGCTGACGTCCGACGCCGAGGCCAAATCCACGACACGCCATGCCCGGCCGGGATCTCGCAGCAAGACTCTTAGAACCTGCGCCGACTTCGGCTTGAAGACCGACTTGAGGCTGCGCTGGATCGCCGGCGGCTTCGTTTCAACCTGGCGTTCGATAAAAACGCTGTCGAATTCCACCCAGGCGTTACCAACCAAATCGAGATATCCCACATCGAATTCCCGACACACAGCCTGCGCTTCCGGGGAAAGATACGGAGCAATGAAAACCGGCATCGCAGGTGGCTCTAGCTCTCCTGCCGCTTTGCGCAATTGCAGAAGTGCCGCGCGGACATGCCGGGGCTGTCCGACCGGTTTGACCTCGCAGGCCAGGAACCGCCGTTTGCCATTGAGCCGAATCTCAGCAAGAATATCGAAACTGGATCCGGGTTCGGTAAGCTCGATTTTTTCGACGCTTATGACCGAAACCCGGCGCAACAGTGCGCCGATTGCCTCGGCTGCGCAGACCTCCACGTCATTCATCGAATTGGGTGCTTTCAACATTCGCTGAAAATGCTATTTCCAATGAAAATAGTCAAGCTGTTTCACTAGATTTATCATTTTCAACATTCGCTGAAAACTCGATCCAGCCTGAAATTATCCAGTTTCCCAGTCTTCAAAGGCACCCAGCGGCAT
>NZ_AHZC01000207.1 GCF_000247475.1 Rhizobium sp. PDO1-076 | reverse complement strand
GGCAAGCCATGCGCCGTGCCATGCACCCCAGAGCACATAGGTCCAGGCTGCGCCATGCCACAGGCCGCCGAGCAGCATCACGAGGAACAGGTTGACGTAGGTGCGGGCCGAGCCTTTGCGATTGCCGCCAAGCGGGATGTAGAGGTAGTCGCGCAGCCAGGTCGACAGGCTGATATGCCAGCGCTGCCAGAATTCGGTGATCGACAGGCTGAGGTATGGCGTGTTGAAATTCTGCTTGAAGCGGAAGCCCATCATCAGGGCGAGGCCGATCGCCATGTCCGAGTAGCCCGAGAAGTCGAAATAGAGCTGGAGCATGTAGGCAATGGCGCCGAGCCAGGATTCCACCATCGTCGGATTGGCCATGGCAAATGTCTGGTCGGCGATCGGGGCGACGGTGTCGGCGATCAGGACCTTCTTCGACAGGCCGATGGTGAAAATATAGAGGCCGGACGTGAAGATCGGCAGGCTGTGCTCGCGCTTGATGAACTGGTCGGTCAGGTCACGGAAGCGCAGGACCGGGCCGGCGATCATGTGCGGGAAGAGGGCCATGAAGGCGGCGAAATCGACGAAGCTGCGTGTTGCCGGCGTGTCCTTGCGGAAGACGTCGACGATGTAGCCGATGGCATGGAAGACGTAGAAAGACACGCCGATCGGCAGGATCAGCTGCCAGTGATAACCGAGGTTCTCCGGCGTCGTGCCGATCAGGGCGGCGAAGCTGTCCATGAAGAAGTTGAGATATTTGAATATGCCGAGCACGATCAGGCATCCGATGATGCCGATGACCATGGTTGTCTTGGCTCTGGCCTCGCCTTCCCATTTGGCGATCAACAGGCCGCAGCCATAGGCCCAGGCGGTTACGGCGATAAACAGCAGCAGGAAGTCGGCGCGCCACCAGCAATAGAAGATGTAGGAGCCGATCAGGATCGTCCATGAGCGCAGCCGATCCGGTGTCAAGTAGTAAGCCACCAGGAAGAGCGGTAAAAACAGGAACAGGAATGTCTCGGATGAAAAGACCATCGACTTTAACTCCCTGACTGGCAGTCCGTCCGCGCGGACGACTGTTCATTGGCGTGGATTATGAAGGGTTGGGCAGCAGCGTCTGCGGACGAGATGCGCAGAAGTTGCGGCACGTAGCTGGTGAACTCGCCGTCGAGCAGGATGGGTGACTGCCCGGCAAAATCATTGCCGCTCAAAGCCACTTGGCTCGCCGAGCCGCCGTGCAGGCCGGATCTGTTGGCAATAAACTGGTTGCCGTCGATGGTGAGCGCGGCTTTGGGGCCCTGTTCGATAACCGAGATGCCGGGTCCAGAATTGTTGATCAGCTGGTTTTGCGACAGCGCAAGTTGATCGCTGGCGCGAACCTTGATTCCGACCTGGCGATTGGCGACAACCATATTGTCGATCAGCCTGACGCAGGTGCCGCGCACGACCGAAATGCCGCCACGGCCATTGCCCGAGAGCAGATTGGCCGACACCTTGATGTCACGAACACCATTGGCCAGGAAAATGCCGCTGCCACGATTGCCGAGCACGAGGTTGTGGGCGATCTCTATATCCGAGCTGCGGTTCTGGATGTTGATGCCCTGAGCCTGTCGCGACCCCGTCACGATGTTGGACAGGATGCGGGCACTGTTCACGCCCTTTACGGCGATCGCTGGCCCGTCTGCATCGCGAAACCGATTTTGGGCGATCAGCACATTGTGGGTGTCGAGCAGATTGACGCTGCTGACCCTGTCGAAGGTGCTTTCGACGAAAAAGGAACGGATCTTGGCAGGCAGAAGCGCCGCACCAATGATCGAGATCCCGCTGGTCGAACCGGAGCCGGGAAAGCCAAGATTGCTGAACTCGGCCTGTCTGGCCTGCAAGGCGCCACTCATTGCTGTGACGATGAACGGTTTGAATTCAGGCAGGCCACCATTGATCTCGGTCGAGCCGGATACTGATCCATCGTTCACCTGGAGCAGGCCTGCGTTCAGGACAAAGGCGCCTGCGTGCGTCGACAGTTCAAGTCGGTCGCCCTCGTCGAGCACGAGGCCAGAGTCCGACCAGATGACGATCGGCCATTTGGCCGTCCATGTTTCGCCGTTCTGTTCGATCGCACCGGGAAACTGGGCCGCCGCGGCTGCTGCGAGTTCTTTCAGCGTGATGGTTCCGCCGCGTATGAACAAGGCGGGAGCGTTGGCATCGGTCAATGCCTTGTCGATGTTTGCATTGAACCGTGCGCCGGTCTGAAGCCGCATTTGTGCCAGCATGAAGTCCACCGGGATCGTGTGCAGGCCGCCCTTGCCTTCGATCGTTGCGAAGGCTGGTGACTGGAGTGGGGCGGTGGGTGCAATACCGTACAATCGTTCGGTCAGGAGCGGTGCCACGCTCTCGAGTGTCGCGTCGCGAGCGCCTGCCCGGTCAGTGACCTGGTTGATCTGCCGGGTCAGCTTGGCAAGAGCCGCATGATCGAGGTTTTCGGCATTCGCGCCGAAAGCGGTCGATGCGAGCAGTCCGGCGAACAGAAGGGAGAGGCGTCTTCGCATCGACCCGTCCTCAGCTGTTCACAAGCTGGCGGCTGCCAGCCTGGGGTTCCAGTTTTGCGATGACC
>NZ_AHZC01000208.1 GCF_000247475.1 Rhizobium sp. PDO1-076 | reverse complement strand
CCGTCGGGTCAACATCAACGGCTTCATTGTTGTTCAGATTTGGATCGACACTTGTATCAGGCGCGATGACCTCTACACGGTTCCGCAAATCACCGCCAAAATCCACAGGGACCGTTACGCTGAGTTCAAACGTGACCGACGACGGAATGATCGCACCGGTGCTTTGATCAACGGTAACCGGTAGGTCAACACTAGCGTCTATTCCACCTCCGCTAGCGGATGATTGGCTGCAGACACCTCCACCAATCTCGTTACCGCATGTCCAACTCGCTGTCGCCGCCTCGATGCCGTCAGGCAACAGATCAATCACGCGAACACCGCTAGCGCCGTATGGCCCGCTGTTGCTGACCACAATTGAATAAGATCTGACTTCCCCTGCAACATAGGTATCGTCGGTCTGGTCGTCAGGACCTACAAGTGGCGTGTTGGTTTTTCTGACTGCAAGGTCTGCTTCAAAGGGTGGTGCAAATATCGGGCAATTAGCACCGTCATTGACGTTCGATCCTGGTGCCGCGGACAAGCGCGTAGCGCGACCGGTTGCCAGGTCGAATTGATAGAGGCCTTGTCCACCATTGGCAACTCCAAAGAGCCCATTCGGTGCCCCGAACAACGCGCCGAAACGTAAGCCGTCAGTGAGAGTTTGTCCGATGGTAGTTACTACGCCCGTGACAGGATCAATCCGAAGAACTGCGGCATCGCCCTCCGTCGATTGCGGAACGGTTACCGAATAGAGTGAGGCATCAGGGGCATTGCCGCCGACCCAGGCAATGTCGTTCACATCAATATTGCGGGATAAGTCCAGATCAGTGGCTTCGATCGGATCTCCGGTGACATCGATCAATTTGATTTCATTGACACGGTTAACGCCAATGACGAAAAAGCGGCCATCCGGAGCGAAAGTTGCTGAGATATACTGGTCGTTCTTGGGTAGGTTTCCTACACCATTTTCGTTGGAACTAGTGGGATTTGCGTCAACGACCTCGACCGTACCATCGCTTCCGATCCTGAGAAGTTGCGCATTGTTGTTTCCGCTGGGATTGCCGGTAACACGAATGGCATAAAGAAAGCCGTCTACAGGGTTGAAGCCCATAGCATTGTATTCCATCGACGCCAGAGCGCCAATCGGCGTGAAGTTGGGCGGATTGGCTGATAGGGCAACGAGGTGCAGTTGCGTATTGTCGGCACCTTGAGAAAGAAAAAACCTGCCGTCGCAGGCAAAGGAGTCCAGCGCCTGCACCTGTGTAGCCGGTCCGAACAAAAAGAGCACAAGTAGACCCCATTTCGGGCACCTGGGCTTCTTTGTGTCGTCACGCGAAGCCAAACGTGACATAATACTGTCGATCGCCTTCGCGATCAGTGAAGGAACAACCGTGCGGACTCGAGTGAAATTCAGCGTAAGCCAAAAGGAAAGCGACGGCATCGGTCAACCTCACAACGTAATCTTCTGATTTTAAGAGGGGCAGTGATTCATTGCTGGAATACGCAGTACACATGCGCAGTTCATCTGCGCGGAATTCCAAGCTTCACCGGGGTATTTTTATAATTCACGCGTTTCGCGCGATCGAAAGCAACATGGCGAACCAACATCTTGCCGCCGAAGATTGTAAACCGTGTTCGCCTTCGCGTTCAGCAAATGTATTGCCTTGGACATTGAACCTAGTCGACGTTCGCAACGACCACAGCATCAAACTTGTCTGGGCCTATGATAACTATACTCGTGGTCAAGCCATCCGATTGCACATCCCCACAAAGTTCTTGCTGTAGAAATCACAGCCCCAACTGGTGGTACCCGTGAACGAACTGGATCTATGCCGCCCAAGCTCATGAGGCATCCCGATCACGCGCAGCACCCTATGTGTTCGGATCTGCGACAATGATCTCAGTGACTTCGTCATTGGGCACATCCGCAAATGGACCGACGACTGCCGTTCACGGAATTCCCCGAAATGACCCATCGGCTTCCATCAACTGAGAATTGAACAGCTGGCTCCGCTTGAGCCGCCAAAAACGGGAGACCAAAGAAAAGACGTACAGATAAATCGCGACCAGGCGCGAATGTTCGCGCCGTGTCTGCCATCCGAACAATCACGTTATGTCTGGCGTTGGCACGGTGGCTCATAGTAAAGTCCTTGTATTTTTTCCGCGCACAGAGAGAAATACTAAAAGCTGGCGCAGGAATACATGATATTATTGCGCGAGTTTTGATATGATTCTATCAACATCATGTCGATCGACGCGAAATATAACGAATCAGTTGCTGGCAAGCGCACTGTTATGCTTTTTGTCCCGATCGTTAGATTTGAAAATAGTTGACAGTGCACATCTAATGGTTCTGTGTGCAAAACCACATATTATGAGACCTTCTCTATTCGGCGCGGATAGTTGTGGACGGTCGGGCTCATTGATGATTCTCATGTCCGTTTTCGGGGATTTTGGCATAGGTTTTCGTCTTGCCTTTCAGCGCTGGTAAGTTAGGCATCGTAAACTTAACGGAGGAAAGGCCAGCGAAAGACGCCATCCGGAGATATCTGTCAGGCATCGTAAACTTAACGGAATGTGGAATTCTGAGACCTG
>NZ_AHZC01000209.1 GCF_000247475.1 Rhizobium sp. PDO1-076 | reverse complement strand
CATAACACCAACAGGCATTGCGCAAACAAAATCGTGCGATCACCTCTTTTTTGATCAAGATGTGTTGTATGACACAATTTGATATTTTGAGACCTCGTATGATTTAAAATCAACGCAATTTCCGCGCAAGCTGGTTCGCTGGTCGGCAGTTGCCAGACGGGGGTTTGTTGTGGGCAATTTTGTAGGAGCAAGTTCGCCGTTAGCGCTGCGTGCCGTCGGCCTTTATAAGACAGACGTGTGGAATGCGGAGCAATGCAAAAAGTCTTCAAGACTGATCAAAATAATACACGCGGCGAACACGGCTTCCAAAGAAATTGAATGCCGGGCGGACACCCCGCCTAGAGTTGCGACTAAATCACTGAGCGAACGGGAGATCACAACACAGGCGCTGTGCGCTCCAACGGATGCCGACGTTGAGGAGCACAATAGAGAACTGACAGCGGTTGATCTCGACACTGTTTTCGATGAGCTTCAACGTGATCTGCTTGATAGCCGCGACCATAACAAGTCTTTCGCTGCCGCTGAATCTCTTATGCAGCTCACATGCAGCGGTGATCCTGTGTTCCGGGAAAAAGCAATCGCTACCGTTGCAACTTTGTACCGGCTTAGCCCGGAGCGGATCGCGGCTGTGGCTGCAGGGCTCGTCAGGGTTTATGTTCAACAAGTGAAGTTTGTTGCATTGCCGACGACCCAAGCAAATTTGAAAAGAGACAAGCGAAATGAGATCGAAGGTTTGTGCCTCGCGGACGCAGTGTTCGCCGCCAGTCTATATGTCAGGCACGAAAGGTTATTTGGTAAAAAAGAAGGAATAGATTACCAGAACGCAACCCAGGTTGTTGATTTATACCGGCATAAAATTGAGAGCTATTATCCCGATGAAGCGAACGGTGACTTGTTAGCAAGCAATAGAGAGGTCTTGGCCGACGAAATCATTATTTATGCACTAGACCAGAGGAAGGGCAAATTTGAACATCTCGGAGTTAAGTGCGCAAATCTCTCCCGCGATTTCGATATCCTTGTCGAGGAAATTAAGTGTCGAGCTGTATCTGATAAGCCAGCAATTGTGAGCGTGTTTCACAATCGGCACTTTGTCACAGTTTTGATTGCTGGCAAAGAGGTTGTCGTCCTGGATTCGCTACCGACACTGGTTCGGGATCCTAGCGACGCGTCAGACTTGACGTATACCAGCCTAGGGGAGGCTGTGAAGGCTGGATTGCTCGCAACGCAAAAAGATGAAAATGACTTTAGGGTCACGGTAATTGCTGAAAATATCCAAAGTTGTGGGCTTGATAACAATGATCCTGGTCTGCCAAATTTCTGCGGTGTCTTCAGTGTAGCAATACACTATTGGTTGAACAAAGATGAAAATTCTTTAAAGCCTGGCGACGACTTGGTGGCAGCGGTAACGAGATTTGCTGCGATTGTTAAAACCCTGCCGGCGAATGAAAAACAGCTTATGAATATTGCCTTCCGCGCGCAATTGTTCAGCGGCTTATCTAGATCTTTGCTAAAAAACGCGCCTCCTAGCAACCTGTCGGGCGGACGTCCTTGGTCGAAGATGGAAGGCGGTTGGCCATTTAATCTGGTTGTCTAATAGCGATCCATTAGTCAAGTGGTCTGGGCGTTCGGCACAGGGCTATCGCATTTGGGCGATGGCGGTTCTTGCGAAATCGTCGGACCCTGCCGCTGGCCTGGTTTTACTCCGCCACACTGGCCTGCTTTTGATCCGCCGTTGACACGCGCAAGAGAATTGTCCGCGCGGTGCTGCACGAGATCGTCGTACGTGTCGAGAACGACAGGATTGAAACGGTTCTCCACTGGCAAGGTGGCGATCACACTTCTTTGAGTATCAAAAAGAATAAGCCAGGTAGGCTAGAACCCACCGGTTGAGGGAGTGTCAGGAATTTCGTGTACGGGCATGCGGTTGAACATTCGCGTCTACGCCCTTGCGGCCTGAAAGCGGTCCGCAAAGAGAATGGCGAATTGCGATTTTGCCATTGCCCATTCCCTCGGCGGCATCTTCCACTCCTTTTCCGATCTGTTCAAGACTAGGTAGAGCAATTTGGTCGCCGCGTCGTCGCTCGGGAAATGGCCTCTTGCCCGGACGGCGCGACGCAGCTTGGAATTTAATGCTTCGATGGCGTTCGTGGTGTAAATGATCCGGCGCACATCCTTGGGAAAGGCAAAGAAAGGGATGACCTCTTGCCAGGCTCGTCGCCAAATCTGGGCGACGGCGGGGAATTTTCGGCCCCAGAAGCCACCCTCGAACGTCGTAAGCGCCGCCTCCGCCGCCTTGTCGTCGTAAGCGCCGTAGATGGATTTCAGCTCTCGGGCCAAGTCCTTGCGGTCTTTCCAGGAGGCAAAATCCAGCGAGTTTCGCAGCAGGTGGACAATGCAAGTTTGCACCGTCGTTTCTGCGAGGACGGCATTGATGGCCTCGGGAAAGCCCTTCAGGCCGTCAACGACGGCGATCAGGATGTCCTCGACGTCGCGGTTCTTCAGCTCGTTCATCACCCGCAGCCAGAATTTCGCGCCCTCGTTGGTTTCGATCCAGAGGCCGAGGATTTCCTT
>NZ_AHZC01000210.1 GCF_000247475.1 Rhizobium sp. PDO1-076 | reverse complement strand
CCGCTCGCAACAAGGGCATCCTGACTGTTGGCGTCGTCACGAAGCCGTTCCATTTCGAAGGCGCGCGTCGCATGCGGCTCGCTGAGCAGGGCATCGAGGAGTTGCAGAAGTCGGTCGACACACTGATCGTCATCCCGAACCAGAACCTGTTCCGTATCGCCAACGACAAGACCACGTTTGCCGACGCCTTCGCGATGGCAGACCAGGTTCTCTACTCGGGCGTTGCCTGCATCACCGACCTGATGGTCAAGGAAGGCCTGATCAACCTCGACTTCGCCGACGTCCGTTCGGTTATGCGCGAAATGGGCCGAGCAATGATGGGCACCGGCGAGGCTTCCGGCCAGGGCCGTGCCATGCAGGCTGCAGAAGCTGCGATCGCCAACCCGCTGCTCGACGAAACCTCGATGAAGGGCGCGCAGGGCCTGCTGATCTCGATCACCGGTGGTCGTGACATGACGCTCTTCGAAGTCGACGAAGCTGCGACCCGCATTCGCGAAGAAGTCGATCCGGATGCCAACATCATCCTCGGCGCGACCTTCGACGAAGCGCTGGAAGGCATCATCCGCGTCTCCGTCGTTGCCACCGGCATCGACCGTGCGGCACTCGCAAGCAAGGGCTTCGAAGCAGCCCCGCTGGCAAAGCCGGTTATGCGTCCTTCCGCGGCCGTTGCTTCGGCGCCGGCCGCATATCAGCCTGCAATGACGCAGGCCCCCAAGACCGTTGTTGATCCGGTCGCAGAAACCATCCGTTCGGCAGAAGCTGAAATGGAACGGGAACTTGAAATCGCAATCGCTCGTCAGGCTATCTCCCAGCCGCAGGCTGCTGCCGAATCGGAATTCCGTCCGGCCAGCCGCCTGTTCGGTGCTCCGGCACAAGACGTTGCTCCTGCCCCGGCGCCACGCATGGCCGAACCGATGATGGCTCCGGCTCCTGTCGTTTCGCAGCCGGCTCCGGTCGCGCATGCTCCGGTCTATCATGCTCCCGTTGCTCCGGCACCGATGCAGGCGGATCAGATGGCTGCTGCCCCGCGCATGGCTCCGGAACCGGCACGCATGCCGAAGGTCGAAGACTTCCCGCCGGTTCTGCGGGCTGAAATCGACCATCGCTCGCAGACCGCTGCTCCGGCTGCCCAGGACGAACGTGGCCCGATGGGTCTGTTGAAGCGGATCACCAATTCGCTCGGCCGCCATCAGGACGAAGAGCCGGTTGTCGGCGACATGACCGGCTCGGCGCCTGCCGCGCCGCAGCAGCGTCGTCCGCTTTCGGCTGAAGCCAGCCTCTACGCTCCGCGTCGCGGCCAGCTCGACGATCAGGGCCGCACGACACCTGCGACCCGCACGTCGAACGAAGACGACCAGCTGGAAATCCCGGCCTTCCTACGCCGCCAGACTAACTGATCAGCGCTTCTGATCGCTTACGGAACCCGGGCCAAAAGCCCGGGTTTTTTGCTTTTGGAAATGGCAGTATGCGTGTGGCTTTTCTCGTGCTTTTTCAATCCGGTAGTTTCGTTACAGTCGGAAAGAAACAGTGATTTGGCTTGGGGCAGCTACCTCCGTATGTATGGATGCGAAACAGGGCTCATCGAGTCCTCGGAAAATACCAATTGGTGCATGAAGCTTTCTTTTGGAGGCAAGCGCCAAGTTAGATAAGGCATTCGGAATGGCAATTGCTTTGCTCGGATTTCAGACGACGATCGCGTCTCCGCTCTCTGTCACGGGTATTGGTGTGCATTCCGGTCGCGAAGTCACGATCACCCTGCAGCCGGCGGAAGCCGGTACTGGTATCGTGTTCAGCCGTCAGCATGATGACGGCTCGACCAGTGAATACCGTGCCGTCTCGGCCCATGTCGGCAATACCGATCTCTGCACCGTTCTGGGTACGTCCGCGACCCGTTCGATCGCAACGATCGAGCATGTGATGGCGGCGCTGTATGCGTTCGGTCTCGACAACCTCATCGTCGAAGTCGATGGCGCCGAGATGCCGATCATGGACGGAAGCTCGGAGGTTTTCATCGATGCCATCGAACAGGTTGGAATCACCAATCTGGGCGTGAAGCGCCGCTATATCCGTGTGACCAAGCCGGTTCGCATCGAGGCGGGGGCTTCCTGGGCGGAGTTTCATCCTTACGATGGCACACGCTTCGAAGTGGAAATCGATTTCGACAGCAAGCTGATCGGCCGCCAGAAATGGCAGGGTGACCTGACGGCTTCAACCTTCAAGACCGAGCTTTCTCGCGCTCGCACCTTCGGCTTCATGCGTGACGTCGAACGCCTTTGGGCCGCAGGTTTTGCACTGGGCTCGTCGCTGGAAAATTCCGTTGTGATTTCGGACGATGATACCGTGATCAATGTCGAAGGCCTTCGCTACGAAGACGAGTTCGTTCGTCACAAGACGCTGGACGCTGTTGGCGACCTGGCGCTGGCCGGTGCCCAGTTCATCGGCTGCTACCGCTCTTATCGTGGGGGCCACAAGCTGAACGCAAATGCGCTGAAGGCACTGCTGAGCGATGCTTCGGCTTACGAAGTGGTCGAGGCGCCGTCGCGCAGCCTGCAGGCGCGTGCACGCGAATTCGTGCCGGTCCAGGCGCTCGAATTCGCGCCATGGACCGCGTAAGCGTCCTGTTCGAGATTCTAAAGTCGTTTGAATGATTTGGGCGCCGGTTCCGCTTCATGTGGGCTGGCGCCTTTGCTTTTCCGGCCGGAACCGGTCGAATTGGAACTTTCTTCGGTCGCCGCCACAAAATTGCGCTAAATCGCCATCACTGCGTTGCTCTCATACGTCTTTTGTGGCTAGAAACGCCATCTGAAAGCGACGACTTTTTAGGCGGCGCTGCAATCGGGATCTTTCGGAATGAGTCAAGTAGGATCGGTCGTTGTGAAGAAAGCCGCGCGTGTCGCCAGCCTTTGCGTGATGATGTCGCTGGCAGGCGTGCTCGCCAGTTGCCAATCAGATCCTGACATCGACATCTCCAAACTGGCCACGGAAACCGATCCGCCGGACGTTCTCTACAATCAGGGCCTCGCCAATATCAAGGCGGGCAATATGAGCGAAGCGGCGCGCAAGTTCGACGCTGTCGATGCCCAGCACCCGTTCTCCGAGTGGTCGCGCAAGGCGCTGGTGATGAGCACCTTCACCAAGTACCGCCTCGGCCGCTACGGCGATTCCATCGCCAGCGGCAACCGCTACATGAGCCTGTATCCGAAGTCTGAGGATTCCGCTTACGTGCAGTATCTGGTCGGTCTTTCCAACTGGAAGCAGATCGCCAACGTGACGCAGGACCAGAAGGCTTCGCAAAAGACCATTGAGGCGATGCAGCGCGTGGTCGATCAATATCCCGATTCGGAATATGTCGACGACGCACAGGCGAAGATCCGTTTTGCCCGCGACCAGCTCGCCGGTCGTGAAATGCAGGTCGGACGCTACTATCTGGAACGCAAGGAATATCTCGCTGCCGTGTCGCGCTTCCGTGTGGTGGTCGAAGAATTCTCCAATACGAACCAGATCGAGGAAGCGCTCGCGCGTCTCGTGGAAGCCTATTTCGCCATGGGCATCGTGCAGGAAGCGCAGACCGCTGCGGCCGTTCTCGGACATAACTATCCAGACAGCCAGTGGTATGCCGACTCCTACAAGCTGCTGCAGAGCGGCGGTGTCGAGCCGCGCGAAAACGAGGGTTCGTGGATCGCACGCGCCGGTCGCAAATTCCTGACCGGTAGCTGAGAACCATTTCCTGTTGCCACCGTCCGTCAAGTGAGATCTTGAGCCCATGCTGGTCCAGTTGTCGATCCGCGATATCGTTCTGATCGAGCGGCTGGATCTTGCCTTCGAGGCAGGGCTGTCGGTGCTGACCGGTGAAACGGGCGCAGGCAAATCGATCCTTCTCGATAGCCTGTCGCTCGCTCTTGGCGGGCGCGGCGACGGTTCGCTTGTCCGCCACGGCGAAGACAAGGGGCAGGTCACAGCCGTTTTTGATGTGGACGGCAGCCATGCCGCCCGGACGCTGCTGCGGGGCAATGGTGTCGATGATGACGGTGACCTGATTTTCCGCCGTATTCAGTCTGCCGATGGCCGTACACGCGCCTTCATCAACGATCAGGCCGTCAGCGTGCAGTTGATGCGCCAGGCCGGCCAGTTGCTGGTAGAGATCCATGGCCAGCACGACGACCGCGCCCTGATCGACACCGACGCACACCGCATGCTGCTTGACGCTTTTGCTGGCCTCTCCGACGAGGCGGTGACGCTGGGCGAGAGCTATCGCCGCTGGCGTGATGCTGAACGCAGCTTCAAGACGCACAAGGCCAAGGTCGAGGCAGCCGCGCGCGAGGCGGATTACCTGCGTGCCTCGGTCGAGGAACTGGAAGCCCTGTCGCCGCAGGATGGCGAAGAGGAAGAGCTTGCCGAGCGCCGGTCCCGGATGCAGAAATCCGAGCGTATCGCCGGCGACATTTCCGAAGCTTCAGAGTTTCTCAACGGCAATGCATCTCCGGTTCCGCATATCGCTTCGCTGATGCGCAAGCTCGAGCGCAAGAGCCACGAGGCGCCGGGGCTGCTGGAAGAGACGGTGCAATTGCTCGGTTCGGCGCTCGACACGCTTTCGAGCGCGCAAATGGAAGTGGAGGCAGCACTTCGGCGAACCGAATTCGATCCGCGCGAACTGGAGCGCGTCGAAGAACGCCTGTTTGCGTTGCGCGCAGCCGGCCGCAAATATTCGGTGGCGGTGACTGGTCTGCCGGCTCTCGCTGAAAAGATGGTGACCGACCTTGCCGATCTCGATGCTGGCGAGGAGCGCCTGGGGCAGCTTGAGGCCGCGGTGACGGAGGCCCGGGCGCATTACGATCACCTGGCCGTCCAGCTTTCAGCCAAGCGCCACAATGCCGCGAGCGCGCTTGGCGACACGGTGATGCAGGAATTGCCGGCCCTGAAGCTGGAGCGGGCCAAGTTCATGGTCGAAGTGACCAGCGATCCGGAGGCCGCCACGGCCGAGGGTATCGATACCGTCGAGTTCCACGTGCAGACCAATCCCGGCACAAGGCCGGGTCCAATCATGAAGGTTGCTTCCGGCGGCGAATTGTCCCGTTTCCTGCTGGCGCTGAAAGTCGCGCTGGCGGATCGTGGATCGGCACCGACGCTGGTCTTCGATGAAATCGATACAGGTGTCGGTGGTGCGGTGGCCGACGCCATCGGCCAGCGGCTGAAACGGCTGTCGGGCAGGGTTCAGGTGTTGTCCGTCACCCATGCACCGCAGGTGGCGGCGCGTGCGGCGACGCATTTCCTGATCTCCAAGGGACCGGCGGGCGATGCTGGTGACAAGATTGCGACGCGTGTTGCGATCATGGAGCCCGACCATCGCAAGGAAGAAATCGCCCGAATGCTGGCTGGCGCATCGATCACCGACGAGGCGCGGGCTGCGGCGGCGAAGCTTCTGGCCGGCGAGGCATGAGGCATACCTCTGCGCCCGGCGATTGCCATTGCATTCGACTGTGAAAGCTGTTTCGCTCCGGCAACCATGTTTGACCTTCTGATCAGCTACTGGCCCCATGTGCTTGCCACACTGTCGATCGTTTTCGGCACCGTGGCCGCCGTGCATGCCACCATGACCAAGCGTGAGGTTCGCTCCGCGGTGGGGTGGGTTGGCGTTATCGTGCTGTCGCCGCTGGTCGGGGCGATGATCTATGCCGTGGCCGGCATCAATCGTATCCGGCGGGCATCGCTGATCTCGCGCCGGGCACTCCGGCTCGATGAACTCTGGCGCAGCATCTCGTCCTATGGGGTGAGCCGGGAGGTGATCGCCGCACAGTTCGGTTCCGAGATGGCGTCGCTGAAGACGCTGGGTGACCGGGTGGCGCGTCATCCGCTGTCCTCCGGCAATCGTGTCAACCTGCTTGGCACGGGCGAGGAGACCTATTCGGCCATCTGCGATGCCATTGCCTCCGCCGAGCGCAGCGTCATTCTGGAAACCTATATCTTCGATCGCGATGTGATTGGCCTCATGGTTGCCGATTGCCTGATCGCTGCCCACAAGCGCGGCGTGGCAGTGCGCGTGCTGATCGATGCGGTCGGTGCCCGCTACAGCGTGCCAAGCATTATCGGTTATCTGCAGGATGCGGGCGTGCCGGTTGCTGCCTTCAACGGCAAGGTCATCATGGGACTTCGGCTGCCCTATGCGAACCTCAGGACACACCGCAAGATCGTGGTTGCCGATGGCAAGACTGCCTTTATCGGCGGCATGAACATTCGCGCCGGGTTTACCGGGCCGGATGGTGCCCGTGACACGCATTTCAGGGTCAGCGGCCCGATCGTCGCCGATATCCTGGCTGTTGCTGCCGAAGACTGGCACTTCGAAACCAGGGAAGTCCTGAAGGGACCGGAATGGCGATTGGGACTGGATGGTGCGGTCGCCGGTGATCCATCATATGCGCGGCTGATCGTATCAGGCCCGGATACGCATCTGGAGACCAATCACAAGATGCTGATCGGCGCCTTTTCGGTGGCACAGCATTCGATCCGCATCATGTCGCCCTATTTCCTGCCCGATGCCGTGCTCATTTCGGCGCTGGCGACGGCGGCTCGCCGGGGCGTGCAGGTCGATATCGTCGTTCCGTCACGCAACAATCTGGCGATTGTCAGTCATGCGATGACGGCGCAATTCGATCAGGTTCTCAGGGATGGCTGCCGCGTTCTGCGGGCCGCCGGCCCCTTCGATCACTCCAAGCTTGCTGTCATTGACGGCCGGTGGGTGTTTGTCGGCTCGTCCAATCTCGATTCGCGCTCGCTTCGGTTGAATTTCGAGATCGACATGGAAATCTTCGACACGGACGTGGCCAGCGAGATTGAAAGCCGGATTGCAGCGGCGATGGAAGATGCGGAGGAGGTCATTCTCGATGAACTTCGCGCCCGGCCATTCGCGATACGGCTTTTTGAACGTTTCCTCTGGCTTGGTTCGCCCTATCTGTAGTGGCGACAGGCTGTCCTGACTGTGAATGAGCCGGATGGTGGAATGAAAAAGACGAACGGCAGTCTCGCGCGCACGATGATCTCGTCGATCCGCAATCGGCGCCAGCGACCGTTTGGTCCTGCGATGCGCGAGGCTGAAGACGGCATGATCACCGTCGCCTCCTACAATGTCCACAAATGCGTCGGAACCGATGGGCGCTTCGATCCGGAACGGGTGATCGACGTGATCCGGGAAATCGAGCCGGATGTGATCGCGCTGCAGGAGGCCGATCAGCGCTTCGGCGACCGCTCCGGGCTTCTCGACCTGACGCGGCTTCGGCTCGACACCGGCTTGCTGGCGGTACCTGTGGTCGGCGGGCCAAAATCGCACGGCTGGCGGGGCAATGTGCTGTTGTTTCGCCAGGGCATGGTGCGTGACGTGCATCAGATTGCCCTGCCGGGGCTTGAGCCGCGTGGCGCGCTGGTTGCCGAAATCGATATCGAGGGGCATGCCGGTCTGAGGGTGATTGCGGCGCATCTCGGACTGTTGCGCTGGGCGCGCCGCCAGCAGGCGGATGTGATCCTCGATCTCCTGCAGGCACGCGAGGAGCGGCCGACACTGCTGATGGGCGATTTCAACGAATGGCGTCTGGGGCCGGGCTCGGCGTTGACCCGGCTGGAGCCGATCTTCGGGCCCTTGCCGCCGCCGATCCCGAGTTTCCCGGCGCGGCTGCCGGTGCTGTCGCTCGACCGGATCATGGCAAACCGTACCGATCTGATTTCCGACATGACCGTGCATGACACGCCCCTGGCGCGGCTCGCTTCCGACCATCTGCCGCTGACGGCAAGGGTCAGGCTGCATCGGGTTGAGGATTAGTCGAAGCGAGCCTTTTCAACCTGTCAGATTCGGGGGTAAGACCGGCAGGTGATTTTTCGGAGGGCGCCATGGCCGTTGAACTGACCGCAGTCGAGGATCTGACAGAGGAGCAGGCTCAGGCCGAATTGGCACGGCTTTCCACCGCGATCGCCCATCATGATGCGCTGTATCACGGCAAGGACAAGCCGGAGATTTCCGATGCCGACTATGATGCGCTGAAACGGCGCAATGATGCGATCGAAGCGCAGTTTCCGCAGCTCGTTCGCACCGACAGCCCGTCGCAGCGGGTGGGCGCAGCGCCTGCCGGCATCTTTGCCCAGGTTGTTCATGCACGCCCCATGCTGTCGCTCGACAACACGTTTTCCGATGACGACGTCGCCGATTTCGTCGCGTCGGTCTATCGGTTCCTCGGCATGCTGCCGGACAATTCGATTGCCTTTACCGCCGAGCCCAAGATCGACGGTCTCTCCATGTCGCTGCGCTACGAGAACCGCAAGCTGGTCACGGCTGCGACCCGTGGAGACGGGACAACCGGCGAAAACGTCACGGCCAACATCCGCACCATCAAGGAGATCCCGACCGAGCTTCCGGCGGATGCACCCGACGTGGTCGAGGTGCGCGGCGAGGTCTACATGGCCAAGAGCGCGTTTCTGGCGCTCAACGCCCAGATGGAGGCCGAAGGCAAGCAAACTTACGTCAACCCGCGCAACACGGCATCGGGCTCGCTCCGCCAGCTTGACCCCAAGGTGACGGCGAGCCGCAACCTGAAATTCTTTGCCTATGCCTGGGGCGAAATCACCACCATGCCGGCCGATACCCAATGGGGCATGGTCGAGACCTTCAAGACATGGGGATTCCCGGTCAATCCTCTGACCCGTCGCCTGAGCTCTGTCGATGACATCATCGCGCATTACCGCGACATTGGCCTGCAGCGCGCCGATCTCGACTATGACATCGACGGCGTCGTCTACAAGGTCGATCGGCTCGATCTGCAGGGCCGGCTGGGGTTTCGCTCACGCAGCCCGCGCTGGGCGACCGCACACAAGTTTCCGGCCGAACAGGCCTTTACCACGGTGCAGGCGATCGACATCCAGGTCGGGCGCACCGGGGCGCTGACGCCGGTGGCGCGGCTTGAGCCGATTACCGTCGGCGGCGTCGTGGTCACCAATGCGACGCTGCACAATGCCGACTATATCGAAGGCATCGGCAATGGCGGCGAGCGCATCCGCCCGGACGGCCATGATATACGCATTGGTGATACAGTCATCGTTCAACGTGCGGGCGACGTGATCCCGCAGGTGCTGGACGTGGTGCTGGAAAAGCGTCCGGCGGTATCGGAGAAATACGCATTTCCGGCAAGATGCCCCGTCTGCGGCAGCCATGCCGTGCGCGAGAGAAACGAGAAAACCGGCAAGCTCGATTCTGTCACGCGCTGTACCGGCGGCTTCGTCTGCCGGGCACAGGCGGTCGAGCACATCAAGCATTTCGTTTCGCGCAACGCCTTCGATATAGAGGGTCTGGGGACGAAGCAGGTCGATTTCTTCTTTGAGGCCGAAGATCCATCGCTTTCAATTCGCACGGCACCCGATATCTTTACCCTGAAGAGGCGCCAGGAAAGTTCTCTGCTGACCAAGCTTGAGAATATCGAGGGCTTTGGTCGCGTCAGCGTGCGCAAGCTGTTCGATGCAATCGATGCGCGGCGCGAGATTGCCCTGCAGCGCTTCATCTTCGCACTTGGCATTCGTCATGTCGGCGAGACCACCGCCAAGCTGCTGGCGCGCTCCTATGGTTCCTACGCTGCCTTCGCCGAGGCGATGCAGGCGGCGGCTCCGAGACATGGCGAAGCCTGGAACGAACTGAACAGCATCGATGGCATTGGCGAGGTGGTTGCGGCCTCGATTGTCGAGTTCTTCAAGGAGCCGCGTAATCTGGAAGTTGTCCAGCGGCTGCTGGACGAGGTAACGCCGCTCGATGCGGAAGCACAGGTTGCGACCGACAGCGCTGTCGCCGGCAAGACAGTCGTGTTCACCGGCTCTCTGGAGCGTTTTACCCGTGATGAAGCCAAGGCGCGCGCCGAGGGACTGGGTGCCAAAGTTGCCGGCTCCGTCTCGAAAAAGACCGACTATGTCGTGGCTGGTCCCGGCGCGGGGTCCAAGCTCGACAAGGCCCGAGAACTGGGTGTTGCGGTGATGACGGAAGACGAATGGCTCGAACTCATCGGCGGCTGAAAGCGGTTTGGAGAGGCTGATGGAGACGGCCCGGAAGGGGCAAAATACCTCTTCGTCTAGTGAAAAAGGATAAGTTGAATTACCCCCTGAAATAGCGGTCAATCAGGCCTGAGAACGAGGGAAATGGCGCGCCGCGGTAGGTTGCGCCGCCCTTTCTCGTTTGCTCTATCCTCGATTGCATCACGGCGGGTCATGCGGCTTATTCTGATCAATGATGTCTCTGTGATTTTGGGTGGCGCCACCAAGGTGGCGATGCAATGTGTGGAGGCCGGCCTCTCGGCCGGGCTCGATTGCACGGTGCTGGTCGGTGACGACGGCGAGGGCGTGCGCCGCAATTTTCCGGCGGCAAAGGTCGAGGCACTGGGCGAAACACCTTTGCGCGACGGGGTTCGCCTGCGTGACGTGGTGGATCGGAATTTCAATCGGCAGGCCTATGCTGCGCTTGACCGGCTCCTGGGTGCCAGCGCGGAAAAGACGGTCGTGCATGTGCATGGCTGGTCGCAGATCCTGTCGCCTTCGATCTTTCACGCGCTGGCCAAACATGGTGCGCGGGTCATCGTCACGGCCCATGATTTTTTCCTGACCTGTCCGAATGGCGGCTATCTGAATTTCAACACTGGCGAAGTCTGTGAACAGCAGCCGATGTCGTTCGGCTGCCTTGCCAGCAATTGCGACAAGCGGAACTATCTGCACAAGCTCTGGCGGGTCAGCCGCATGCTGACCCAGACCTCTGCCGGCAAGGACTTCTGGGGGCGGGTCGAGGTCATCCTGGCGCATGAGAATATGGAGCTGCACCTGACGGGTGGCGCGCTCCAGCATTTCCAGACGCTGAGGACGCCTTGCAAACCCCTGACGGCCGGACCGGTCAGGGCCTGGGAAAACAGCCGCGCTCTTTTCCTCGGTCGCATGACCTGGGAGAAGGGCGTGCGAACGCTTGCCGAAGCGCTGAACAGCACCGGCCGGGCCGCGACGCTGATCGGGCGCGGGCCCTTGCTTCAGGAAATGCAGGCAGCCCTGCCGCACTGCTACGTGCCCGGCTGGCTCGAAGACAGCGAAGTCAACCGGATGGCGGCGGAGGCACGTTTCTTCATCATGCCTTCGCGCATGCCCGAGCCCTACGGCCTCGTGGCGGCCGAGGCGGTGATGAGCGGCATTCCCGTGATCGCAAGCAGCAATGCGCTGATCGCCGAGGAAGTCTCCCGCAATGGTGCAGGGCTTGTGTTCGAGAGCGGCAATGCAGCTTCGCTCGCCGAGAAGATCGCGCTGATGGACAATGACGCACTCGTGCGCAACTTGAGTGAGGGCGCTTACGAATACGGCAAACGCATTGCGCCGTCGAACGACGAATGGCGCCAGCGGATCGTCGATATCTACAGAGGCAATTCGAGTTTGTCCGTGCACTGAGAGAGGGATGTCATGACAAGGGCTTTGGTGACCGGTGGGGCCGGATTTGTCGGACGTCATCTCTGCGCGCGTCTCTTGTCAGAGGGGCTCGATGTCGTCTGCGTCGACAGTGTTGTCCATGGGACCGGTGGCCTTCTTCCCGAACACTGGCCGGTTCCGCCGAAGGGTCGGTTTACCTTCGTGTCGTCCGATTGCCGCGACTATTTTGCCCGGACTAACGAACGTTTCGACTATGTCTACCACCTTGCTGCGGTTGTCGGGGGGCGGATCATGATGGAGACGCAAGCGCTTAGCGTGGCCGAGGACCTTGCGGTTGATGCATTGATGTGGAAATGGGCGGCGGCCACGCGCCCGGGCTGCGTCGTCTTCTTCAGTTCGAGTGCCGCCTATTCGATCGGCCACCAGAGGGCGATCGGGCATACCTTGTTGAGAGAGGAGATGATCTCGTTCCAGGAAGGCCTCGGTGTTCCTGATCTCAGCTATGGTTGGGCGAAGCTGACCGGCGAGTTTTTGATGAAGCTCTATGTCGAGCGTTATGGCGGGCGAGCGGTGGCCTATCGGCCGTTCAGCGGTTACGGAGAGGATCAGGATCTGGCCTATCCCTTTCCGGCGATCTGCCAGCGTCTGATGGCCGAGATGGGCAGAGACGAGGTTTTCGTCTGGGGATCCGGACGGCAATGCCGCGATTTTATCCATATTTCCGATTGTGTGGATTTCGTCTGGCGCACCGTGGACAGGTTGCCAACGGGCGCGAGCCTTAACCTTTCGACCGGTATTGCAACCTCGTTCATTACACTTGCCGAGGAGGTCGCCAGGCAAATCGGATGGGACCCGAAGGTCTCCGGCCTGTCCGACAAGCCTGAAGGCGTATTCTATCGTTGCGGCGATACCCGAATGCAGGCTGACTATGGGTTGGCGCCGTCGATCGAACTTTCTGACGGTATTGGCCGGATGCTTGAGCAATTGCGGTTTAAGGCAGGGCGTGCCGCCTGATCCAGGATGGTGCCGATATCATGGTTCATTGAAGCCGACAGCCCGGATATTGAGGTCGCGGCCGGCTGGATCCTGAGTGAAGATCAATGCGCCATGCGCAATGGAGCGTGCCGCAACATAGTCGAATATGACTGCGGCCTCTTCAACGAAGCGACCGCGATCGGTCACGGTACCGCGCACTTCGACGGCCGCTGCGGTGGCTTCGCCGCTGTTGCTCAGGTCGAACAGCACCCGCCAACCGGCGCCCGTTTTTTCGATCGATGCAATGTCGACGCGCAACTCGGCAGGGGTGTCTGTCCCATTGACGGCCTCATAGCTCACCCAACCGATGATGGCGAGGATGAGAAGCGAGGAGACCGCACCGGTCAGCCACTCTATCCAGTGTGGTTTAAGGCGCTCGGTATTCGGGGGCTTGCCTTTTCTTGCCACCTTTTTGCTCTCCAAACTGGTCATTGGCGATCTTCCTACAAAATGAGCCGTGCGGCAGCCGCACCGATGGCTGCCGGTAAGCCCAGGACGATGACGATCAGAACAATCTGCGTCACGCCCGTGTCGTCCAGCCGCTCGAAGGTCCACAAGGTGAAAAGGCTGATGGCCAATGCCACGAGATAGCCGGGCAGAGTGAAGCGGATGAAGGCATGCCAGCCGGGCACGCCGCTTTCAAGCCGGTGGCCACCGCGAAAGGACAGGGCATAGACGAAGCCGTGCATCATGCCGATGGAGATGGCGATCAGTGCAAGTGTATGCCAGGGCGTCATCTTGTATGCGAGAAGGATCATCTCTTCCGTGGGCGCCAGATTGAGCGACAGAAACAGCGCGCCGACGGCCATCATCGAGAGTTCGACGACATAGCTGCTGCCTTCAGATGAGTGGTCGGTCTCGTCGGCGTCTTTTTCCTCGTCCTCGTCCTCATGATCGGCGCCCATGCCTAGCTGGCTTCGTGCGAGCAGGGCGCCGATGCTCGCCGGCACCGCCTGTATCGCGACCATGCCGACCCATTGCCGTGGCGGCATGTCTGTGGTGATGACCCCGAGGACCAGCAGGAGGGCAGCGCTTGCCGCGATGCCCATGCCGAAGGCAACCAGCGCATCGCGGATGGTGCTGCTCCAGCAATTGGTGTGCTCGAAGCCGATCCGGTGCGACAGAAAGACAAGCAAGGGGATGTTGATGATCAAGAGCAGGAGCAGTCGCACGCGCTCCATGTAGAAACCGAGGCTCCACATCTCCATGGTCATCAGCATAGGCAGCGCAAACAGCAGGGCGCCAGCCAGGCCACGGGCAAGCCCTGTCAGGAAATCGTGGATATCCGTGGAGGTCTTGTGTCGAGCGCTGTTGGCGGCCATGTGAAATTGTTCCCCTTCGCGCACTCAATGCGCAGGGGGCGGGGCTTGTTCCATCAGTGACGGAGCCCGTGCCTCGGAGAGGCGGGATGGGGCATAGACTGCCCCATCGATCACTCAGACCTTGGGCTTGAAGGTCTTCTTTTTCGGACCGGCCGACGGGCCGCGATCGTCGAACTTCGGCTTGCCGGCATATGCGGGCTTGTCGCCCTTCGGCTTGCCGGCCCAATCGGACTTGGCCGGCTTGTCCCAGGCGTTAGACGCGCTCTTCGGCTTCTTCTTGAAATCGGGCTTGGCCCCGGTCGAATCGTCACGCCTGGGCCGTGCCGGTGCGTCGCCCCAGACGTCGGCGTCGGCGCGCGCCATGTCGTCCTTGTAAGGCTTGCGTTCGGCAGTTTCGCTCTTTGCCGCATACGGCTTCTTGTCACCGTAGGGCTTTTTGTTGCCATAGGGCTTCTTGTCGGCGAAGGGCTTCTTGTCGCCATAGGACTGGCGTTCGCCTTCTTCGCGCGGCGGACGGGCTGCGCGTTCCTTCGGCGGTGCCGAGAAGTCCGGCACGCCGGGCAGCTGGGTCACTGTGATGCCGCGCTCGAGGGCCTTGTTGGGGCCGAGCGCCGTGAGGAACTGCTCGAGATTGCTCTTGGCAATTTCAACGAAGGTCTCTTCCGGCTGCATCTTGATCGCGCCGATTTCATTCTTGGTGATGTTGCCGTTGCGGCAGATCATTGGAATCAGCCAGCGCGGCTCGGCGCTCTGGCGACGCCCAACCGACAGCGAGAACCAGACGCTCGGGCCGAATTCGCTGCGCGGACGCAGTTCTGTCGGGCGTTGCTCGAAGGTTTCGCCTTCGCGACGCTTGCGTTCTGCCTGGAGGGCGACGGGGATCAGATCTTCTGGAGCCGAGCGATTGCCGCGCTGCAGCCGCAGGAAGGCGGCTGCAACCTGTTCGGCGCCATGCTGGGCCAGAAGCGTTGCGATAAAGGGGGCTTCATCCTCGTTGATCGCTTGTGCCAGAGCCGGATCGGCAAGCAGGCGCTCGTCGTCGCGGGCCAGCACCTCGTCGGCGGATGGCGGCAGGGCCCAGGTCGGCTGGACGCTGGCGCCGGCGAGCAGGCGCTCGGCCTTGCGGCGGGCGCTGACCGGCACGATCAGGGCGGAAACGCCCTTGTTGCCGGCGCGGCCGGTACGGCCCGAACGGTGCAGCAGGGTTTCCGAATTGTTCGGCAGGTCGGCATGGATGACGAGTTCGAGGCCGGGCAGGTCGATACCGCGGGCGGCGACGTCGGTCGCGATGCAGACGCGGGCACGGCCATCACGCATGGCCTGAAGGGCGTGCGTACGCTCGTTCTGCGACAGTTCGCCAGACAGAGCGACGACTGAGAAGCCACGATTGTGCAGACGCGCGGTCAGATGATTGACAGCGGCGCGGGTCGAGCAGAAGACGATGGTGTTGCGAGCCTCGTAGAAACGCAGGACGTTGATGATGGCGTTCTCTCGGTCCGGATTGGCAACTGTCAGCGCGCGGTATTCGATGTCGACGTGCTGCTTCTTTTCGGAAACGGTCTCGATACGCTTTGCATTGCGCTGGAAATTCTTGGCAAGGTCGGCGATCGAGCGCGGAACCGTTGCCGAGAACATCAGGGTGCGGCGTTCGTCCGGCGAGGCTTCTAGGATGAATTCGAGATCTTCGCGGAATCCGAGGTCGAGCATTTCATCGGCTTCGTCGAGAACGACGGCGCGCAGTTCGGACAGATCAAGCGCGCGGCGGGTGATGTGGTCGCGCAGTCGGCCCGGCGTGCCGACGACGATATGGGCGCCACGTTCGAGCGCACGGCGCTCGTTGCGTACATCCATGCCGCCGACGCATGAGGCGATGACCGCACCGGTCTTCTCGTAGAGCCATTCCAGTTCGCGCATGACCTGCATGGCCAGCTCGCGTGTCGGTGCGATGCAAAGCGCCAACGGGGCTGCCGCGCGGCCGAAGCGGTTCTCGGTTCCGAGCAGCGTCGGGGCAAGCGCGAGGCCGAAGGCAACCGTCTTGCCGGAACCTGTCTGGGCGGAGACGAGTGCGTCCTGGCTTTCGAGATCGGGGTCGATCATCGCCTGCTGCACGGGGGTCAGCGTGTCATAGCCACGTTGGCGCAATGCCTCGGCGATCGCCGGGACGATGCCGTCAAAATCAGTCATCGGGGTCAACTTTCGAAATTGGTGTCTCTTGCGGGCCAAAGCACCGCGCCCGCCGATTGCGGGTATGTTGGCGCCGTTCCTACTCGTCTCGGCCCGGAAAGTATAGGGGGCTGCGTGCAAAAGGCCGCATATGGTGAAGGCGGGGCAACCAAAACGCTGCCCCGCCTGCCGCGCCCGGGGTCATCAGACCCGTGCAGCGTCAGGTTTTTATCCTGGCCATTGCATAGGCGTCGACATATCTGCCCGCGCGCAATGCATATGCGCGATGGGAGCCCTCACGTTCGAAGCCGAAGCTTTCATAGAGAGCAATCGCCGGGACATTGTCGGTGAAGACAGTCAGTTCAAGCCGTCTGATGTCCATCCAGTCGAAGGCATTGGCAACAAGTTCGCCGAGCAGAGCCCGGCCGATGCCGCGGCCCTGATAGACATCATGCACCGCCATACCGATCTCGCCGACATGGCTGCGGCGACCGGGCAGGCGTGTCAAACCGGCATTGCCGACGAGCCGTCCTTCCAGGATCGCAACCAGGGCCACGGTGTTGGCAGGCTGATTCTCGATATGCTTGCGGATATCCGCGATACGCGGATAGGGCGGACGCAACGTACCGGCGCGGACGCCAGGCATGCTCTGCAGCTCGGCAATTCCGTTTGCATCGTCAGGCGATTGCGCCCGAATCGAGAGATCGACCGGCCATCGGGCATCACGCGCGACAGGGCTCTTGTCGGCCCGCATGATCGGGCCCGCTGTCGGATTTATAGGTGGCTCTTGCTGCATCGCTGCTCTCCTTCAAATTTGCGGGGAGCAGGGACTTTTCGAACCCTGCTCATCCCGGCAGGGTTCGTGGGGTGATCGATACGCCGTCTAGCCGCGCAACGAAACATCCACGTTCCCTGAAGGAACGGTGGTGAGCATCATCACGAGATGGGTCGAGCGGTTAGCGATCATGCGGTTACTGTGCGTTGTCGGCGGGTCTTCGTCAATCCGGGTTTGCGTCACTTGCGGTCTCGGTTATGACAAGGTGAACTGCCGTTGAGAAGAGTCGCATCCGTTGAAGACCATCGCCATCGATTTCGAGACCGCCAACGAGGAACGCGGCAGTGCCTGCTCCGTGGGGCTTGCCTGGATCGAGGATGGCCGGATCGTGCGGGTGGAAGAGCGTCTGATCAGGCCGAGGAGCATGCGGTTCTCGCTGTTCAATGTCGCGATCCATGGAATTCGCGCCGAGCATGTCGAAGATGCCGGTGAGTTTCCCGAGGTGATGGACGAGTTCGCCGAGGATTTTGCCGGGGCGACGATGATCGCACACAATGCGGCGTTTGATTTTTCGGTCTGGCGGGCATCGCTTGATGGCTATCGCATGGCGTATCCGACCTTATCCTACCTGTGCAGCGTGAAGATGGCACAACGCGTCTGGCCGCATCTGCCGTCGCACAAGCTAAACATTCTCGCCGATCATCTGGGCATGCGGTTTGTCCACCACAATGCCGCGGAAGACGCTGTGGTCTGCGCCCAGGCATCCATCGTCATGGCAGAACAGAAGGGTGCTGCACGGATCCTTGATCTGGCTGCGATGATCGGGCTGACGCCCGGACGCCTGCATGCAGCGGGCTATCAGGCCTGTTCGGTGCGCAAGGTTTCGGCACGCGCCTTGTAACGGGGCGGATCTGCCTTAAGTCTCTGCAGAGATGATAGTGGAGATAGCTCGATGACAATTGCAAAGACCATTCGAAACCTCGCCGGTGCCGCAGCTCTGGCGCTGTTGCCCGTTGCGGCCAGCGCGGAAGTGGTCGGCGAAGTCGGGGTCGACTGGGTGGGCAATGACATCATTGTCGAGGCGGTCAGCGATCCCGGCGTCAAGGGCGTGACCTGCCATGTCACCTATTTCGACCGTTCGATCATCGATCGTCTGTCGAAGGGCAACTGGTTCGAGGATCCCTCCAATAATTCAATCGCCTGCCGGCAGACCGGCCCGATCGAGATCGGCGATATCGATTTGTCGAAGGAGGGTGAGGAAGTATTTCGCGAGGGCCTGTCGATCATCTGGAAGTCGCTGGTGGTCAACCGGATCTATGACAAGCAGAATGACACGCTGATCTATCTCATTCATTCGCGCCAAGTTGTCGACGGCTCGGCAAAGATGGCGATCTCGACTGTGCCGCTGTTCAATCAGCCGGTGACATGGACCAAGGGTAAGCCAAACTGATCGACCGTTTTAGGGTGCATCGGCGCATATACAGGCCGGTGTGACGAAGGTCACTTTTGCTTTGAGGTGCACTTTGCCACGTACATGACGGGCTGGACCGGGCGGCGTGATCCCCAATATCGCCGTCCAAAGTGGTTCGGTCGTGTCCAAGGCCGGGCAAGGATCTGTTCACCGGGCCTGCGCCAAACGGACAGCGCCCTGAAGCCTTTGGGCTCCAGGGCGCTTATGATCCGATATCCGACAATTACTTGACGTAGACAACCTTGCCGCCATTGGCCGCGGTTTCGATGTGAACCACGTTCTCCAGCTGCACGTTCTTTGCTGTCAGAGCAGCGGCGAGATTGGCATCGCCTTCGATCATGCTGCGTGTTTCGGCAAGCGCGGTTTCGCTCTTGGACAGCGCTTCGATCTCGGCAAACTTGGCGCTATTGTTCTCGCCTTCCAGGCTGCTCATCATCACAACGGAGACATTGTCATCCATGGCCGTCGAGTTGGTGGTCGTCGTGGTGTCCACCATCGGCTTGGTGGCAGTCTGCGCCAGTGCCACACCAGAAAGCGAAGCGGCGGTCATGGCACCTGCAAGTGCGATCCTAAATACAGAATTCATGATCTTTCTCCTTGGTTTCCTTACAGAAACTTCCGTTTTTTCTTTTGGAAGTGATTGTAGAACTCCCCGGAGATCGACATGTTCCGATTAAAATGGAAGCATCACGCACCCGGCACGAAGCGGGCCCAACGTCGGCTGCGTCTGCCGACGCAAAAAATCGCAACCTGCTTTCGCCAATTGCGTCATCACGTTCTGGATGGGGCGGGCCCCGCCGTGGCGGGGCCTTGTCCCTGGGAAGAGAGGTTCGGCTTATGCGGCCTGGGCAAGCTCGTCGGCGATGACCGTGTCGAGATTGAGGAAGCAGACCATCGACTTTTCCAGCGCAACGATACCGCGGCAGAATGCGCGCTGCTCTTCCGGAATGATTTCCGGAGCCGGCTGAAGGTCTTCGCCACGAATGGTCATCATGTCGGAAACCTGTTCGACCAGAAGGCCGACCAGCTTGCCGGCGATATCGGTGACGATGATTGCCGCGCGCTCCGACGGTTCGGTCATGTTCATGCCCAGGCGGCAGGCCATGTCGATAACCGGGATCACGGCGCCGCGAAGGTTGATCAGGCCGAGAACGTAAGGCGGAGTATGCGGCATCGGCGTCACCGGTGCCCAGCCACGGATTTCGCGGATGGCCATGATGTCGATGCAGAATTCCTGCTCGGCCAGATGGAAGGATACGATTTCCAGATAAGCGCCAGACTGCTTGATTGCGTTAGACATGTTAGAACTCTTCCCAGTGCTCTGCTACTGCGGCGTTGCTTGAGGACGCCGGAGTCGTTCGGTTGAATGTTCCTGCAACCTTTTCGATCAAGGCCTTTGCAGGAGATGGTCTCGGTTTGGAGGCGACCTGGGCCGGCTCCGGGCGGTAAGCGGCGACCGGCTGGTCGCTACCCACCTGGAATTGTCCAACGAGGCGCGACAGGTTTTCCGCGTCGCCCGCCAGGGTATGGCTTGCAGCATTGGTCTGTTCTACCATGGCTGCATTCTGCTGGGTAACCTGGTCCATCTGGCCCACGGCAGAATTGATTTCACTCAGTCCAACCGATTGTTCACGTGCGCTGGTAACGATTGCCTTAACGTGCTCATTAATTCTGAGAACGTCTTCGCCAATGCGGTGCAGTGCATCGCCGGTTGCGGTCACCAATTCGACGCCGGTTTTGACTTCTTCAGACGAACGCCCGACCAGGGATTTGATGTCGCGGGCGGCTTCGGCAGCGCGCCCGGCCAATGCCCGAACTTCCTGCGCCACGACTGCAAAGCCCTTGCCGGCATCCCCCGCACGAGCGGCCTCGACGCCTGCGTTCAGCGCTAACAGATTGGTCTGGAACGCTATTTCGTCGATGACGTTGATGATCTTTCCGATCTCGCCCGTTGCATCCTCGATGCGTTCCATCGCGGCCATCGCGTCGTTGACCACAAGACCAGACTTCTCGGTGAAGTCCCTGGCGTCATCGACCATATGGCTTGCTTCCTCGGCGCGATGGGTCGCGCTCTGGACGGTTGCCGTAATTTCGGAAAGGGCGGCCGAGGTTTCCTCAAGGGAGGCCGCCTGCTGTTCGGTACGGCGTGCGAGGTCGTCGGCGGCACTGCGCATCTGTTGGCCGTTGGCGCGAATCGAACTGCTGTTGGCGGCAATCTCGCCCATGACGGTGCGCAGGTGCAGTGTGACCTGGTTGAAGTCATTGCGCAAACGTTCCAGATCAGCCGGGAAGGGACCCCTGATCTCGGCGCAGAGGTCGCCCTCAGACAGCTGCATCAGCCCGCCGCCGAGTGCATCGACAGCCAGCTTCAATGCACGGGTGTCGGCCTCCATCGCGGCGGTACGGCTTTCGCGCTCGGCTTCGTTCTGTCGGTTGGTGTCACGGGTAGAGGTTTCAAGATCGCGCTTTTCGATTGCGGCCCTGCGGAATATGTCGGTCGAACGGGCCATGCCGCCAATTTCGTCCTGGCGGTCGGTGCCTTCGACCTCGCTATCGTAATCGCCGTCGACAATGCGCTGCATGCTCGCCCGGACGCTGCGAATGCCGTTGGCGATGGAATTGCCGTGGATCAACTGCAGCAGCACCACGAGGACGAAAGCGATGCCGCCGAGGCTGAGCTGGACAGACAGGGCGCTGCGGCTGCGGGCTGTCGCTTCGCCGACCCGCTCTTCGACTTCCTTGCCGCCAAGTGTGGCAATCTTGCTGAGGACATTTCCGAGCCGCTCACCGGCACCGTCGATCGCATCGTCGATGGCGGCATAGTCTTCTTCTGCAGCACCATTCTCGACCAGGCGCTTCAAATCGATCTGGATCGCACCAGCGACGGCCTTCAGGTCGTCGTCGTAAGTTGCAACCTCGGAGGCTGCTCCGGCCTCGTTCGCAATCGATTTGAGCGTGGACGAGCCCGCGGCCAAAAGATTGACAGCTGTGTCGATGATTGCGATGCGCTCTGGCTGGATAGCCCCTTCCGAGCGGTCGATGATCGTGTCCATGGCCGCCAATACCAGATTGGCGTTGGCGAGTTGCATCTCGTTGACACGTTCAACGTCGGCCTTCATCTGAACGGCGCGCCGGAGGGCGCTGTCCAGCCCGGCGTTCTGATACCAGCCGACGCCGAGCATCGAACCGATACCAACCACCGCTGCGACACCGAGTGTCATGAGCCGCTGGCGAACCGACAGGCTTTGTCCTGAAATGAAATTTAGCATTTGTCTCCCCAAGCGCGTGTTCCGCTGGCGTGTGCCAGCCGGAAGCATGTCATGCGAAGACCAGGGAGGCGGTTTGGCGGCCTGGCGGACGGTTCATGTCCGTGCGCGACCCGGCGGGATCGCAACGCGTATTAAGAATCCCGAATATTAGTTAATCTACGGCTAACGATGCTGCCGGGCGGCGGCGGATCACCGATATTCCCGGTCGTGAGCCTAGATTTTGCTGATGGCGCGACGGTAAAGATGCCATGTCGCATGTCCGGCGACCGGCAAGACGACCAACAGACCGAGAAAGCCGGGTACCAGCGCGAGGATCGCCAGCGTTGCGACTGCCGCGCCGAAAGAGAGCATCGGCAGCGGATTTTCCAGAACCGTGCGCATGCTGGTCAGCATGGCCGTGACAAAGTCGACGTCGTAGTCGAGCAGAAGCGGCATGGAAATGACGGTCGCGGTGAAGAGTATGGTTGCCAGAACGGCGCCAACGACCGTTCCGACGACGAGGAACAGCAGGCCGTGCGGTGTCGAGATCAGCAGGTGTGCAAAGGCATCCAGAGATGCGGGGATCCTGAAACCGAGAAACAGTGCCATGAGCAGGCGCACCTGGTAGATCCAGATCCAGAAAATGAACAGGACGACAAAAGCCATCCACGACAACTGACGTTCGCGCTGGCGGAAAACCTCGGTGAGGACCGCCGACCATCGGACGTCTTCGCCACGATAATGGCGCCGGCTGACGTCATAGAGGCCAACGGCGACGAAAGGACCGATCAGGGGAAAACCGATTGCGACCGGGATGATCATCCAGGGAAGATGATAGTGGACAAGAACGACGGCAATGAAGAGGCCGCCCAATGCATAGATGGTCCCGAAAAACAAACCGATCGCCGGATAGCGGCGGAAATCGCGCCAGCCATCGCGAAATGCAGCGGTGACATCGGATCCCATCAGACGGTTGACGCGGAACTTCGGCGTCTGACCACTGTGTATCGCCTGTTCTTCCATTGGTCCCTCCCAAGACACCCGCCTGCGTGCAATGTTTCAGCAAAAATCAAATGGCTTCCTTGATCTCGGTCAAGTTTTGTCCGCGAACCAGCCCGATCCCCGGTTTTATCAGAGCGATAAACGCGCTATATTCGTATGATGTTCACTGCAGAGCGCCGCCTCAAGTTTCTCCCTCTTGCCGCCATCGGGCTGGCCAGTGTCCTCATCGCGTGCCTGATCTTCATCGGCTGGATGCGCTATGGTTCTGCGATCTTTCTCAGTCTGGTCGAGACCGGCCTGTCCTATTGTTTCTAATCACCTTCGACATGGTTTTTGCGACAAATCAGCGCTTGAGGCGGATTTGACGGCGAGTTGAATTGCCTTTCACCGAAGCGCGGCTTATCCGGCTCAATCGGTGGCCAATTTTGTTGAGGACTTTGAAATGCGGACTTTGCGGGTCATTTTATGGGCGGGCGTGCTGATCATGGCGGGTCTGCTGGGCTGGCTGACGCTGACCGTTACGCAATCCGGCGACAAGATCGCCGAAGGTCCATTCGGTGTGCCTTTCGAACTGGTGGACCAGAATGGCAAGGCCATCTCCGAACAGGCCTTTCGCGGCAAGCCGACGGCTCTGTTCTTCGGCTTCACCCATTGCCCGGAGGTCTGCCCGACCACGCTTTTCGAACTCAATGGCTGGATGAAGCAGGTTGATCCCGATGCCAAGGGGTTGCAGGCGTATTTCGTCACTGTCGATCCCGAGCGTGATAGCCCCGAGCTTCTCGGCCAGTACATCTCGAACGTGACAGATCGCGTGATCGGCATTGCCGGTGATCCTGCGAAAGTTGCCGAAGTGATCAAGGGCTTCCGGGTATATGCCAAGAAGGTGCCGCTGGATGAAAAGGATCCGAACGGCGACTACACAATGGATCACACCGCCTCGATTTTCCTGCTCGACGCGGATGGTCGCTTCAAGGGCACGATTGCCTATGGCGAGAACCCGGACACCGCGGTGAAGAAGCTTGAAAATCTGATGAAGGGCTGATCACCTGCGCGTTGTCGCCGGCTGGGCGGTTGCCTTGGCGGCGATTGCGTTGTACCGCAACCCCTTCAAGTCTAGATCGACAGGACCTGCGCCCGTGAGTGAAATCCGCCTCTATGTGACGACCACCGAGACTCGTGCCAACGACGTGCTCGACGTGATGACGTTCGGCTTCGGGGAGGAGGATTATGCGATCGCCACCACCGAGGTCGACGAGAAAAAAGACATCTGGGAAACTTCGATCTATCTAACGTTCGAGGAAGAGGATGAGCTCCGCGAGCGGCTGGCCGAAATGCTTGCTCCAGACTTTTCCGACCTCAGTATCGAGCGGGAGATCATTCCGGAGATCGACTGGATTGCCAAGTCGCTTGAAGGATTGACGCCCGTGCGCGCCGGCCGCTTCCTGGTGCATGGATCGCATGACCGCGACAAGGTCCAGCTTAACGACGTGGCGATCGAGATCGATGCCGGCCAGGCTTTCGGGACGGGCCATCATGGAACGACGGCAGGATGCCTCGAAGTCATCGAAGAGGTGGTGCGAGCCCGCAAGGTTCGCAATGCGCTGGATCTGGGCACGGGCAGCGGCGTGCTGGCGATCGCGGTCCGCAAGCTTCTGCCGGTGCCGGTGCTCGCCACCGATATCGATCCGATTGCCGTGCGTGTCGCTAAGGAAAATGCTCGCCGCAACAAGATCGTCACTGGAATCGATTTCCGCACGGCTCCTGGCTTTCATTCGACAGCCTTCGGACAATATGGTCCCTTCGACCTGATCATCGCCAATATCCTGGCGCGGCCGCTGATCAAGATGGCACCGCAGCTGGTCAACAATCTGGCCGATGGTGGCTCGGTGATCCTGTCGGGAATTCTGGCAGCGCAGCGATGGAAGGTGATTGCCGCCTATAGCGGTGCTGGCCTGTCGCATGTGCGGACCATCTGGCGCAATGGCTGGGTGACGATCCACCTTCGGCATGGCAAGGGCTGAGGTCTTTCGCTCAACGTCCAGCAAAGAAAAAGGCGACCCAAAAAGCAGGTCGCCTTAGGCGCAGCATCATGCCGCGCATTCCGCGAGCCCTGGGAGGATGGGCTCAAGCGGATATTGTTGTCGCCGTCCGTGACCGATAGGCGGTCTCAGCTGATCGAGCGCAGCGAAGGCTTGCGACGCAGTTCTTCGCGGTTCAGGCCCATTGCCGAAAGCGTCGAGTCATCGAGGGTCTGCAGGGCGCCGTTTGCATAGAGGTTGGCGCGACGCTGGCGGGCTTCAACGAAATTGTCCAAAGCGACACGCAGGAATGACTTAGCCATATCTCTGTTCCTTTCGGGTATGACGCGATCACCGCGTCGTTCGATGAGCCATATATAGATCTATTCAGCAGGTTCAGTCAGGTGGGCAACGGCACGGGAGACCTGCAATTGCTGCATAGCAACATGAGGTTTGCCTGAATTTGAGGCGCCTTGGTGATTGCTGGCGTTCAATTGCATCGAGAAACTGCGGATGACCTCTGGCGACGGATGGGCAGGCGTGTGGCGCCTTGTTATAACCGTCGCCGAGACTCCTCCATTCCGCAGGCCTTTCCATGTTTCAATCCTTTGATGTCAAATCCACTCCTCTCCACGGCAAGGAGCGCATTGCGGCGCTGCGCGCGCTGTTTTCCGAAATGGGCGTCGATGGCGTGCTGGTCCCGCGCTCGGATGAACATCTCGGGGAATACGTGCCGGCCTCTGCCGAGCGGCTGGCCTGGGCGACCGGTTTCACCGGCTCTGCCGGGCAATTGCTGGTCACCGATGCGGAGGCTGTTGTGTTTGTCGACGGGCGCTATGTGACGCAAGTCGCCCAGCAGGTCGATCTGGCGGTTTTCACGCCTGGAGATCTGATCGGCGAACCGCCGCATACCTGGATCGCCAACCATGCGGGCAAGGGCTTCCGTCTTGGCATCGATCCCTGGATGCATACCGGCGTCGAGGTCAGCCGGCTGGAAAAGGTGCTGGAAGACAAAGGCGGTGCGCTGGTCCTGCTGTCGTTCAATCCGATCGACAGGCTGTGGAGCGATCGACCGGCAGAACCGCTGGGACAGGTGAGCATTCAGCCGGAAAGCTATTCCGGTGTGCCGGCGGCCGAGAAAATCACCAGGATTGCTGCTGACCTCACCGCCAAGGGACTTTCGGCGGTGCTGATCAGCGACCCCTCATCAGTGGCCTGGATTTTCAATATCCGGGGTGCCGACGTGCCGCATACGCCGCATCCGCTGGCGCGTGCGATCATCAAGGCCGACGGCAAGGCGGAACTTTTCCTCGATAGCGCCAAGACCAATCTGGAGGTGGAAACCTACCTGCGCGACTTGTGCGAGCAGGTCGATCCGCAATTGCTGGCCGAACGGGTCGAGCGAGTGGCCACCGGCGGCGGGCGCATCCTGATCGATCCGGATCTCGCGCCACATGCGCTGGCGCAGATGATCAAGCAGGGCGGTGGTACCGCCATCGTCGGCAACGATCCGGCCAAGCTTGGGCGGGCAGTGAAGAACCTCGTTGAGCTGAATGGCTCGGCTGTGGCCCACTTGCAGGACGGCGTGGCCGTGGTCGAGTTTCTGACTTGGCTCGATCAGCAGCCGGCTGGAACCATTACCGAAATCGGCGCGGCCAAGGCGCTCGAAGCAAGTCGGGTTCGCGTTGGCGAGCGGATGCAGAACCCGCTCAAGGATATTTCCTTCGAGACGATCTCGGGCGCCGGGGAGCACGCCGCGATCATGCACTACCGCGTGACGACCGAAAGCGATCGGATGATCAATGCCGGCGAGATGTTTCTCATCGATTCGGGCGCGCAGTACGTGAATGGTACGACCGACATTACCCGGACGATTTCGATCGGCGCCGTGCCGGAGGAGCAGAAGCGGTTTTTCACGCTTGCTCTCAAGGGCATGATCGCGATCAGCACGGCGCGTTTTCCGAAGGGCACGCGCGGTTGCGATCTCGATCCGCTGGCGCGCATCGCGTTGTGGAAATCCGGTGCCGATTTTGCCCATGGCACGGGCCATGGTGTCGGGTCATACCTGTCGGTGCATGAGGGGCCGCAGCGGATTTCCCGGCTGTCGACGCAGGAATTGCTGCCGGGCATGATCCTGTCGAACGAGCCGGGCTACTATCGTCCCGGCAGCTTCGGCATCCGTATCGAAAACTTGATCTATGTGCGCGAAGCGGAGGTTATCGAAGGCGGTGATCAGCCGATGCTCGGCTTCGAGACGCTGACCTTTGCGCCGATCGATCGACAGTTGATCGTCGAAGACCTGCTGACACGCGAGGAATTGCAATGGCTTGATGACTATCACGCTCGCACGCGTGCCGAGCTTCTGCCGCTGATCGGTGATCCGTCAGCGCGTGAATGGCTGGAGCGTGCGACCGAAGCCTTCGAACACTAGCCGTTTCCGCTGGATCATCCTGTCGGATAACAAGATGTTCCAGCGTCCGGATTGTTGATTTTGACGTGCGGCGGTCCGGCACTCCTACTGGCCGTTCAGCCACCGAAATGGCGGATCGCGACGGCGACAGCCCATCCGGCCAGCAGCATCGGGATTGTCGACAGGCGCATGCCCGCCAACAGGCTGACCGCAAGCGCAATCTTGACCTCGATGCCGCCTGCAAAGAAGGCCGGCGCCACAAGCGTGGTCAGAACGGCAGCGGGCACGGCGTTGAGGGCGGCTTCCATGCGCGGCGGTATGTTTTTCATCTTGCGGATCAGGACATAGCCGCCGATGCGCGTGACATAGGTTGCGACCGCCGAGGCGAGAATGATCGCCACCATTTCGGGATTGAAGTGCGCATTCATTGGCTGTCCTCCGCAGCCGCACCGGATGCGGATTTCGCTTCCTCAGCCTTGGCGGGAGGCATCAGCGCGGCAGCCAGAACGCCGGCCAGCGCGCCGATGCTGACATGCCAAGGAGAGCCGACGGTCTTGTGGGCGATGGCCGAAGCGAGCGCGCTGACGACGACCACCGGCAGGAAATTGCTGCGGCGGCGAAAACCGAGCACCAGAGCGAGAAAATAGATCGGAAGCAGCACGTCAAAGCCGAAACGGGCAGGGTCGCCCATCAGGCGGCCGAAATAGGCGCCGACGACGCTGAGCAGGACCCATGCGACAAAAATTGGCAATCCCAGCCCCATGTACCAGGCAAAGGTCACCTTTGTGCCGGTCTCTGCACGCTTCAGTGTTTCGGCGAACTGCGGATCGGTGAGCAGGAAGAAGGTTGCAGCCTTCTGCGACGCGGAGAAATGTTCGACAAAGGGGGCGAGCGCCGCGGAATAGAGCACATGGCGGAAATTGACGGCAAAGATCGACAATACGATCAACCAGGCCGGGACATGGTGGCCAAACAGTTCGATGCCGACAAGCTGGCTTGCGCCGGCAAAAATGGTGCCGCTGGTCAGCGCGACTTCACCGATTGTCTGGCCGTTGGCGATGGCAATGGCACCGAAAAGCACGGCAAAGGGGCTTGCGGAGACGACAATCGGAATGGACCGGGTGATCCCTTCGCTGAATTCTGAGCGTGACATACTGAAATTCCGTGTTTTGCAGCCCGGTTACCCTGTCTGCCGTGTACAGGCAAACCAATAGGTTTGATGGAACGTGCATCAGGGTTGATGGAACAGACCTGTTGCACGCACACCCTTTGAAGATCTTGTCGAAAAGAAACACGGTTCTGCATTTCAGCCATTCGAAATCCGTTCGCGGCAGTCAAGCGGCGTCTATGGTTGTGAATATTTGATTCGGTTCAGCCGCCACACGTTGTCGATATTCGGGTGGGGCTTGCTTTGGGGAGACGGAATTTTGGAGGCACCCGGATTTTCAAAGGAAGAGCAGGCGCGTCTTGTGGCGCGTATTCAGGCGCACGTTCAGGATGAATTCGATCTTGAACTGGGACGCTTCGAAGCGGAAGGTGTCGCTGCGTTCTTTTCGAACGTGCTCGGCCCGCAATTCTACAATCGCGGGCTGCATGATGCGCAGGCACTTCTCACCAAGCAGGTCGATCTGTTCAACGATGCGGTTTACCAACTCGAGCGGACGTCAGAGACATAGTCCGTTCGACTACTTCTTGGTGCGGATCTGGAATGTGTGCTCCGGGCCCGGGAAGCTTCGCGCTTGAACCTCGGATGCGTAATTTTCGGCCGCGGTGGAAATCACCTGGGCGAGATCGGCGAAGTGCTTAACGAAGCGCGGCTTGAAATCGTTGAACAGGCCCAGCATGTCGTCGGACACCAGGATCTGGCCGTCGCAAGCCGGAGATGCGCCAATTCCGATGGTTGCGGCGCGTAGTGTTCCGGTGATTTCTCGCGCCAGCGGTTCGACGGTGCCTTCGATGACCATGGCAAATGCGCCGGCTTCATCGATCGCCTTGGCATCGGCCCGGATCTTGTCCTGCTCCTGGTCGCTGTGGCCCTTGGAGCGGTAACCGCCGGATGTGTTAACCTGCTGTGGCATCAGGCCGATATGGCCGAAGACCGGCACGCCGCGCGCGACCAGAAATGCGACGGTCTCGGCCATTTCCGCCCCGCCCTCAAGCTTTACGCCGTCGCAGCCGGTTTCCTTCATCAGACGTGCGGCATTGCGGAACGCCTGTTCCTTGGATTCCTGATAGGAGCCGAACGGCAAGTCGACGATGACGCAGGCGCGGTTGGCGCCGCGCGTGACCGCCTGACCATGGGCGATCATCATCTCCATGGTGACGCCCACTGTTGTCTCGAGGCCGTAAAGCACCATGCCGAGGCTGTCGCCGACCAGCAGAAGGTCGCAATGCCCGTCGAGCAATCGCGCGATCGGCGTCGTATAGGCCGTCAGGGAGACGATCGCCCGGTTCCCCTTCAGCGCGGTGATGTCCGCGGGTGTGAAACGTTTTTGGCGGGGTGGTGTGCTCATGTCAGGCGGCCTCCATGCCGGCGTTGGCCTGGTGGCCGATGACGCGATTGTCGAGGAGTTTGGTCTTGCCGAAGCGCACGAAGAGAAGCACGAGGGCAGGGCCGTCGATCGTCTCCAGCTTTGCAAGCGTTGCCGGGTGGCGGATGGCAACGACTTCGGGAATGGCCAGCGGTTCTGTCTTGAGGAAGTCGGTCAGCCGTGCCTCCAGCGTCTTCACGTCGCGGATGCCGGCGAGCAAAAGCCGATCGGCTTCGGCTAAGGTCTTCGGGACGATGACGGCAGCGGCGCGCTCTTCTTTCGACAGATAGACATTGCGCGAGGAGCAGGCGAGGCCGTCCGTTTCTCGGACCGTTTCGACCGGGACGATGCGGACTGGGAGCGCCAGATCCTGAACCATCTTTTGGATGATCGTGACCTGTTGATAGTCCTTCTCGCCGAAATAGGCGGCATCGGGCTGGACGATGTTGAAGAGCTTGGTCACCACCGTGGCGACGCCGGCGAAATGGCCGGGCCGGGCTTCGCCTTCGAGTTCGGAGCCAAGCTTCGGCAGGTCAACCACCGTCTGCATCGGCTCCGGATACATGTCGGTGACGCCGGGCGCAAAAATGAAATCGACGCCTGCCTTTTCCAGCATGGCGCTGTCGCGGGCGAGATCGCGGGGATACTTGTCGAGATCCTCGTTTTTGCCAAACTGCAGCGGGTTGACGAAGATCGATACAACAGCGACGTCGTTCTCGGCCTTGGCATGCGCAACAAGGCTGAGATGGCCCTGATGCAGGTAGCCCATGGTCGGCACAAAACCAATCGCATGGCCGGCGCGGCGGTGGGGCGCGAGCTTGTCGCGCAATGCGGCGATCGTGGTGATGATTTCCATGATCGGCGTCCTCCCTGACTTTTCATTGGCTCGGGCTCTAACCCGTGGCGTCAAAAAAGGCAATCGCACGAATCGTTTGCAGTCATCTGCTCAGAGGGTGATTCCGCTGCTCTCGATGATGTCGACGCCGGCCTCGCGCATCGCCTCGATCGCCTCTTCAACGCCTTTGGGATCGATCCCACGGCAACCGTCGGCAATCAGGCGCACCTTGACGCCGGGCAGCATGTCGACCGCATCCAGGGCCGAAAACTTGACGCAGTAGTCGGTCGCAAGGCCCATGATGTCGAGTTCGGTCACGTCTTTCGACAGCAGATAGGCGGCGAGACCTGTCAGGGCCGCCTGATCATTGTCGCGAAAGGCGGAGTAGCTGTCGACGGCCGGATTTTGCCCTTTTTTCTGCACGTGGTTGATCTTTGCGGTCAGGAGTTCCGGATGAAAGGCGGCGTCCGGTGTTCCCTGAACACAGTGGTCGGGCCACATCACCTGGGGCTGGCCTGACAGTTCGCCCATGTCGAAGGGCCGTTTTCCGGGATGTTGCGAGGCGAAGCTGCCGTGATCGGCAGGGTGCCAGTCCTGGGAGGCGACGATCAGGTCGTAGTGGCCACTTTCCATCAGGCCATTGGCGATTGGAACCACGATGTCGCCATCGGCCACGGGCAGATTGCCACCCGGACAGAAACCGTTTTGAATATCGATCAGCAGTAAGGCCTTGGTCATGGACGCTCCCCAGCGCTTGTGTGCAATGCAAGATGACGATTCAGGCGACACTGTTCAAGCGCGTCGTCAATCCATCGCTCATTTCCAGCACAGCGGCGTTAAAATCGTTTTTCCAGTCAGCATGGAACAATCACCGGTTTTGTGCGTTGCGGCATGGTCATGCGCCTCCGGCCGGAGGCGCTTCGATCCATTTTAGAATGAACGGAATTGGAAATGCTGATCACCATTACTGCCATCATTTTTGGCGTGCTGGGGCTGGTGCTTGCCGTGGGTGGCGGGCAGCTTTTGATGCTGGGAGGCAGCCTCTACTATCTCATCGCGGGTGTCGTCCTGCTTCTCACGGCTGTGTTGCTGTTGCTCCGACGGGACGAGGCTTTGTGGCTTTATGGCTTGTTCATCGTCGGCAGCCTGGCCTGGGCGATCTGGGAGGTCGGATTCGACTGGTGGCAACTCGGAACACGCGGCGGATTGGTCGTGGTGCTTGGCCTGTGCCTGATGTTGCCGGTGCTACGCCGCAAGCTCGGTCCGGTCCATCGCCGCGGTCGGGTGGCTGCGAATGCATGGCCGGTTGCACTTCCGGTGCTGCTGGCACTGGTTGTCGCGGTCTTTTCGATGACGCAGGATCCCTACGACCGCGCCGGCGCCTTGCCAACAGAGCAGGTTGCCGCCGCCCCGAGCCTTGGTGGTGATGTGCCGGACGGTGATTGGCATCAGTATGGTCGGACGCCCTACGGCCAGCGTTATTCTCCACTGACGCAGATCAATACCGACAATGTCGACAAGCTGGAAGTCGCCTGGACTTACCAGACGGGCGACGTGAAATTGCCGGAGGATGTTGGCGAGACAACCTATCAGGTGACGCCGCTCAAGGTCGGCAATACGCTTTACATCTGCACCCCGCACAACTGGGCAATCGCCATCGATGCCGAAACCGGCAAGGAAAAGTGGAAATTCGATCCGAATGCGGGCCTGAACCCGGACCGGCAGCACCAGACATGCCGTGGCGTGACCTACTACGCGGATCCAGCTGCCGCGGCCGGTACCAGCTGTGCCGCACGCGTCTATCTGCCGACGTCCGACGCGCGACTGATTGCCCTGGATGCCGAGACCGGCTCGATCTGCACAAGTTTTGCCGACGGTGGCACGCTGCGCCTGGAGCAGGGCATGCCGTATAACCCGGCCGGCTACTATTATTCGACGTCGCCGCCAGTGGTCGCTGCCGGCAAGATCATTGTTGGTGGTGCGGTCAACGACAACTATTCGACACAGTCGCAATCGGGCGTTATCCGCGCCTTCGACGTCAATACGGGCGCCCTGATCTGGAATTGGGATGCCGGCAATCCAAGCCAGATACAGCCGATCGGCCCGGGCCAGACCTACACGGCCAATTCGCCGAACAGCTGGTCTGTGTTTGCCGTCGATGAGCAATTGGGCCTGGTCTACATTCCGCTCGGCAATCAGGTTCCTGACCAGCTCGGTATGGGCCGGTCCGCAAATGTCGAGAAATACTCCTCCTCGATCGTGGCGCTCGATCTGAACACCGGCGCAGACCGTTGGGTGCGCCAGACCGTTCATCACGATCTCTGGGATATGGATGTTCCGGCGCAACCGGTGCTGCTGGATATCACCAATGCCGAGGGCACGCCGGTGCCGGCACTGGTCGGACCGACCAAGCAAGGCGATATCTACGTGCTGGACCGGCGCACCGGCGATCCGATCATCCCGGTCAACGAAATCCCGGCACCTGGCGGTGCGATCGAGGAAGATTTTACAGCCCCGACGCAGCCTATTTCGGATCTGAGCTTCCGACCGAAGACTATGGTCGAGAGCGACATGTGGGGGCTGAGCCTCATCGACCAGATGATGTGCCGCATCGCCTTCCACAAGCTGAAATATGAGGGCCAGTACACGCCGCCGTCGCTGGAGGGCACGCTGGTTTATCCGGGCAATTTCGGCACGTTCAACTGGGGTTCGGTCGCGGTCGATCCCGAGCGCCAGGTGATGTTCGGAATGCCAACCTATCTGGCCTTCACCTCACGGCTGGTGCCGCGATCGGAAATCGCGCCGAAGGGGGCGGGCGAAAAAGGCTCGGAACAGGGGCTCAACCGCAACGAAGGCGCCCCCTACGGCGTCTATATGGGGCCGTTCCTGTCGCCGATCGGCATTCCCTGCCAGGCGCCGCCATGGGGAACCGTCGCAGGCGTCGATCTGCGCACGGGCAAGGTGGCCTATCAGCATCGCAACGGCACGGTCTATGACATGACGCCCTTGCCGCTGCCGTTGAAGGTTGGCGTTCCGGGTATCGGTGGGCCGATGATCACCAAGGGCGGTGTCGCGTTCCTGGGGGCCGCCGTCGACGATTATCTGCGCGCCTATGACTTGACGAGCGGCAATCAGCTCTGGGAAGCCAGACTGCCGGCCGGTGGCCAGGCGACGCCGATGACCTATGCGCTCGACAACGGCAAGCAATATGTGGTGATGGTCGCGGGCGGTCATGGCTCAGTCGGCACCAAGCCGGGTGACTATGTGATCGCCTATAAATTGCCGGACTGAGTTCGGCCCTGTCACCACGATGAAGTGCTACCCTTCGGGCGGAAACGCCCGGAGGGTTTCTTTTTGGCGCAGTTTTCCGATCGATTCGGCTGCGGGTGCCTGAAGGAAACCAAACGTTAACCATGTGATTCTACACACATTCACGTAACGTGAGGATGTATTCGCATGAGTGACCAAGCCATGACCGGCCAAACCAACCCGTCCATCGCCTTCTTCCCGCTTGCGAACCGCACGGATCTGGTGCGTCGCTCGGCCGTCGAACTCGATCGCCTCAACGGCTATGCTGCCGTCGAATTCTGGAAGACGACATGCCGCGCACTTGGCGCCGAACTGCTTTCGCTTGGCTGCCCGGAAGACGAGATGCGGGTTGAAATCATGGATTTTCAGGCCGCCGTCCAGATGGAACTGATGTGGCTTCACCGGGCCGAAGAAGCGCGCGGCTGAGGCCCGCGATCCGGATCTCGCGCTCTATGATGCGCGCCGCCGAATTCAGCTAGAAAAACCTGTTTCTCAGCAACTGGAAACCGCGCGAAAAGAAGCGCGACACTTCCAGATAAGCGCGGTAGGGCAGAACTGTCAGGTAGCGCCAGCGCGGCAGCTTGTATTGCTGCATGTTGCTCTGGATCTGGGTTTCGTGTTCCGAATACTGGCTGGCCGGTTGCGGATCAACGAAGGCAGCCTTGAGGCCGTCGAGATATTCCAGATCGAAGGCGATATCATAGGCCAGTCGCATCGGGATCAGCCGATTGACGATCCAGCGTGCTGCCTCGCGATTGATGACATAGGCGCCGGCGCCTTTTTCCCGGGTCAGGGCCAGCGCCAGAGATCGACCATCTTCCAGGGGCTTGAATGGGTATTTCCGACCCCGGTTCACCGTCGTCAGGCGGAGGATGTCCCAATCCGTCGGGTGCATGGCGGCGCAATCGACACTGTTGAGGAAATCCGGCTCGAACGACACGTCGTCTTCGAGGATCAGTCCGAGATCCGCGTGGCCGGCGAGCAGCCGCCGGGCGCAATCGACATGGCTCAGATAGCAGCCGACTTCAGCAGGGGTCGTGCGACGCCCATGCAGCAGCTTGTAGGACAGTTCGCTGAATTCCTTGATCGGGAAGGTGATCGCGCGTCCGTTGACGCCAGGCACGCGCTCGTATTCGAGGCTTGCGGCCTGAAGCTTTTCGGTCATGGCCGCGAGGCGGTCCGTCGCGCCATCCATGTTGATCAGGTAGACGGACAGCGTCATCTGGCTCTTGGGCAGAAAATGCAAGGCGATCTCCGACAAAACGGGTGAGCGAATTCTTCCACGCCTCCTAGCAGGCTTTGGGCATGGGTCAAGCAAGGGCCGGCCGACCGGCAGTCGAGCCTGGCTCAGCCGGCTTTTTCGACAAACCCATCCAGCACGCGTTTTTGCCCGGCCCGATCGAAATCGATGGTCAGCTTGTTGCCTTCAATCGAGGCGATGTTGCCATTGCCAAACTTGATGTGGAAGACGCGGTCGCCCACAGAAAAGCGCGAAGGCTCGGTGCTGGTGGATTTCGCCACCAGGTCGCCGTCAATGGTTTTCGCGCGCGGTCCACTCTCGCCATAGCCGATGCGTTCGACGGCGTGGCCGGAGCGACTGCCCCAGTTGTCGCGCGTGGCGTCGGTCTTGTTGGCCTGGGCGCGTTTCCAGCCCGGTGTCGAATAGGAGTTCTGGAAAGGCTCCTGCTTGTCGAAGCGTGACTGGCCGTAGGGGTTGCGACCATAGCCGCCGTAGGACGTTTCGGATTCGGCGACCTCGACATGCGCCGGCGGCAATTCATCGAGGAAGCGCGACGGCATGGTCGACTGCCACAGGCCATGAATGCGGCGGTTGGACACGAACCAGATATGGCAACGCCGCTTGGCGCGCGTGACGCCGACATAGGCAAGCCGCCGTTCTTCCTCAAGGCCGGAGCGCCCGCCTTCATCCAGTGCACGCTGGTGCGGGAAGAGGCCCTCTTCCCAGCCGGGGAGAAAGACGGTTTCGAATTCCAGCCCCTTGGCCGAATGCAGCGTCATGATCGAGACGGCGTCCATCTCGGCATTCTGCTCGGTGTCCATTACCAGCGACACATGTTCGAGGAAGCTGCGCATGCTCTCGAAGGCTTCCATCGAGCGGACAAGTTCCTTCAGGTTTTCCAGTCGTCCCGGCGCCTCGGCCGACTTGTCATTCTGCCACATGGCCGTGTAGCCGCTCTCATCGAGGATCTGTTCGGCAAGCTCGGTATGTGGCGTGTTCTCCAGCAGCGTCTGCCAGCGGCGGAAGTCGGTGACGACGTCAAACAGCGACTTGCGCGCCTTTGGCTTCAACTCGTCGGTCTCGATGATGTCGGCCGCTGCCGCCAGCATGGGTATGTCGCGGGCTCTCGCATAGTCGTGCAGATTGCGGATGGTCGTGTCGCCAAGCCCGCGCTTCGGCGTGTTGACGATACGCTCGAAGGCGAGATCATCGGCCGGCTGGCAGACCATGCGGAAATAGGCCATGGCATCGCGGATTTCGAGACGCTCGTAGAAGCGCGGGCCGCCGATCACCCGGTAGTTCAGGCCGAGCGTGACGAAGCGGTCTTCGAATTCGCGCATCTGGAAGGAGGCGCGCACCAGGATCGCCATATTGTTGAGCGGATGCTCGTTGCGCTGCAATTGCTCGATTTCCTCGCCAACGGCACGGGCTTCCTCCTCGGAATCCCAGGCTGCGTGCACGACGACCTTGTCATCGTTCGGATCGACGCGATCGGTGAACAGCGTCTTGCCGAGGCGGCCCTCATTGTGGGCAATCAGATGGCCGGCGGCGCCGAGGATATGTTCGGTGGAGCGGTAGTTGCGCTCCAGCTTGATCACCTTGGCGCCGGGGAAATCCTTGTCGAAGCGCAGGATGTTGTCGACTTCGGCGCCGCGCCAGCCATAGATCGACTGGTCGTCGTCGCCGACACAACAGACATTCTGCGGCACGCCTGCAGGTCGCTGGGCCAGCAGCCTGAGCCACATGTACTGGGCAGTGTTGGTGTCCTGATACTCGTCGACCAGAATGTATTTGAACTTCTGATGATACTCCTTCAGCACATCCGGATTGGCGCGGAACATGCGGATCGGATGCAGCAGGAGATCGCCGAAATCACAGGCGTTCAGGGCCTTTAGCCGGGCCTGATAGGCAGCATAGAGCTCGCGTCCCTTGCCATTGGCGAAAGCGCGGGCGTCTCCTTCGGGGATCTGAGCCGGGTCGAGTGCCTTGTTCTTCCAGCCATCGATCATGGCGGCAAACTGCTTGGCCGGCCAGCGCTTGTCGTCGAGACCCTCGGCCTGGATGATCTGCTTGATCAGGCGCACCACGTCATCGGTGTCGAGAATGGTGAAATCCGACGACAGCCCGACCAGTTCGGCATGGCGACGCAGGAGCTTGACGCCGATCGAGTGGAAAGTTCCGAGCCAGGGCATGCCCTCGACCGCGCCACCGACGAGGTGGCCGATGCGCTCTTTCATCTCGCGGGCGGCCTTGTTGGTGAAGGTCACGGCGAGAAGCTGGGAGGGGAATGCCCTGTTTGTTGCGAGAATGTGGGCGATGCGGGTGGTCAGAACGCGGGTCTTGCCGGTCCCCGCACCCGCCAGGACCAGAAGTGGACCATCGACGGTTTCGACGGCCAGACGCTGCTCCGGGTTCAGGCCGGACAGATAATCCGGAATACGCGCCTGGTCGCGTGCCGCCATGGCGCGTGCGGCAATACCCAGCCCGCTGCCAGAAGATGGGGCCGAGGGGGAGGCTGTCGCCGGCACCGGCTTGCGCGGGGCGGGTTCTTCATCGAAGAAAGGAATGTCATCGAAACCGTTACTCATGCGGCTCAATGTAGTGATTCGGTCTGGAAAGGCCAGATGAAGCGTTCTGGTTTTATTCCAGAAGCCTGACTTGCTGACGGTTTTTGTCGCTGTCACGCCTGCAAGGGCTCAGGCAAACTGGTTGCGGCCGTTGCCGGGTGCACTGACGCCATGTGCCATAGGCAAATCCGGCCACAAGCGCCGTTGTCAACCACGACCGGCAATCACAGTCGCGTGAATTCGCGTGATATTACAAATCAGTAAGCTTGATGATCGGGCATTGCATTCGGCCCCTTGAAACAAGATAGTTGAGCACGATTTTCATTGTATAAATTTGGAGTTCCGCATGCCGCTTTGGAAGCAACTCGGTCTCAGTCTGTTGCTGCTTTTCGCAGGGCTGTGTCTTTGGGTCTATGTCTCGCCGCAGGCCGGCCAGACGCTGGTTCAGATGGGCGTGCCGCAGAACTTGGTCGCAATGGTTTCAAGTTCCGGTGCAGCCGGCGAAGGAACGCAGGCACAGGGTCAGTCGCGCGGCAAAGGCCAGACTGCAGGCCAAGGACAGCGTCAGGGTGGCCGCAACCAGCCGATCCTGATTGTCACCCAGCCGGTGACGGTTGGCATTCTGAACGATCGCCTGAGCGCGATCGGCGATGGCGAAGCGATCCAGGCGGTGACCGTGATGCCGCAGGCTTCCGGAACGATCACCGAGATACTCGTATCTTCTGGCGAGCGGGTCAAAAAGGGCCAGGTCGTCGCCAAGCTCGATGATGATGAACAGGTCATCTTGCGTGACCTGGCCAAGGTCGGGCTGCACAGCGCGAGCGAGAAATCCGAATCCTACCGCAACCTTCAGAGCTTCTCGCGGCTTGAGGTTCTCGACGCCCAGATTGCACTGGAACAGGCTCGACTCGAGTTGACGACAGCGGAACTCAATCTCAAGAGACGCGATATCGTCGCCCCGATCGACGGGATCATTGGTATTATCGGGGTCAGCATCGGTGACAATGTCACGACCTCGAGCAATGTGGTGACGCTGGACAACCGGTCCGAGCTACTCGTCGACTTCTGGGCGCCGGAGCGGTTCGCAACAGCGGTAAAAGCCGGTATGGCGATCAAGGCGATTTCGGTTTCGAGACCGGGCGATGTGTTCGCTGGCAAGGTCGATGCTGTCGACAACCGGGTTGACCCGGCGAGCCGGACCATCCGCATTCGCGCCCGTATCGACAATTCCAACGATCTGCTGCGGGCCGGCATGTCGTTCAATGTGACCATGCAGTTTCCGGGCGATCACTATCCGGCCGTCAACCCGCTGGCGGTCCAATGGGACGGGCTCGGTTCGTTCGTCTGGCAGATCAAGGATGACAAATCGGTCAAGACCCGGGTGCGGATTATCCAGCGCAACTCGGATCAGGTTCTTGTTGATTCCGGCCTGAAGGAGGGCGATGTCGTTGCGATCGAAGGCTTGCAACGGGTGCGGGAGGGCGGCGGCGTTCAGGTTGCGGGGCAGGTTGCGGGCAGCGACAAGAGCGCGGCGACGCCGGAGGTGGCAAGCCAATGAACCCTGTCGACAGCTCATCTGAAAAATCAGGTCAGTCCTTCACGGCGCTCTTCGTTCGGCGCCCGGTTTTGGCTGCGGTGCTGAATACGCTCCTGGTCGTCGCGGGTCTCGCAGCCCTCGCCGGTATCGAAGTGCGCGAATTGCCGGATGTCGATCAGCCGGTCATTTCCGTCACCACCGACTATGACGGCGCCTCGGCCCAGACAATGGACCAGGAAGTGACCAAGGTGGTTGAGGGCGCCGTTGCTCGCGTCAGCGGCCTGAAGTCGATCTCGTCCCGATCGCAGTTCGGCGAAAGCCGGACGACGCTGGAGTTCAGCGACAATGTCGATCTGGCGGTTGCGGCGAACGATGTGCGAGACGCGCTAGGCCGCGTCGCGAACCAGTTGCCGGATGATGCCGACGAGCCGCGCATCGTCAAGGCAGACTCGGATTCGCAGGCCATCATGCGCCTTGCGGTCACGTCGTCGAAGCTCAGCATGGAAGATCTGACGCTGCTCGTCGATAACGAGATATCCGACCGTCTTGCGGCCGTCGAAGGCGTGGCCGATGTCCAGGTGTATGGCGATCAGGAGAAGGTCTTCCGGGTCGATGTCAATCAGGCGGCACTGGCCAGCCGTGGGCTGAGCGTCGCGGATCTTGCAACCGCACTGCAGAGTTCGGCCATGGATGTGCCGGCGGGTTCGCTTGAATCCATGACGCAGGACATCGTCGTGCGGGCAACAGCCAATCTGACGACGCCCGAAGATTTCGAGAATGTGCTGATCGGCGACAATGTCCGGTTGCGCGATGTGGCGACCGTGACGCTTGGTCCGGATGACGGATCGACATCGTTGCGTTCGAACGGCGTGCAGGGGGTGGGCCTTGGCATTATCCGCCAGGCGCAGTCTAACACATTGAACATCTCCGAGGGCGTGCACGCGGCCGTCGACGCCCTGTCGAAAACGCTGCCGGAAGGCACGAGAATCGCCATTACCAGCGATGACGCGGTGTTCATCGAAGGGGCGCTTCATGAAGTAGAGTTGGCGCTTTCGCTGTCCGCCTTCATCGTTGTCGTCGTGCTTTATCTCTTCCTACGCGATTGGCGGGCCACGCTCATTCCGGCACTGACCATGCCGGTGGCGCTCATCGGAACGCTGGTCGCCATCTACATGGTCGGGTTCTCGATCAATATTCTGACATTGCTTGCCATCGTTCTGGCCACCGGACTGGTAGTCGATGATGCCATCGTGGTTCTGGAAAACATCGTGCGTCGGCGGGCCGAGGGCATGGGGCCGCGTGCGGCGGCTGTTCTGGGAACGCAGGAAGTGTTCTTTGCCGTACTGGCAACCACGGCAACACTGGCCGCGGTGTTCATTCCGCTCTCCTTCCTGCCCGGACAGCTTGGCGGCCTGTTCCGCGAGTTCGGCTTCGTGTTGGCCTTTGCCGTTCTTCTGTCATCGGTAACGGCTCTGACCCTATGCCCGATGCTGGCGTCACGCATGCTCGGAAAGTCCGAGCACGAGGATCATGGGCTGCTCGGTCGATTTGGCGCGCTGTTTTCAAAGGTCTACAAACGTACGCTGCATTCAAGCCTCAGCAATCCGCTGATCGTCGTGGTTGTCTCGATACTGATCTCGGGGGCGGCATTTGCGACATTCGGCTTGATCCAGAACGAGCTGACGCCGCAGGAAGACCGGTCGATGGTCATGCTTCGGCTCTCCGCGCCGCAGGGCGTGAGTCTTGCCTATACGCGCGATCAGGTCCAGCGCGTCGAGGAAAAGCTGCAGCCTCTGGTCGATAGCGGCGAGATCCGCAATATCTTCTCGATCTCCGGGCAGGGTGCAACGAACAGCGCATTCATGGTACTGACGCTGGCACCCTGGAGCGAGCGTGAGCGCACACAGAACCAGATCGTCCAGGATATCAATGCCGCCGCGGCGACCGTGCCGGCATTGCGCGGCAATGTCTTCCAGACCAACAGTTTGCGCATCCGTGGTGCGGGTAGCGGTCTGCAGATGGCGCTTGTCGGCAGCGACCACGAGAAACTGACGGAAGCGGCGATCAAGGTCGTTGACCAGATGCGCAACTCCAGTCTTTTCCAGACGCCGCGGTTGGATAACGAACCGACCCAGGCGCAGATATCGGTGACGGTCAATCGCGAGCGCGCTTCCGATCTCGGCGTCGATATCAATGCGATCGGAACCTCGGTGCAGGCTCTTTTGGAAGGCCGCTCGGTAACGGATGTCTTCGTTGACGGCGATGCCATTCCGGTTCGGCTGATTTCGAGCACGCAACCGATCAATGATCCGACGGATCTGGAAAACATATTCCTCACCACGTCCGATGGTCGCGTGGTGCCGATGTCGACCATTGCGACCCTGCAGGAAAATGCCGTGTCGCCGCAGCTCAATCGCGAGCAGCAGCTAGCCTCGGTGTCGTTCTCGTCGAGCCTTAACGAGGGCGTATCGCTTGGCGAAGCGGTCGAGGCGATGAAGGCCATTGCCGAACCGCTTCTGCCTTCCGGAGCGCGGCTGGTTCCTCTCGCCGAAGCCGCAACGCTTGAGGAAAATGCCTCAGGCATGGCGCTGACCTTCGGATTTGCCTTTGCCATCATCTTCCTGGTGCTTGCGGCGCAGTTCGAAAGCGTCATTTCAGCGCTGATCATCATGGCTACGGTGCCGCTCGGTCTTGCCTGTGCAGTGTTTGCCTTGGTGATCACCGGCTCCAGCCTGAATGTCTACAGTCAGATCGGTCTCGTTCTGCTGGTCGGTGTCATGGCGAAGAACGGCATCCTGATCGTCGAATTCGCCAATCAGTTGCGCGATCGGGGTGCCAGCGTTCGCGAGGCGATCGAAAGTGCCTGCTCGATCCGCCTTCGGCCGGTGATGATGACGATGATTGCCACGGTGCTGGGCGGCTTGCCGCTGGTGCTGGCAAAGGGAGCCGGCGCCGAAGCGCGTATCGCGCTCGGATGGGTCATTGTCGGCGGGCTTGGCATGGCGACACTGGTGACGCTCTATATTACGCCGGTTGCCTATCTGCTCCTAGCCCGCTTCTCCAAGCCGCATGCGCATGAGGAAGAGCGGTTGAAGTCGGAACTGCAGGACGCCACGTCGGCTGCCAATGATGCCGGAGAGCCGCGATGGATTGCTGCGGAGTAGCAACCGACGAAAGGGCGCGGTGCTTTGCCGCGCCGCGCCTTTCACCGGCTGGACAAACGCCGGAGCCTATCCCATAGCAGACGCCACGAAGTGCGGCGCATGATCGGCCGCAATAGTGCTGGTTTATGGGAGTGGCCGATATGGCGCTGAAAGATGTTATCGAGGGCCTGCGCAATGTCGAGGCAATTGCAACTGTCAGCGCGATCCTGAAACAGCGTTTCGGCGATGCCTTCCAGACCGGCCAATCGTTTCGCGAACAGCACAGCCACACGACTACATACCTGCCGTCGCAGTTACCGGATGGTGTCGTCTTCGTCGAAAGCAGTGAGGAAGTGCGCGATGTCGTGCGTGCCTGCGCCGCCTACAAGGTTCCCGTCGTTGCCTTCGGGATCGGCTCATCGCTGGAAGGGCAGGTGAATGCCCCCTTCGGCGGCATTTCCGTCGACTTCAGCCGGATGAACAAGGTCTTGCGGGTCAATACCGAGGATCTCGACTGCACGGTCGAGCCGGGCGTGACGCGCGAAGAGCTGAATACCTATCTGCGCGACACCGGCCTTTTCTTTCCCATCGACCCGGGAGCCAATGCCTCGATCGGCGGTATGGCGTCGACACGCGCCTCGGGCACAAATGCCGTGCGTTACGGCACGATGAAGGACAATGTGCTGGCCTTGACCGTGGTTACGGCCAATGGCGAGGAAATCCTCACTGCGCAGCGGGCCCGCAAGTCGTCTGCCGGTTACGACCTGACCCGATTGTTCGTGGGTTCGGAAGGAACCCTCGGGCTGATTACGTCGATCACATTGCGCCTTCAGGGCATACCGGCGAAGATCAGCGGTGGTGTCTGTGCCTTTCCGACACTGCAGGATGCCTGCAACGCGGTGATCATGACGATCCAGATGGGCGTGCCGGTGGCGCGTATCGAAATGTTGGACGAGATGCAGATCCGCGCCTGCAACGCCTATTCCAAACTGTCCTACGAGGAGCGGCCGACATTGTTTGTCGAGTTCCACGGCACGGATGAAACGGTCGCCCTGCAATCACAGCAATTTGCCGAGATCGCGGCCGAATTCGGCGGTGGCGAATTCCACTATACGACCAATGCCGAAGAGCGCGCGACCTTGTGGAAGGCGCGTCACAACGCCTATTGGGCAAGCCGCGCGCTGGCGCCGGAACTTGCCGCGCTGTCGACCGACGTTTGTGTGCCGATTTCGATGCTGGCAGACTGCGTTGCACAAACACAGGCTGATATTCGCGAAAACAATCTTCTGGCTCCAATCGTCGGCCATGCCGGAGACGGCAATTTTCACGTGCTTCTACTTTTCAACGACAAGGATCCTGAAGACGTTGCGAAGGCCGAGGCGTTTATCGGGCGGCTCAACAATCGCGCGCTGGCGATGGAGGGGACCTGCACCGGCGAACACGGCATAGGCCAGGGCAAGATCAGTTACCTCGAGCAGGAACTGGCGAGTGCGCTGCCGGTGATGCGAACAATCAAGGCGAGCCTGGACCCCGACAACATATTCAATCCGGGCAAGATTTTTAGGCTCTGATTACAAGACCTTGCAGCTTGCTCCCACGGCGAATTGGGTTACCTTGCGGGCTGTGAACAAGGGAGTGGCATTTGGTGCTCGGACGCATCCTGGTAAGTCTCGGAGGCCTGCTCGTCGTTGCGCTTTTTTTCGGCGCTTCTGGCTCCGCTCTTCGTGGACTGGACGAATTTCCGGCAGAACTTCGAGGATCGGGCCAGTGTCCTGCTCGGCAAGAAAGTCGTGGTGCATGGCTCTGTCAGCCGCCCG
>NZ_AHZC01000211.1 GCF_000247475.1 Rhizobium sp. PDO1-076 | reverse complement strand
CCTTTGCCCGTGAGTGGCGGGTTGAGCAGCAGACGGCGGGCCGCGGCATATTCGTTCCGCTATCTTTCCGCCCAGGTGAAGCATTCCAATTCGAGTGGAGTGAGGACTATGCCGTGATCGGCGGCGAGCGCACGAAGCTTCAGGTCGCCCACATCAAGCTGTCACACAGCCGGGCTTTCCTGGTCAGGGCCTACCTGCTCCAGACGCATGAGATGCTCTTCGACGCCCACTGGCACGGCTTCCGTGTGTTCGGCGGCGTACCTGGTCGCGGCATCTACGATAACATGAAGACCGCGGTCGATCGCGTAGGCCGGGGCAAGGAGCGGCAGGTCAACATCCGCTTCCTGGCGATGACGAACCATTATGTCTTTGCGCCTGAGTTCTGCAATCCAGCGGCAGGCTGGGAGAAGGGGCAGGTCGAGAAGAACGTCCAGGATGCCCGACCACGCTTGTGGCAACAGATGCCGGACTTTCCGGATCTGGCGGCATTGAATACCTGGCTGGAACAGCATTGCCAGGACCTGTGGCGCGACACAGCGCACGGCACCTTGCCCGGCACGATCGCGGACGTCTGGTCCGCAGAACAACCAGCATTGATGCCGCTCCCCGCTGCATTTGACGGCTTCGTCGAGCAGAGCAAGCGCGTCTCGCCGACATGCCTGATTACCTTTGAGCGGAATCGCTACAGCGTGCCTGCATCGTTTGCGAACCGGCCCGTCAGCCTGCGGATTTATCCCCAGAGACTGGTCGTTGCGGCCGAGGGCAATGTCCTATGCGAGCATGAGCGGGGCATTGAACGCAGCCACGACAAGCCGCCGCGAACGATTTACGACTGGCGGCATTACCTTGCCGTCATCCAACGCAAGCCCGGCGCTTTACGCAATGGTGCGCCCTTCCTGGAATTGCCGCTGGCCTTTCGACAACTGCAGGACCAGATGCTTCGCCGCCCCGGCGGTGATCGTGAGATGGCCGATATTCTTGCCCTTGTCCTTCATCACGACGAACAGGTCGTCCTCAGGGCTGTGGAACTGGCATTGAATGCAGGAGTAGCGACCAAGACGCATGTGCTGAACCTGCTGCATCGGCTGATCGACGGCAAGACAATCGATGGTCCCGACATCGATACGCCGCAGGCGCTGACCTTGCTGCGTGAACCCAAGGCCAATGTGGAACGCTATGATGGCCTACGCGCCCGGATCGCAGGGGGTCGCCATGCGTCATGACCCCGCAAGTGCTGCCGTCGTCATCATGCTACGGAGCCTGAAGATGTATGGCATGGCCCAAGCCGTCACGGACCTTATCGAGCAAGGGGCTCCTGCCTTTGATGCGGCCGTGCCCATCCTGTCACAGTTGCTGAAGGCCGAGATGGCCGAGCGCGAGGTCCGCTCCATCGCCTATCATATGAAGGCCGCCCGCTTTCCTGCGTACAAAGACATCTCCGGCTTCGACTTCGCCGCCAGCGAGATCAACGAGGCTACCGTGCGCCAACTGCACCGATGCGAGTTCATGGATGGGGCGCAGAACGTTGTCCTTATCGGTGGCCCTGGCACTGGCAAAACGCATGTCGCGACCGCCCTCGGCATCCAGGCGATCGAGCATCATCGTCGGAAAGTCCGCTTCTTCTCAACCATCGAATTGGTCAATGCGCTTGAGCAGGAGAAGGCTAAAGGCAAGGCAGGCCAGATCGCAGAGACCTTGGTCCGCCTCGATCTGCTCATCCTGGACGAGTTGGGATACCTGCCGTTCAGCGCCTCAGGCGGAGCGCTGCTCTTCCATCTGCTGAGCAAGCTCTATGAGCGGACCAGCGTAGTGATCACCACCAACCTCAGCTTTAGCGAGTGGGCAACCGTCTTCGGCGACGCCAAGATGACAACCGCTCTGCTCGACCGTCTCACCCATCGTTGTCATATCCTGGAAACCGGGAACGACAGCTTCCGCTTCAAAGCCAGCTCGGCCGCCGCGGCGCAGAAGAGAGGAGAAAAGGCCAATCCCTTGACCAAACCCTGATCAGAAAACCATACTTAGAGGTGGCTCACTTCTCGGTGGAAAAACCGGCTCAGTTCCGCGTGGAAACCAACAAACATGTGGTCAGATTGGTCGAACTTCTTGATTTTGTCATCTAATGCAGCTTTTTCAGCGGCGATGCGCTCAGAAGATTCGAATTCGCGTTTCCGAATGTCCTCTTCAGCCTGAAGTTGCAGCTCTTCAAACTTTCTCCGACGCTCGGTGGCGTCAACCTCGTAGCTGGCGCGAAGATTTTCCGCGTTCTCCATCATGGTGTGGTGGAGTTGGGCAAGTGCAGCGGTCTCTCGGTCGATTATCCCAAGAGTATTCTCAGTCAGAACTTTTGCGTCAGTGCCTTTGGGGAAATTTAGATGACGGTGAAGCACCTCCTCCACCTCCAAAGCTTTCTCGATGGTAAGGCGGCCGTTTGCCGGGTCAAACCTAATAACGTCGTAGTAGACGGGATTGTGGTTCGTCACCTTGCCAGCGCGGTTCATATGCACTGTAAAATCGTTGCTGATAGGGCTAAATGAGAAAGATTGGATGAGGAAGGCTC
>NZ_AHZC01000212.1 GCF_000247475.1 Rhizobium sp. PDO1-076 | reverse complement strand
CAGGTCTCATTAGAGCAACGCTGCAGTCCAAAAAAGCACAAGTCAGCCTGCCACCGCCGCATTCCGCGCACGCACATCTCTTGGCGTTACGTGCAACGCGACAATTCATGCCTTGCTGCAACAGTTGTCCATGATTATTATCAGAATAATGCATACGCTAAGCGGAAGTGTAGGTTTGTACTGATGGAACAACCGCGAATAGTCATAACATCTATAGCCGCAAAGGGATTGAATCCGACGAGAAAGCTGTTGCACTTACAATCCAGCTTCGGAGTGTGGGCCTCTTGATTTTCAATTCTGCGTAGTTTTTACTGGTTTTAGACTGGTGCAATTTATGAGGGAGTATTTTCGCATCACTTGGGGCAAGCAGATCATGGATAGATTTTATGTCTCGACACGCGACACTCCCCTTTTTAAAGAAATATTCTCGTTAAAAATTTTGTATCGCCCACATCGAATTGTACAAAACAGGAAAATTTGTTGTTTATGAGTTACGTAGACCACGGTTTTATTCATTTTATGCGGTCTGGCGGCGCCTATTTTGTAGTGCTAGTTGTTTCATTTTTACTTTATATAAAAGAAGCGTTGGGACGAGTTAGAAATATAGAGGTTTATTTTTTTATACCGTGCGCGTCATCATCTTCGATGGTGGTGTCCTATATTTTGCTTCACGATAATGGGCCGTGGATCCGTGTAAACGCTTCATATTTTCTGTGCGGCGTACTAACTGTCCTTGCTTTCCTTCTCGCGCGGCAGCGCGGCCGAATAGCCGTCGAGCTCGAGCATCGCAAGGTGGAGATTGTTAAAATTGCGCTTATTTCAATATTTATCTACGAATTAGACTTGTCGTACTCCGTGTTTTACTATGTTGAATGTGTTGGTAGGTGCCTGATAATCGCAAATATATTTGGCGATCAAACTAAAATGAACATTATTAGTTTCATTTCTCTTTCATACCTTTCTGCCGCAGTAGCTAAGTTCATGTTTATTACAACGAATAAGGTGGAGTATTTTAGAAATTGGAAATAGCCTAGATGAGGCCATGGAAGATCTTTCTAGTATTTCGAAAGCCCATGATTACTCGACAGGCATACTGCAAGCGGTAGCGGCGCTCTATGTATACCATACCTACAATATTGGGCGCGCAACCTACCTTCCGAGTGTAAAGGCCAAGGTGTCCTCGGTAAATCTGATGCTGGCGCGTTTTTCGTCTCAGGTGCCTTTGTCAAATCAATGAAGGTCTAAATTTAAGCGTGTTGTCGCGTTGTTTTTTGTTGGGAGTGTAAGTTGGGACGTATTTACTTATTATTGATCGCCTTGGTTGCTTTTTCGATCGGTTGGACGTTGGCAAGCTACTTAGCCATCAAAGATGATTCACAGTTGATGGAGGTAGTTTCATCAAAATACTTTAGAATGGCGTCAGAGGCCGGTGTATCGGGTAGGGTTTCGTATCGTGACTGCCGGTTGGAGCAGCCAGCCAACAATGAGGGGTCCAATGGCGTACGTAGAATTGGCTTCTGCTCTGCCGAGGAGGTGGGGCACAGATTGTATCTGAGGGTTGCCTTCGGAAGGTTTGGAGAAGTTTTGTATTTTGAGAGCGAGGGATTGTAGGAGATGGGTAACGGTTTTCAGGATGCACCTCTTAAGTCGTTGGACATCGAAGCCGCGCTTAAGCACTGGAGGAACGGCGAGGGAGCGACGTTAACCCTGGATATGTATAGCCATATGTCAACCGGTGGCGGGAGGGTTTTTGACGTTGACGATTTCGCGCGTGATTTCTATTGGGCCGTAGAAGGGAAAGCTGCTGGAACATCAGTAAAATTTGAAACAAATAGCATCATAAGGGCGGAAAAAAACTACAAATCCGCAAAATATACTACTGATTACTACTACAGCAATCCTTCAATTGAGGGGGCATATGTGTGGGGTAAGACGTCGGCTGGTTTTAAAGGTGTTGTTACCGTCCTAGATAATCGTCAGCTTCTCATAACTGGTGAAATTCGCCCATACAATGAACAGTTCGATTTCGCCCGGAATACTTGGAACCCGCCGTTAGAGTTGGCCAGATTACTTGGACGGATTTGGTCCGGAGATGGGGCGGGCTTCAACATACGTTTTGTTGGACGTGGCCGTCCGATAGATGGCATATACAAATTGGTAAATCCAAGTGTTCTGGTACATGTAAAAGATAGAGAAGTAACTTATCGGCAAGCGGAGCTTCAAAGCCTAAAAGATTACGGCGCACTCCAAGCAGAAAGGTATGCAGCTCTTTCTCTGGAGGCCAGGGACGAGAGAGTTGCAACTCGTACCTCCACGCGCGCGCCGACCTTTCGCCAAAGCGAAAACGATAGCATGGTTGCATATGAACGTCAGAAGGTGACAGAAACACCTTCGTTTCGCGATAGCGAAATTAAAAGCATGAGGGACTATGAGCGACAGAAAGCTGCAGCGACA
>NZ_AHZC01000213.1 GCF_000247475.1 Rhizobium sp. PDO1-076 | reverse complement strand
CTTCGTGCTCACCGGCGACGGCGAACTGCAGGAAGGCTCGAACTGGGAAGCCGCGATGAGTGCCGGCAATCGCAAGCTCGGCAATTTCACCCTGATCGTCGACCGCAACCGCCTGCAGCAGGGCATGGGTACGGAAGAGACCAACGGGCTTGACCCCTTGGACGACAAGTTCCGCGCCTTCGGCTGGGATGTCGAATTTGTTGACGGTCATGATGTGCCGGCGCTGCTCGATGTCTTGAGCCCCGTCCCCGGCGGACGTTCCAAGCCGCTCTGCGTCATTGCCAACACCATCAAGGGCAAGGGCGTGTCGTTCATGGAGAACAAGGCATCCTGGCACCACGGCGTGCCGAACGCAGAACAACTCGATATAGCAATGAAGGAACTGGTGTAATGGCCGCTGCCGCTGCAAAACAGGAAGGCTATTTCGACTGCCGTGATGCCTGGGCACAGACGCTGGAAAGCCTGGCCGAACAGGATCCGCGCATCGTCGCCGTGGTCAATGATTCCGTCGGCTCATCGAAGCTCGGCGGCTTCCAGAAGAAATTTCCCGAGCGCCTGATCAATGTCGGCATTGCCGAACAGAACATGGTCGGCGTCAGCGCAGGCCTGGCCAATGGCGGACGCATTCCCTTCGTCTCGGCCGCCTCCTGTTTCCTGACCGGCCGCGCACTGGAACAGATCAAGGCCGACATCGCCTATGCCAATTTCAACGTCAAGCTGATTGGCCAGTCCTCCGGCGTCGCCTATGGCGAACTCGGCCCGACACACCATTCCATCGAAGACTTCGCCTGGCTGCGGCCGCTGGATGCGATCACCGTGGTGGTTCCCGCCGACCCATGGGAGACCGCAGAAGCGGTGAAATGGGCGGCCAGCCACGAAGGCCCGGTCTATCTGCGCCTGAGCCGCATGCCGGTTCCAAACCTAGAGATCGCCAATCGCAAATTTCGGCCCGGTCGAGCCGAACTGGTGCATCAAGGCGGTGATGTCACGCTGATTGCCTGTGGCACCATGGTGCATCTGGCTGCCAAGGCCGCGATTGCACTGGCGGCAGACGGCATTTCGGCCCGCGTTTTGAACATGGCCACCCTCAACCCGCTCGACGAGGCAGCCGTGGCGGCGGCGGCCCGCGAAACGGGGGCGATCGTCACCATCGAGGAGGCTGGTATTCGCGGCGGTCTCGGTGGTGCGGTCGCTGAATTCACCGCCGGAAACCTGCCGGTTCCGGTCGAGCGCATGGGCTTTCCCGGTTTCGTGCCGACCGGCTCGGTCGAGTGGCTGTTCGAGCATTTCGGCCTCACGGTTCCCGGCATCATGAAAGCCGCAAACACGGCGATCGGGCGCAAACGCCCATGAGCACAAGGCATATCATCGCCATCGACCAGGGCACGACCAATACCAAGGCCATCCTCGTCGATGGTTCCGGCACGGTCATCGCCAAGGCATCGGCGCCGTTGAAATCCCATTATCCGCGTCCGGGCTGGGCTGAACAGTCGGCCGACGACATTTGGGCCAGCGTGCAGATGGTGATCGCCGAAATTCACAATGCAACGGCGGTTGATGTCGACGGGATCGCGATCGCCAACCAGCGTGAAACGCTGGTCGTCTGGGATGCGACGACCGGGCAGCCGATTGCACCTGCGATATTGTGGCAATGTCGACGCACGGCCACGGCCTGCGCGCAACTGATCCGGGATGGCGCGAACCCGGCCGTTACCAAGTCAACCGGCCTTTCCATCAACGCACTTTTTCCCGCGTCCAAACTCGCCTGGGTCATGGAGAATATCGCGGGAGCAAAATCCCTGGCCGCCGGCGGGCAACTGCGTGCCGGCACCGTGGATTCGTGGCTGCTCTATAAACTGACCGGCGGTCAGACTTTCGCCACCGATCATTCCAATGCGTCGCGGACCCAGTTGTTCGACACCGCCAGCCTGACCTGGGATGACACTCTCTGCGACGTGTTTGGCGTTCCACTGTCGGCTTTGCCCGCGCCAAGACCGTCTGACAGCCTGTTCGGCCACACGGCCGATGGAACGACAGCACTCGGTCCGGACATTCCGATCCTTGCAATGATGGGCGACAGCCATGCAGCACTCTATGGCCATGGCGTGCGCAAACCAGGCCTGGTCAAGGCGACCTATGGCACAGGTTCGTCGCTGATGACGCTGACGTCGCAGCGCATCATGTCCAGTCACGGCTTGTCGAGCACGATTGCCTGGAGTGACCGCCACGGAACAGCCTATGCGCTGGAAGGCAACATCACAGTGTCGGCCCAGGCCGCCGCCTTTGCTGCAACGATGCTCGGACTCGCCGACGCGCAGGCCCTGTCAGACCTCGCTCAGACAGTTGAAGATTCCGCTGGTGTCACCTTCGTCCCGGCGCTCGCTGGCCTTGGCGCGCCGCACTGGAATGACAATGCCACCGGCACCATTTCCGGTATGA
>NZ_AHZC01000214.1 GCF_000247475.1 Rhizobium sp. PDO1-076 | reverse complement strand
ATGTCGCGCGCGCAACCTTCGAAGCAATCGCGCTTCAGATTGCCGACGTGTTCTTCGCCATGGAAAAGGATATGGGCTCGCCACTGACGGGATTGCTGGCCGACGGCGGCGCATCTGCCAACAGTTTCATGATGCAGCTGCAATCCGACATTCTTGATCGACCGGTCTCTCGCGGTGATCAGGCGGAAGTCGGCGCCATGGGCGTGGCCAGGATGGCACTGCAGGCACTTGGCATCGGAGCGGAAACAAGCGGGCACGCAGGAACGCAAAATTTCATCCCGGGGCAGCTGGCGGGCGCCGAACGTGATCGGATCAGCCGGCGCTGGGCAGAGGCGGTCACCCGCGTTACGTCTTAGGCTTCAAATCCTGGCGACAATCGAGTGGCCGAGAAAATCCAGCAGACGCGCAACAGTGTGTTCATTGCTGCGACGCAAAATAGCACATCGGCGACGCGGCATGCACTTGCAATTCGCCTGCGCTTGCCCCACTCTTTTGTTGTTCTCAGGGCGGGGTGCAATTCCCCACCGGCGGTATCGGGAGAAATCCCGGAGCCCGCAAGCGCTCCCGACAACCTCGGGAGGTCAGCAGATCCGGTGCGATGCCGGGGCCGACGGTATAGTCCGGATGGAAGAGAGCAAGGTAATGGCTGGCGTCCGCGAGGACGGCTAACCTGCGTCTGTTCGCCCAAGGGAAGTTTCGCCGACACGTGAAAACGTTCGGCACAACAGACAGTCGGATGTCCGGCTCAACCCTTGAAAGACCGATGAATGACTATCTCTAAAATTGAAGATGCAATTGCAGCCATTGCCCGCGGGGAAATGGTGATTGTCGTGGACGATCAGGACCGCGAGAACGAAGGCGACATCGTTTTTGCATCCGAAGACGCCACAGCAGAAAAAATCGCCTTCATGATGAACAAGGCACGCGGCCTGATCTGTGTGTCGATGCAGGGCGAACGCTTGGACACGCTGGAAATTCCATTGATGGTGCCCAACAATACAGAATCGCTGAAGACTGCCTTTACCGTATCGGTGGACCACTTGCCGACCACATCGACCGGAATTTCAGCCGCCGATCGGGCCGCGACGATCAAGGCCCTGATCGATCCTTCTGCAAAGCCTGAGGAATTCGCTCGTCCGGGCCATATCTTCCCGCTCCGCGCCAATCCGAAAGGTGTACTTGGACGGCCCGGCCACACCGAAGCGGCAATCGACCTCTGCCGTCTGGCCGGCAAGGCTGAATCCGGCGTGATTTGCGAAATCGCCAAGGATGACGGCACCATGGCAAGGCTGCCGGATCTCGAACTGTTTGCCGAGGAGCACAACCTGCATCTGGTCACGATCGAAGATCTGATCGCCCACCTGCAGATATCCGGTTCAAAGGCGTCAAACCTACTCGAGGTGGCAGCGTAATATCGTAGCGTTCAATTCTCCCAGGTTTCAGGAACATCGGGTCGAACCGCGCTTCATGAAACCTGGGCGGGATGGCAGCGACGCATTCCGCTTTGCATCCCGCGACAGGTAAAGAGCAATCAAAGCACGCCCCAGGCACGAAACCGCCCCCGGCCTGTCAGTTCACGCAGGTTGAGTGCTGCCGCGATCTTCAACGCACCCTGCGTCGTGACACCCAGTTCTTCGGCAATCATCCCGGCCGACACCATTGGTCTGGCAAGAACAAGCTCGATCAATTGCGGCAGTTTTGAAGAGGTGCGCCTGCCGGCAAGCCTGTGCTGCATCTGCTGGCGGGCAAGCAGCAGACGATCATGCTCCTTCAGCCCGAGTTCTGCGGCTAGCTTGAAAGCATCGACGAATGCGAGCAATCGGGTATCGCGATCGCGGCTTGCACGCCTTTCCCGCTGGACCTGTTTCAAACCAAGATTGACGGCAACCAGGTGCGACATACAAATGCCCGTCTCGCGCAACAGCGCGCCGGCCAGCATCCGGCCGAGCCAGGGTGCGTGCTGCAGCACCTGCAACTGATCCCAGGCATCGAGCAGCAGAACGGCACGCAATACCGGCGGAAGCGCCTCGGTCTCCGCCAGCACGCTGCGCCATTCGTCAAGGCGGCTTTCTTCATCCCAATCCGGCTCGTAGACAAATGGATTGCGATCACGACCGGACGTACGCATCGGCTGGTTCACACCAGACATCAATGCTTCACTGCGGGCAAGCACAGCATCCATTTCAGCCAGTTGTTTTGCCAATGGGTCGTCGTCATCGTCTTCATCCCCATCCAGTCCATCCTCCTGCCCGGACGCCTGTACTCGAGCGCCAGTGTCCGAAGGGGCGTCAACCATGCGACCACGAAGGACACCATCATTGCTCAGCGCCCATCCGGGTTCATTGGCGAGGATGCGGCGACGGGTTCGCAACACGTCATGGGCAATGGTCAGCTCATAGTGTCGGCGCACGCACGCCCA
>NZ_AHZC01000215.1 GCF_000247475.1 Rhizobium sp. PDO1-076 | reverse complement strand
GCGAACGCCGAGCGCGACATGGACGGCCTTGTTGCGCACATGACCGTTCAGCCGGAAAATGATTCACTGGATCATTTTCCGATCGGCTTCACTCCCTGATCTTGACGCGCAAGGCATCGAAGAACACCAGCGGATAGACCGGCTCCAGAGGCCGAGCCTGCCACGTCGCAACTTCGTCCAGCACGGCATCAGTAACGGCCGAGATCAGATCGGGCGACACGTCGATACCGTAAAGTTCCTGGACATGTCCGACGATCTCGCGCGTGCTCATGCCTCGCGCATACATCGATACGATCTTCTCGTCGAAGCCTGGGACGCGGCGCTGATATTTGGCCAGCAATTGAGGATCGAAACTCGACTGCCGGTCGCGCGGGATGGACAGCTCAAGCGAGCCGCTATCCGTCAGTACCGTCTTGCGGCCGTAGCCATTGCGGCTGTTGCCGGCAGTCCCTTCGCCAGAGAGGTGATGATCCATCTCTGCGTTCAAAGCCCGCTCGGCCAAGGCCTTCTTCAACTGATCGAGCAGCCCGTTGCTCTCGAAAGCCGTCTTCACATCAGAACCGGCCAATAACTGGTCCAAAATGCTATCCGGGATAATAGGCTCTTTCCGTCGTGCCATGGGTGATCTCCTTCGTACCCATTATGCACGCACGTACACGAAATTCCTGACACTCCCAGTCTGTCAGATCAGGCTCGTGGCTGCAGCCTGCGCCGGGGTTTTCCCGTCGCCGGCGCGAGAATGCGCAAAGCGACAGCGGATCTGCACGCACAGCAATAGACATTCAGACTGGGCGCAGAGATGATTTGGCACACCCTCGGCCTGCCGGTTCAGGGTGCTACGATGTGCACGGCATCCGCATCACAGGCTGCCACGAAATTTTGAAACGAAAGGAATTCACGATGGGTGGTGTCAATCCAGTCAAACCAAACCGCGCCTCCGGGTCGGAGGCCGACGACGCGCCGTTTGCGAGGGCAGTCAGTCTTTCCGGGTCGGAGGCCGACGACCTGCCGTTTGCGACGGAGGTCCCGGGCAGCAGCGCCAGTGGTCATCACAATGGCAGACATGTGCGCGAGGTACCGAGCCCGCCCGTCGCTTACGCAGCGCCGAATCGTCGGGAAGAGTCGCCACTTTTCATCAACCCACTCCCCATCACCGTCCCTCCCGTACCTTTTGAACGCCTACAAAAAACCAATTTCCCTTATCATCGTAATGAGGCCTTGAGACGTATTAATCCAAAGGATGCGCCCGAAGAGCTTAATTTCAAGCGTAACGGCACGAAAGCAGAGAGTGACTTAATCTACTCTAAGAGAAAGCAGTGGTTTCAGAACAAGGGTTTGTCGGAGGACGAAGCAAGAGATGCTTGCCGTACTGACTATGAGATTTTCAGCGAGTCCGTGGTTAAAGTCCAAAACCGAACTAATGACTCAGCGTGGAATGATCTGAGATTTATCAGGCATCAATGGCTGGAGAATAGTTTTATCAATTTCACGGGTCATACTACTGCGATCAACGTTACCCTTGACCTTGTTCCTACGGCCGTTAGAAAAAACCCAGATAAATTGGCTGCTTTTATGACATTCATGGACAATAAGGAGATTCTAGAACTTTCCGGATTTTCCTGTAAGATTGCCCCAGCTGCGGACGACGTTGACTTATCCATTAGCTTTGAAGAGTACCTTATTATGGAAACAATCCAATCCAAAAAACCTGATGTAGCGAATACCCCTGAGGCAATAGAGAAGTACCTGTTTGGTAAGGGTCTAAGCCGCGACCTTAGCAAGAAACTTGCGAATGGAAATTGGATACGATATATAGGGTACACCACGCTTTATTTCAAAAGTGCTTTGCTTAAAAAATGTTTATCAGATTTCGATAAATATAGTCTTCGTAGAAATGGCAATTGAACTTGGAATGATCTTGCCGCGGCGGTGGGCGCCAACCCAAGCTTACTAAACCTCAACGTAATTACATGGGGTAATCGCGGGAACAAGCAGCCTTGTAGTGGGAGTTTTTGCGTGGCGGTTGTCCGCCGATAAGATGGATATACGGGCTCACGGCATGACGCCGGGCCCAAGCATCGAATGGGGAACAACCATGGAAGAGCATATTGGATTGGATGTGTCGTTGAAGGAGACCATGATCTCGGTGCGGCAGAATGGCAAACGGATCTGGCGCGGCCAATGTCCGTCGGATCCGAAAGTGTTGGCCGAAGTGATCCGCAAGCGTGCGCCGAACGCTAAGCGCATCGTGTTCGAGACCGGACCCTTGTCAGTCTGGTTCTACCACGCGCGGACGGCCTACCGGCAATCTGCATTGATGCGCGCCATGCCAGCGCGGCGCTCAACATGGCGCCAAACAAGACCGATGCGAACGATGCAGACGGTCTGGCACACCTTGCGGAGGCAT
>NZ_AHZC01000216.1 GCF_000247475.1 Rhizobium sp. PDO1-076 | reverse complement strand
GTCTGAAGACCTCTCTTGAGGAGCTTGAACGGCGGTTCGTGCACAAAGGTTCGATACCTACGATTCAGGAAGATTTTCAAGTTTGGGCGAAGAAGAAATTCGGTCTCAAAGGGTTTCGGTTCATCCAAAGACGGAATGACGGGCTTCCTGGCCGACGAACGCCCGTGCAATGCTGTTATGATGAAGTCAGCTTGGCCAAGATGCAAGAGCTGACCACGCTTGGGGTTTAGTTGACTGAGTTCTCCGGTTGGCTTCTTCAGGGAATGCTGCGCCGTCTCATCCTGCCCCCGAACCCTCCGATAGGACGCGTTAAGGGAGCTTGCACTTATCCATGTGACCACACCAGGGCGTGCACATGGTAGGAATCGTCCGGTTCGCGAAGGCTGAATCCCTCGTTGACCGCGGTCATCTCTGGTAACCGATTGATATAAATATTTTTTTGGCTTGGTTCTTTTGTTCCAATTCCTTTGGATCGGAGAGTTCAAACCAGAGCCGGGTACTACGCAGCAACGCGCGGCTACGACCTCCATACAAAGCCGGTCCGAAGCGACCTCGATACAAGCATGCCGCCTGACAAAGGTTGGCGTTGACCGCGGTCAACGGGCGTAACCGACAGATTCATATAGGTTTTTCGTGTCGTGTCGCAATGCATTGCAAAAGGATTCGAGGCAGATTGCCGGAACCTTCGATACAGGCGCTTTGAGTTACTGTGGGCAGGGCCTGTCGAACGCCCTCTCCGGTCCTTAGTGCGTTTTCGCAGCCTGGACGTCGCTTCGTGCCATCAGCGCCTGCTCTCAAAATGACGGCTAATATCAGCGTGCCCTGCTCCGCCTCGACCATCTTGGCCGGCCTGTATCCGCATCTTGTACGCTCTGTTGTGGCACTGAACCGGACGTCAGCATCTCGATCCTGCGTAAATGACGCCAGCGCGTCCTCGTCTAGTCGGTCTCAGCCCCTTCCCCGATCGGGCCCTGACGGCGCTCGCGTTAGAAGCCGGGTTCTTTGCTTCATGCCAGAAGCTGCTCGAGCGACGCGGAGTTCAGAAGGTAGCGCAAGTGGTGGGCGGTGACATAGGCATCGGGCATTGCCAGATGGGCTGGCAGACCCACGTTATGATCAGGACCATCCGGCATGCATTCGTATCAAGCATCTGATTGGAGAAGCTTGGTAGTTCCGGTCATACTCGAAGAGCGCATTTCCAAGTGCAGATCCAAGGCGCCCAGCCCGCCAATTTCGGTGTACAAAACGCCCTTCGAAGGATGCGCGATGAGCTTCCAATGCGGCAACGTCTCCGGGTTGGGCGTAGTACGCCGGGTGCAATATCTTTTCAAAGAGGGGAGGGGGCAACTTTCCCGTCGAATATTTGGTGATCGCCGCGCGGTCTTGCGATCACCAATGGATGCTGGTACAGCAACTTCAGATACCGAGGCACATTACGTGAAAAAAACCAACCGCAGCTTCACCGTCGAATACAAGAATGGGCGGCGCAGAGCAGAGCGCAAGCCGAATTCGATATGGGGAGATCTCGATTTGAAGTCGGTGGCTCGGCAGGCAAACGAAGCGGCGTTTTCATTACCAGGCGAGCATGGAGACGCCGCCCAGGGTTTCCAGCCTAGAGGGCAGGACAGTTCGACAGAGCCGATGTTGACACCGGCGATGCCGCAGCCGAAAAATTCATCGGCGACAGAGGAGATCCCCATGCTCGACGAAAACGAGACGGTGACGGAAACAAACACGCCAACCTCCGCCGAGGTAGTGCCGCCTGCGTCGGTGAAACAGCGCAAGCCCCGAACCAAGAAGGTCGCCGCGCAAGTGGATCCGTCGCAGGTCGCGGGGGCGGCATCAGACATCATCGATGCGACAGCCGGCAAGCCGAGACGCGGCCGTAAAGCCAAGACGATCCCGGCTGCAAGTCTTGCAAAAAGCAAACCTCTCAACCACGTGCGTAAGACGACGGACGCTGCACCCACCACCCCGGTGGATGCCATCGACGACATGGCGGAGCTTCTGCGGCTCGAAGACGAAAACCGCAGCCTGCGTAAGCAGCTTTCCGAAAAGCTGCGGGCCGAGAATGCGGATCTGCGAAAGCGGCTCAATCTCGCTTGAGGGGTAGCACGCCCGGCCAGCCGCGACCGTGAGGTCGCGGAGGTCACGGCGGCCAACCGGTTCGCGCTCGCTTTGTGCAGGCGAGTAGAGAGGTGGCTCGGTTTGTCTGAACAGTTTCGGGCGTTTCGCTAAGTGGATTTCCGCCTCGATTATGCCGCCACCATCATTGGTGCCAGCGCGTTGAAGTAGGCCTAATCCGGTGTCTGCCGGTCAAGGGATGAATGTGGGCGTCGGCTATTGTAAAAGGTCAGATAGCGGCCGATGCCAGCGCGAGCCTCGGAAACGGTTTTG
>NZ_AHZC01000217.1 GCF_000247475.1 Rhizobium sp. PDO1-076 | reverse complement strand
ACGGCCGTCTGGATCTGGAGGGCTCATCCCTTTCGATTGCCGCCATTAAACAAATCGAAGTTGTTCGCAGGCGAATCTTGCCTGACCCCAGAATACGGTTCGATATCTGAAGTTCCAGATAGGTTATCGCTGTCATCTGCGTCCTCAAAAAGAGGGCCGTTAAAGACATCGATATCATCATCGTTACTCAACGAATTCGCAAACCAATTGCCGTCCACACTCCGCAATTCTGCAGCACTATTTTCCGTCGCAGCAGAATTCAAGCGCGCGCTTGACCCTCCCCTAGCATTCAAAGTGATTTTCGCTTCCAAACTGGCGACGTCTTTTGAGCACGCATCAACGCGCTTCTTAAAAGTCTGCAGACGATCTATCCATAGATCAAGGTGGCTTATCGAAAGTCGAGCAAAATCGAATTGATACTCATGTAATTCCTCGGGGTTTTGTATTGATATTTCGCCATACGCTAATTTTTCGGCCTCGCTGCGAGCCAGGGCTTTCAGAGTTTCCTTAAACTCTTCTATCTCTTTTTTTATTTTATTTTTAAGGATACGTATTTTAATATAAAAACTTCATGCTTTATAATGTCTTTCTTGCATTTACTGATTTTATCATAGAATCCATTTTCGATGACGTCAGTAATAACTACATCTTTGCTGTAAGCTTCTTTCATAGCCTCCACAGTTTTTTCAAGAGACGTCAGTTGATAATAAGTTTCATTAGAAAAGTGCTTAAAATCTGGAGAAAGCTCTCCTTGTTCCTTCTGCAATTGGATAAATTTTCTTATGTGGGGTCCTATACGGCTGGTCTCCTGTTCGCAGGACTCACCGTTACGGATCGCGAGCCAATAGTTTTTTTTGACCACGGCGTCCTCCTTAGCAGCGAACTCCTGCTCAGCAGCGGTCATAGAACCATTATTGGTAACATCATCAGAGTTATCTTCAATAAATTCACACATATCTAATCGGAGCGATCCTCTCTGGGCCGTCCTCGCATAACGGTTTTTATCTTCCTGGTCTGCAATGTCGGCGGAAGTTATATAAACGTAATTTTCACTACCAGAAGCAATCCGGTTTTTATTTAGACGCGCCACTTCTTCTTCGTCTTCCTTGTCTGCTGCATCTTGTTCTATAATGCCCAGTCGTCTTTGTGGAGTTTTTTGACCAAACTCTACCCAGCCATAAGATCGTTCTCCATATTCAACGCATGGTTTCTTGTTGTCGAACGGCCTCGTTCTCGTGATTTTACTAAAGTCAACAATAAACTTACGCCTATTAGAATTATTACTACTTAGACGCCTCACGTCTTCTTGCTTCTTCTTACCAAACGGGCACCACGAAAACCACGAATTCGTAAAATTCACACCTTGCAAAATCAATAGCTTGACGAACGCGCCCAGACGAAAATTGCGGTTTTTCGAGATGTCCAGCTCATTGTTTCCGTTGTTTGCCCGAGGCGGACTACGGCTAACGGTCTCCGGCGCCACCGGCAAAAAAGCGCTACTCTTTTTCAGGATTGATTTGGGCTTGCTTGGACCCGAGCTTCCTTCGTCAATCTGGGTCTCATTGCTGCGTGGCGCCATACCTGCATTTTTAAACGGAATAGGCCGCAGACTCATATCTTTACCCTTTTCTTAACTACAATCACACACCTTGCACCCGATCCGCGGTGTCGTGCACGGCTGGCCTTTCTCGTGATCAAGAAAGGGCGCTGGTGGTAAAACTAGTTCAGCTGCAGATGGGATACTGTGTCAAACAGAACATGCAGCAGCTATCCATGACCCGATCCCAACCTATTTCAAAGCCCGCGCCACGACATCTCCTCCGGCCACCATCGCGAACTGCGCACAGCGGCGATGACCCTGTGGGCGAAAATTGCCCGAGCATGAGAGATATCGGCCGATGGCGTCTTTCGCTGGCCCTTCCTCCATTAAGTTTACGGTGCCGTCCATGATGGTCTGTCGGGTCCTGGGACGCTCTCTCGATGCCAGTTCCGAGATCGACCGCCGGTCCGCACTTCTGGACGAAACTTATCGCCGGGTGATTGCCCGGGCAGGGGCGTAATGGTTCCAGACGACGTCACGCAGATCATCGAGGAGTTGGAAGCTGGCCCATGCCTGTTGGGGGGTCCATTCGGCACTGAGAAGGAGCGGTAGGCCGCGATTGAGACCTGAAGGCTGGATCTTCCGGCTCATGATGCCCGGGACTGGCCCTGCAGCTGAAGCCATTGTTCGATTTCGGCGAGGGTGGTTTCACCAACGCCGTGTTCGCTCAGAAGCTCCGCCCTCGAATAGGCTGTGGCGATGGGGATCAGGTTCGTCGCCCGTTTTTTGGGTGTCTTTCCACCGCGCTCGGCATGGCGTCCTTTCATGAGGGCATCGAAGGCGCGGCGTGAC
>NZ_AHZC01000218.1 GCF_000247475.1 Rhizobium sp. PDO1-076 | reverse complement strand
TAAGCGCCGTCTCCGCCCCATTGGATTGGGTGTATTTTGAGGCTTGCTGCGTATGCGAGAAGGTTTCCAGTTTTATCTGGAGATTTGCATGGCAGATGATGGATTTGTTGGTCGCTACGAAGTTGTCGAGCCGCGCCGCGGAAACCGGCGGTGGCCGGATGATGTGAAGGCGCGGATTGTGGCGGAAAGCTTTGAGCCTGGTGTTCGTGTTGTGGATGTCGCGCGCCGTCACGGCGTTATAGCAAACCAGCTTTCCGATTGGCGACGTCAAGTGCGCGACGGCATTCTGGTGCTGCCGTTTGCGGCGGCAACGACGCCGTCGGAGCACGATGGTATCGAGCCGGCATTCGTGCCTCTGGCAATCGCTGCGGAGCGGCCTGAGCCTGTCAATCGTTTGCCGCTGCCGAAGCTGGCCTCCGACGGGCCGAGGGTGCAGGTTTTGACGGTGGAGATTGGCTCAGACGTTGTGATGCGGGTTCCTAATGATGTGCCCGTTGAACGGGTCGCCGCTCTGGTTCGCGCTGTGCGAGGAGCGTCATGATCGTCGCGGGCCAACGACTGCCGATCCTGATCGCAACGCGTCCGGTTGACTTCCGCTGTGGGCATCAGGCGTTGGCTTTGATGGTGCAGACCGAGTTGAAGCTTGATCCGCATTCCGGGGTGACGGTGATCTTCCGGTCCAAACGCGGGGATCGTCTGAAGATCCTGGTGTGGGATGGCACCGGAATGGTCTTGATTTATAAAATTCTTGAACATGGAAACTTTGCCTGGCCCAAGGTTCAGGATGGGACGATGCGTCTTTCCAGGGGTCAATATGAGGCTTTGTTCGAAGGTCTTGACTGGCGGCGGGTGATGGCGCAACGGGTGACCGCGCCGTCGGCGGCAGGCTGAATATCCGGCTGTCTTTGCATTGTTTTGTTTGGCTTTTTTGTGCTGTTTTGCTATAAAGCGGCATGTCGCAACCTATTGATCTCAGCCTGTTTCCGGACCTTCCGCCAGAGGTGGTGAAGGCGTTTGCCGCGATGCAGTTCGAGCTGTCGGTCGAGCGTGCTGCACGTCAGCATGAGCAGGCGGTCGTTGCTGAAAAGGACGCGTTCATCGCTGAGTTGAAGGAACTGATCGAGAGGCTTGAGGGGCAGGTTCACGACTATCGGCGCACGAAGTTTGGGCCGAAATCGGAAAAGCTCGATCCGGCGCAGATGGAACTGGCGCTGGAAGACCTTGAAACGGCGATCGCCGAAACACAGGCGCGGATCGCCGCCGTCGAGAAAAAGATCGAAGCCAGCGCGATCAATCCTGGAGAGGTTGGCGATCCGGACAAGGCCGTTTCTCGCAAGGAGCGCAAGGCCCGTGCACTGCCCGAGCACCTGCCGCGGGTCGAGCGCGTGATCGAGCCCGAGAGCATCGTTTGCCCCTGCGGTTGCGGCAACATGGTCCGGATCGGCGAGGATCGGACGGAACGGCTCGACCGGGTCCCGGCGCGCTACGAGGTGATCGTCACGATCCGCCCGAAATACGCATGCCCCAAGGGTCGAACGGGCGTCGTCCAGGCCAAAGCGCCGGCACATCTTTTGGAAGGGAGCTGGCCGACCGAAGCCCTTCTGGCGGAGATTGCCGTCTCCAAGCATTCCGAACATATGCCGCTCAACCGGCAGGCTGAGGTCATGGCGCGACACGGGGTGCCGATAGACCGCACGGTCCTGGCCGACTGGATGGGCCGCACGGGCAGCGAAATCGCACCGGTGGTCGACCATATGGCCAAACGGCTGCTGTGGGAAAGCACGCGCCTCTATGTCGACGAAACGACCGCCCCGGTGCTGGATCCTGGGCGAGGCAAGACAAAGACCGGCTATCTCTGGGCCGTGCTGCGCGACGACCGCGGCTGGAATGGTTCTGCTCCGTCAGGTGTGGTGTTCCATTATCGGCCCGGGCGTAAAGGAGAATATGCCGCTGAAATCCTCGACGGGTTCAACGGCACAATCCAAGTGGATGCCTACGGCGGTTACTCTCATCTCGCTACGTCGGATCGTATCGGCGGCGCTCCGCTGAAGTTGGCTTTCTGTTGGGCACACGGGCGCAGAAAGCTGATCAAGGCCACGCCAAAGAGCGGATCGCCCATCGTCGACGAGGCGCTGGTGCGGATCGCCGCGCTCTACAAGATCGAAGACAGTATCCGAGGCTCAGACCCCGAACATCGCCGGGCAGTTCGACAGGACCTGTCCCTCCCGCTGGTGGACGAGTTCTTCACCTGGCTGGCAGCCCAGGCCGCGCGCGTCTCACGCAAATCTGACCTCGGAAAAGCCCTGGCCTATATGC
>NZ_AHZC01000219.1 GCF_000247475.1 Rhizobium sp. PDO1-076 | reverse complement strand
GAGTGGATCACGGTCTGTCAGGAACCTTCATCACACATCGAATTCCACATTCCGTTACGTTTACGATGCCCGATTAATCAGCATTTCCCGTGGTTTCCTGCGCACAAGTCTCATTAAACAAACGATGTCGTCGCCTCGTACCAATTGAGGGGATATTGGCGGGCATATCACCTTCTGCGAGAATCTTCACAAGGGCTACAATCCGTCGACGTATGGTCTCGTTCGAGATCTTGCCAAAAGCGCGATTGAGCGCGCACCCTTGCCTAGATGCAAGAAACAGCTCAAGCGCAGGAGAGTTGTCAGATGCCCGGTTTTCTGGATCGGAAACAGACTCAGCGGTACCTTTAAAGAAGTGATCCACCGAAACGCCAAGAATATCGGAAATAGCCTGCAAACGTGAAGCACCGATCCGGTTGGTACCTTTCTCATATTTCTGCACTTGCTGGAATGTAATACCCAGCTCATCAGCCAGAGCCGACTGACTGACACCCAGATATTTGCGCCGGAGTTTAATCTGATGACCAACATGAACGTCGATTGGATTAATAGTTTTCATGGACAAGTACTTCTACTTCCGAACACCGATTTTTAACGAAATCCACCGGACGGACCGGCCCAGTGTTTCGCGGCGAAACATGCAATCACCTGTTAATTCACATCGGCCGATGTTCACACCAAAACAGTCCACCATCGGCCTATCCACTGTTATTTTTATATAGCACTCCTAATCGGTCGTGTTTCTGCTGGTCTTTTCGCCATCGTCGTTTCTCCTTGTGGCTACGATAACATATTGCGCTGTTCTCTTCGACACGCTGCCGCTCACTGCGTTCGAGTTCCGGTGCGCCGTGCACTCCTCCGCGCTCGTCGACGGGGTGTTCCGGCTGCACATTGGCAGCGCCCGAACCGTCGTGGCGCAATTTACCATCGGACTGACGGAGCATCGTCACAGGCATTCGAGCGCGGTCCGGCCATCGTGTGATCGGCACGGCCGCAGGCAAGATATCGTGCGTTCCGTCGTTCCTGGTCTGCATCGGTCCTCATCCGCCGGAGCGGAGCTCGCGTGTTCAGTCTTCGACCGCCATCGTGCGGTCGCAGGGTTGTTCGGTTGTCGGTGATGGGTTCATGCGTGCGCTCCCAGAAGGCGGCGATCCTTGACGTGAGCGCGTGCCGCCATGTCGGCCTCACTGGCCATGTGGTCGCCGACATAGAAGGTTCCGTCGCTCCACATGGCGTGCATGATCACTGCCAGCTTGCGCGCCACCGCGACCACAGCCTTGCGGTGGCAGGAGCGTTTGGCGAGTTGCTGGCCCCAGGTCTTGACCTTGTCCTTGCCCTTGAAGCGCGTCATCAGCCCCGACGCCGCCTCGTAGAGCGCACGCCGCACATCCGCGTCGCCGGCCTTGGAGATGCGGCCCTGGACGTCGATCGACGTGCCGGACTGCCATCGTCGTGACGTCAGCCCGAAGTAGGCCGCGACGTCGCGCGAACGGCGGAACCGCGTCGGATCGTCGATCGCCGTCATGAAGCTGAGCGCCGTCACAGGCCCGACGCCGGGGATCGCCAGAAAGCGCCGGCACAGCTCGCTTTGCGCCACCATCTTCACAACCAGATCATGCAGCCGACAATATTCCTTCCACAGCGCCGCGCGCGCCGTCAGCATGGCGTCCATCAGTTCGCTGGACAGCGCATCGTCCGCCACCGCCTCGCGCACAGCCTGGTCGAACTTGCCGCGTCCCGTGCCACCGAGCTTGATCCCGAAACTTTTGAGCGAATGGCGGATAGCGTTCTCCAGATCGAGGAACTTTCGCTTCAGATTGCGCCGGTGTGTCAGCAACAGCCGCATCCGGTAGCAGCCCTCCGTCTTCACATGCGCGGCGCGGAACCAGCCGGTGCGCATGATGTGGGCAATCCCGAGTGCGTCCTTCTCGTCGGTCTTGTTGCGCTGCGCCGACATCGCCGCGCGTACATGCTGCGTCTCCAGGCAGATCACCGGCAAGCCGAGCTTTTTCAGCTCCGGATGCAGCCAAGGCGACAGCGAACCCGCCTCATGGCCGACGCGACGCAGCCGTGTCGCGAACGGTTTCAGCACCGCAAACACCGCCTCCGGCTCGCTCGCCACCTTGACCGTCAGATGCACCTCGCCGCGATCATCGACGACGCACACCGCCGTCTCCTCGATCGCGACATCCAGTCCGCAAAAGTATTCCATCATCCGCCTCCTGCGTGGTTTGACGGCAGGCAATGTATCAGCGCCAGGCGCCGCGGGTGCGGCTTGCCGATTACGGGCGGC
>NZ_AHZC01000220.1 GCF_000247475.1 Rhizobium sp. PDO1-076 | reverse complement strand
ACCATCGCGAACTGCGCACTGCGCACTGCGGCGATGAGCCTGTGGGCGAAAATTGCAAGAGCATGACAGATATCTCCGGATGGCGTCTTTCGCTGGCATTTCCTCCGTTAAGTTTACGATGCCCGCTTTACATTTCCTCGCGTCATCCGACGGTCAGCACCGTCTCGAGCCGGTTCATCGAGGGGGTCAACCGTCTTCCGGCGTTTCGCAACGTCAAATGGGACGATGAGATCAGGGTCCCGATGACGACAATCGACCGATACGGGCGTCCCGCCTTTTGCAAGATCGATGTCGAGGGGGCAGAAAGCGACATCCTGCGGGGGCTGTCGCAACGGATCGGCTGATTGCCTTCGAATATAGTCCGAGCCTGCCGGCTGTTGCCCTGGAGGCGATCGAACGCCTGAAAGCACTTGGCGGCTATCGGTTCAATCGGGTGGTTGGGGAAGCGAGCCGGTTTGTCGATACGAGCTGGAGGAGCGCCGACATGATGTCCAGCGAGCTTGTGGCCCTTGCTCTCAACGGCCCCCTCGGGCGACATTTATGCCAGGCTCGTACTCTGAGCGAAAAGCAGCCGGTATGCTCTTCCTGATGCCGATCGAGGACGAGACGACGGTGAAGGCCGAACTCAGCGGCAACGGCGCTCCGACCGCGCCCGACGCGAGCACGAAGGTTGCGACTTGGCCGGCAAGGATCAGACCGCTCGGGCCGGGCCTGTATCGCACAAGCGCCATCCTTCCAGAAGGCCGTCTTCAGATCATCACCCAGCAGCCGCAGCCAAGTGGGCAGCCAGCGATGGACTGCGCCATTCCGAAGCGCTCAGCCTGCTTCGGGCCGATGTCGATCTCGACCAGGGCGCTCACCATCCGAGAGACTAAGTTTGGCGAGGCACGGTTGGTGCCGCTGCATGCCACGACAAGTGTTGTCCTTTCAGGCTATGCCGTCCGACGCGATGCACACCTTGGTACGCCGCGCAGTCCCTATTTCTTCGTCGCCGAACAGTGCGGCAGATTGCTGCATCAATACGTGCACCGCGTGTTCTGGCGATTATTCCGGCAAATTGGATTACGGCAGAGGGGGGAATCGCAGTGGCGCACGGATTCATGATCCTCGTCACCGTTTCGCCGTCCAGACCCTGATCAACTGGCATCGCGCTGGCGAAGATGTGGAACGCGAACTGCCGGTTCTTTCGACCTTTCTCGGCCACGCCAATGTTTGCGACACCTACTGGTACCTGTCCGCCGCGCCGGAACTGATGAACCATGCGGCCCGGAGATTGGAAAAGCGTTGGGAGACTCGGTCATGAGACGCACCAACGACTTGGTCGTGCTGATTGAGCGGTGTTTCACAGATCGCTTCATGAAGCGTCGAGGTGAAAGTTCCAACACCATCGACTTCCTCCGGTTTTGATAAAGAAGTGCAAATCACACGTTTCCTGTGTCTTTTGGTACAGTTGCCGGGATTTGTTCCAGCTAGAAGACCAACTACCAGCTAGAAGACCAACTAGCCGGAGCGCCTGAAGCTCCCTTTTCCGGCCGGATCCGGGGCGCTCATGCACAGCGGTCTGCCTAGAGACGAGCCTAGGATGGTGGAGGGTGTATGGCTTGACTGCGGTCTTGTTCTCGCCCCTGGACCTGAGCATGTCGTAAAAGGGCTCGCCTCCGATGTGCGCGGTATCGGGGGGTGTTTTTTTAATGAGGGTCGATTACGCCCATCGTGGCATCATGGGGTGATCTCGCCGATACGGTGATACCACGATGAGCGTAAGTCAGTGGTGTTGACTGCACATGCAGGACGCGGGTGCGATACCCGCCGCGTCCACCATAATCGGCTGTCTGTCGAGAGGGCAGTTCGGCCGATTATGCTGGGCGCGAAATAGGATCGACTGGTGTGTAAAGACAGATGCTGCGTTCCGGCATGATACCGTCGTTATCGGGTCAACAATGTAAGTGCTAACAGCAATGTTCCACTTGTTGAGCTACGTAAAGTAGCCTAACGGAGCCCGGCCGGGGCTTGGCAACAGAACCCGGCCACCCTTTCTGCGCAAGGGCGTGTTTTATATGCGAGCCTCGATCCCGTAGATGTTCTGTTGTCTTGTTGTGCAACCAGCAGCGTCCTCACTCGGCGAGTGGATGCAACGTCCCGATTGACCTGCGCAATCCTGGTGTGCCCAACCAGCCAGCCATCGTGATTGCAGCCGGAAAACTCGAGCTTCCGTGGGGGCAT
>NZ_AHZC01000221.1 GCF_000247475.1 Rhizobium sp. PDO1-076 | reverse complement strand
GCGCCTGAATCAGATCGCGCACGCGCTCTCTGAAGGCCAGATCATCTGGATCCTCGGTATTCGCCATCACTATCAAAAATTCCAAACTTGGAATTGACTGCGTTCCAAACTTGGAATATCCCTTCTTAAGCAGCCAGCTAAAGCGGGCTGCGATTGCTCACATACCATCAACAAAAAGCGGATGCGCCAACATCCGCCAAGAGGAGTACCGGATGGCCAAGCCCCAGAAATGGGACCGTCATGCCATTCTCGGCGAATTACGTCGCCGAGGCATGACACTAACCCGCCTCGCCGAACTGAACAACGTCAGCCCAGGCGGTTTCCGCACCATTTGGACACGGCCCAACAGCAACTCTGAATCGATTATCGCCGCCTTCCTTGAGGTGCCCGTCGAGACACTGTTTCCGGATCGCTATCCCAAGTCACGCTCAACTGTACTTGCGCCCGAATTCCTCGACGCAAAGACGAAGGCAGCAGCCTGATGCGTGATGCTGGCCCGACCGCTGCTCTAGCCTGCCGCGACCTTCGTCGCAGGGACAATGTCCCCGGCTGTCAGACCCGATCGACCAGCACCACACCCCGACAATCCCGCATTTCCGGACCCTCGCCAATGACGAAAACGCGTGCCGAATTCGACAGTCGAAACCCCTTCATTCCGTCGTCCTCCCCCGTCTGCCGCGTGGCCGACCTGGTGCTTTTGTTCAGCGTAGCACTGGCCGGTCTCGTGGCAGCGGCGGTCGCCCTTTTCGTCCAGCTTTGAGAGACATTCATGCTCAATCCATATTCTGAAGAAGAGCGCCTGCAGGCGATGGTTTCAGCCTGCTACCGCGCCAGCCGTTCGCACTTCAATCACCTCACTATTGCCCATGTCATCGACCCGCCCAGGGACATGTTCGACGCCAAGCTGGCGCGACAGATCGCGATCCATATCTTGTCGGTGGAATTCATCGTTCCGCGCCGTCGCTTGGCGGCTCTCCTATCGCTCGCCCGCTCGACCATCCTCGGCGCGGTCAACACCGTCGATGACCGGATGTATGACCCGGTTTTCGAGAGAGCCTACGGACGGATCGCGGCCCGCGCCCAAGACCTCTTCATGACGGCTTTGACTGAAGCTGCTGGGCTTGAGGACGCGGCATAATGGCTGAGTTCATCCGCGCCAAGATTGCCGACATCCATATCGGCGAACGGCTCCGCCCGATCGACAGCGACAACGTCGAGGCCATTGCCGCCTCGCTGTCCGAACGCGGCCAGATCAGCCCGATCATGATCCGCCGCACGCCGGCCAAGAACAAAGGGGCCACGCCCTTCACACTGGTCGCTGGCGGGTATCGCACGACAGCCGCCAAGCTGCTCGGTTGGACCGAGATCGACGCCATCATCGTCGAGGCTGACGCCGTCGAGGCGCAGTTGCTGGAGATCTCCGAAAACCTCTATCGCAACGAGCTGAACCCACTCGATCGCGCCATCTTCGTGATGAAGTACCGCGAGCTTTGGGAAGAGAAGCACGGCAAGATCGACCGCACCCAGAACCTGAAGGTCGGTGCGAAATCCCCGAAGGGTAATGATTACCCTTCGGTATTTTCCGGCGGTCGCGAACTCTCAAGCCATGTCTGCAATCGCCTCGGTTTCGGTGCGGAAACATACAAGCTGGTCAACCGCATTGGCCAAAACCTGCACCCGACATTGCGTGCGGCCGTGCGCGGTACCGCCGCCGAAAACGATCAGTCAGCCCTGCTGAAGCTGGCCAAGCTGCCGGCTGACGATCAGGTCAAGGTTGCCGCAGCGCTCCGCGAAAACGGCGATTTGAAGCCGGTTTTAACGTGGCTCAAAGGCCCGAAAGCTGAGGTCGATCCTCAGGAGGAAATCTTCCGCAAGGTCAGCGCGCTGTTGGCCAAAGCCGAGGCGAGCACCTTGCGCCGTGTCCTCGACCATATCGGCACGCTGAGCGACTTCTCGTTTCTGGAGGCCGCCGAATGAAGCGCGATCCTGCACAGTTCGATTTCTTCGCGACCGCCGTCTTCCCGTCGCGCACCGCCACCGACAGTCTCGACCTCGATCGCTTCCGGTCACGCCTAAAGCGGGAGATGGCGCGGGCTATCCGCGAATGCCCTTATGACCGGCCGACGATCGCCGCTCGAATGGCCCACTATCTCCGGCTCGATTCCATCTCGAAGGCCGCGCTCGATGCCTACACCGCCGAGAGCAAGGCGACCCACGACATCAGCCTGATCCGTTTCAAGGCTTTCGTCCGAGCCACCGGCGCGGTCTGGCTTTGGGACATCATCGTTTCCGACGACGGGCTTCTCCTTCTCGAAGGCGACGAAGCCCGCCTAGCAGAGATCGCCCGCGTCCAACAGGAACAGCGTGTTCTGGCCGATCAGCTCAAGGTGCTGAAGGCCACGCCGGTCAACATTCGTCGAAATGGAGGCCGGCCTTGAAAGAGTGGTTCACAGTCGCTGAGATGGTGGCCGCGAAGTTGCCGGAAATGCCGCTGGATGCGCCGGGATATACCCGACACATCGTGCGACACGGCTGGCGCGCCCATCCGGAGAATATCCGCAAGCAGGAAGGCCGCGAAGGCGGCGGCGGCTTCGAATATCACTATTCGCTCCTGCCGTCCGTCGCCCGTCAGAAACTCGCATTCCTGAATGCGCAGCTTCCGACCGGCCGCGCCGAGAAGACACGCCTGCTCTGGCAGAAGTTCGAGGCGCTGACGGACAAGCAGAAGTCCGTCTGCAAGGCCCGTCTAGCGATCATTGTCGATGTCGAGGAGATGAAGGTCTCCGGCATCAAGGCGCTCGACGCGATCAAGCATTGCTGCCGCAAAGCCGATGTCAGCGTTCGCACCTACTACCATTGGGTGGCTCTGCTCGAAGGCCATGCCCGCGCCGACTGGCTGGCAGCACTTGCACCTTCGACATCATCGATCGCCGATGGCATCCAGCCTGACCTTGCGCCTGTCCACCAGGGCGCCTGGGACGTTCTCGCCTCGGATTTCCTGCGCGCGGAAGGTCCAGCATTTTCGGCCTGCTACCGACGCATGAAAGCCGTGGCCAAGAAGAAGGGCTGGGCACCAATTCCCGCAGAGCGCACCTTGCGCCGCCGCATGGATATTTGGGTTCCTAGGGCAGTCCAGATCCTTGCCCGCAAGGGCAAAGAAGACGCGAAGAAGTTGTTCCCGGCCCAGCGCCGGTCTGTTGCTCATCTGTTTGCCATGGAGATGGTCAACACGGATGGTCACAAGCTCGACCTTCATGTTGCCTTCCCCGGCCGCGACAAGCCGGGCCGCGTCTACCTGATGGCAACGCAGGACATCTATTCCCGCAAGATCCTCTCCTGGACACTTGCCGAGGCCGAGACCTGGGAAGCCGTCCGCACCATCGTCGGCAACATGATCGAGACGCATGGCATCCCAGCGCGCCTCTACATGGACAACGGCAAGGCCTTTGCCTCGAAAAAGATCTCCGGCGGTGCCAAGCGCCGTAATCGCTTCAAGATCACAGAGGACGAAGTCGCCGGTCTTCTGCAAACGCTCGGCATCGAGGCACGTTTCGTCAATCCATATTCCGGACAGTCGAAGCCGATCGAGCGCGGTTGGGGCGACCTTGCCGAGAACATCTCAAAGCACCCGGCAATGGCTGGCTGCTACACCGGCCGCAGCACGCAGCACAAGCCGGAGAACTACGGCAAGAGCGCCGTGCCGCTCGACGAGCTGGAGAGGCATGTCGCCGAGTGCATCGAAGAGCATAACGCCCGCGAGGAACGTAAGACCGAGACTGCCAAGGGCAAGAGCTTCGACCAGGTGTTTACCGCCAGTGTCGAGGATCCGGCCAACCAGCACATCCGTTATGCCAGCCCATCGCAGCGTTCGCTCTGGATGCTGACCGCCGAGACGATCACAGCCCGCAAGCCAGATGGCGCGATCCATCTCTTCGACAATCGATACTGGAACAGCGCGCTCAATCAGTGGATCGGCAAGAAGCTCACCGTTCGCTTCGACCCTTCGAACCTGCACGGCTCGGTCAAGATCTACGACCCGCAGGGCCGGTTCCTCTGCGATGCCGATTGCATCGACAACAGCGGTTTCGACTGCGCTGCCGCAGCCCGCGATATCGCCCGCGCCCGCTCGACCAAGAAGAAGGACGACACGGCCGCGCTGAAGAGCGCAAGGCGTCTGTCCGATCTGCAGCTCAAGGATCTCATGAGCCGCAGCGACAAGGTCACGCAACCGAAGCCGGCACGTCCGACCGTGACCCGCCTGATCACCCGCACACCGGTTTCGACGAACCTTGCGCAGCTGCCTGCAGGTGAGATCGACGATCAGCAGTTTGAAGACAGTTTCAGCCGGGGCCTTGCGCGCCTGGCCGGTGGCGATGCCGCCATTCTCAAATTCCCGAAAGGGGGATCGCCCGGCAGGTAGTGCGTCCGGGCGTCAATCACAGAGCCGACATGTACCGAGTACGGTTCCAAAAAAAAGGGCGGATCCAAAGACCCGCCCGACAATCAGCAAGGAACCTTTAGATGATTAAACCAAAAAGCACAATCCAGGCGTGGAGCTTCCCGACGGTCGCGTCGGATTTCGCCCAGCGTCACCCTGCGGACGATGTCGAGTTGTGGCGCAAGCTGCTCACCCGAGTCATGGACGCTGCCCAGGCGAACGGCTGGAACAAGGCCGAGGTCGCCCGCCGCGCCGGTATCAAGGACGGCACCTTCTCGCAGTGGTCGAACGGTAACTATCCGGGCACACTGGCCAACATCAACGAGCAGGTGAGCAACTGGCTGGAAGCGCTGGAAGAGAGCGCCAGCATCGCTGCCAGCATTCCGGTTTCGCCTCCGTTCCAGAAGACGAATGTCGGGCAGGACATCTTCAACGTCCTGATGTTCACCCAGATGACTGCTGGCTTCACCGCCGTCACCTTGCCCTCCGGCTCCGGCAAGACAACGACGGCACGCCATTTCTGCGACACCCGCCCGCATGCCTGGTTGGCGACGATCAGCCCGAACACCAAGACCGTTCACGGCATGTTGGTGGAGCTGGCGGCAGAACTGGACATTCAGGAGCACAATCCGACCCGGCTTGCCCGCGCCATCGGCCGCAAGCTTCAACGCATCGGCGACGGCACGCTCCTCGTCATCGACGAAGCGCAGAACCTCGTTCCGGATGCAGTCAACCAGATCCGGCACTTCGTCGACATCTACAAATGCGGTGTAGCGCTCCTTGGTAACGAAGACACCGCCGTTTCCTTCATCAAGGACAAAGGCTCTGTCGCCAGCCGCGCCCAGGTCGCCACACGTTTCGATCGCCGGCTGAAGCGCGAGAAGGATCCGGTCCAGGACGCTGCCATGCTCATTCGCGCCTGGGGGATCGAAGAGAAGGATTGCGTCACCTTCCTGCACGGCATTGCGACCAAGCCGGGCGCGCTTCGCAACATCGACCGGACAATCAAGGCGGCAATGATGGCTGCGCTCGGCAATGGCGAAGAGCTGACGATGAACTATCTGGTCGCCTCTTGGCGCAACCGCGACATGGGGGACATCCTATGAGCGCGGCTCCTCTCAGCATTTCCCCTCTTAGCTCTGGCCTGCAGGATTTGTTGAACGACTTCGTCAGCGTCCAGGACGACGCCGATGGCATCAGCATGGATCAGGAACAGGTTATCGTGCTGGTCAAGGTTCTGACCGCTCTGCAGGCCTTGGCCACCAACCTCGAAATCGAGGTGCGTTGCCATCGTGACAACGAGGCCGGCCGTGGGGCCCGCACCTTCCTGGAAGAGGAAGCAACCGGGCATCTGGCGGATATTCTGCCGGAAGTCGAAGGCAATGTGGTGCGGCCGGCATTCGGAAAAGGGGAGCGCTCATGAACTGCGACCCTATCCCATCGGCCATGCTGCGCGCCGTCTGCGCTTCATTCCGCCGCTTCGAAAACATTGGTGTCCATCTGGATACCGAGACTGTCGCAACGCTCCTGCGGAACCTCCGCATGATCGAGGAATTGACACGCAACCAGGAAGAGGAACTGGAGATCCGTGCCGAGATGCTGCGCATCAAGGCCGATCGCCCCGATCCCGCACCGCTGGCCTACACGGGTGTCATCATTCCGATGCCACGTCGCCGGCCGGCTCTTCGCGTGGTTGGCTCTCCCGATGGTGGAGACGCGGCATGACCGACGTTGCTGTCACCCTCTTCATCCCGATCGACGACATCGTCGATGCCCTGGAACCGCGCGTAGCTCTGCTGATGTCCCAGACACGAGCGGTCAGACCTCCCAAGCGGAAAGACCTGACAAAGGCACTGATCAATGCCTGCGGAGAACTGGCTGAGGCCTACACGCGCTACGAAAATGGCCTCGGTACTCGCGATGAACAGCCTGCACTCAAGAAAGTCCTGTTGGCTTCGACGCACGTTCGCCGAGCCTTCAAGGGCTGCAAAAATTCACTTTGAAGGAACAGAAAATGGAAGCTGTAATTTTGGAAAACCTGTCCGATGGCACCACGATGGTGAGCGGCAAACTCTGCATGACCGATGCCAAAGGTCACTTCGTCCCGGTCAACCTGATCAAGCCGGCCGACAAGCTGCAGGATGAAGTTGTTCGCAAGGTCATGGGCTACGCGGACGATATCTCCGCGCAGATCGCCCGGTTTCGTGCCCACACGATGGAAGATCTCGACGGCTACGATCAGCTCCTCGACCAGGAGTATGGCGTCAAGGTCGGCGGAAAAAAGGGCAATCGCACCTATCAGTCCTTCGACGGCCTCCTGCGCGTCCAGGTCGCGGTCAACGACTTCATCGACTTCGGCCCGCAGCTCCAGACCGCCAAACTGCTGATTGACGAGTATCTGAACGAACTGACGGCCGACAGCCCGGAGCAGATCCAGGCGCTGATCACTGAAGCCTTCAATACCGCCAAGGCCGGCAAGATCGATGTTGCCGGCATCAAGAAACTTAAGCGCCTGCAGATCGAGGATCCGCGCTGGAAAGACGCCATGCGAGCGATCGAGGATGCCGAGCGCGTGAATTATTCCAAACAGTATGTCCGGTTTTACCGCCGCGCCTCGATCGAAGATCAGTGGCAGGCGGTGACCGTCGATCTGGCGAAATCGTGAGGGCCTGATGATGGAGAAGGGGCATCCCGAACTCACTCGCCAAGAGCGGATACTTGCCATGCTGGTCGAGGAATATCGTGTCGCTGAATATGATTTGGTGGAGCGCGAGGGTGAGACGTACGCCCGGATGGTCGCCAACGTCGGTCGCAAATCTTGGGTCATTGATGAGCTTAACCTTCACACCTTGGCGGGCCAGATCGACAGGGGGCTAAGATGAGAAGTCAATTAGGTTGGGACGCGATAGGTACGCGCCAACGAATCCATTTCGAGAATCACTTTTTCCAAATGACGTGTAACCAAGCGAATATCCCCTGGCAGACCTTCGAGGATTGCGCGGTCGAATTCTTTCCACCTTTCGATGAGGTGGTCCATGACGAAGATGCCCAAGTTGGATCCATCGTTACTGTACTTGTTGGTCTGCTCGCAATGTCGTTGGAGTGGGGCGAGAAGTTCGCCCAATATCTGGACATGAAAAGACATCTGGCCCGTAAAGAGCCTCTCTGCGCTAACCCAAGTCGGCCTGGCAAGGAGCTTTTCGAGCTCGGTCACCAACGGGTTCGCCTCAAATGCCGCGAAGTAGCTGGCACGATAGTAGTTTATGGACGGGAAATCGTTCTCAACCGTGAAGTCGTTATCCAATTCTGGCAATTCGATTTGCTTCAGGCGTTTGTAAATCACCCGCAGCTCCGAGAGCTGGGGGAAGAGAAGACGCTCAATACTCAAGCGGTCTGCGCGAAGGCTCAGTTGTACCAGTTCCTCGTGCCGCTTCTGAGCTCTCAGGTCGGTGCTTTCCATTTTGTCGACCGTAAGCCAGGCGGCAAACACTGCGAGAGCGCCGCCCACCAAGGTCTGAAAATCAAGGAAGAAGTTTCTCCATGGGTCGCCTCCTGCTTGTCCATCGACCGTGCGAGCTTCTCCGAAGAGGACTGCTGGAAGAATGGTAGCGGCGGCTACAACTACCACCAGTTTCAGTATCTGCGACTTATGCGGCACTTCAAATCCTCAATAGAATCACTCTGGCTCGGCGTTTTCGGATGTTGCCACAACGTCAGTGGAGCTGGACAGCTATGAGTGGCTCAGTCGCAGCTATACACGTGGCTAAAAAGAGCCTCGGCCTGGACGACGACACCTACCGCGCCAAGCTGCAGGTCATCACCGGCAAGACCTCGACGAAGGAAATGACCGAGGCCGAGCGTCAGAAGGTCTTGACCGTTCTGCGCAGCGACGGTTTCCAGGCCGCACCCGACAAGCCGGCAAAGGGTCTGACCGGCAAGTATGCCAAGAAGCTGCAGGCGCTCTGGATCGCCGGCTACAACCTAGGCCTCGTCCGCGATCGGCGCGACACGGCGCTGCTCGCCTTCGTCAAGCGCCAGACCGGTGTCGATCACACGCGCTTTCTACACCAGCCCGAAGACGGACGTGCCGCGATCGAGGCGCTGAAGGCTTGGCTAAATAGGGATGCGCGGGTGAGCTTCGGTAGCAACAATGGTTGGGACTGGATGCAGCGCGACGGTGCGAAGATCGCCTGGGCGCAGTGGAGCATTCTCTATCCCGGTTGCGGTCTCATCACTCGCTGGGGGTTTGACCAGGAAGCTATCCGTCTGTCCGGCCGGGAAGATGCGCAGGTGCTGAGCCATCTCGTGGACAGCGACTGGCGCCGGGTGATGAACGCCCTGGGCGCGCGGGTGAGGAGACTGAAAAAGGAGGGGGGGCAGCAATGCGAATGACGATGCCGTCTTTGGCTGTGCGCAGGTCAACTCGCCTCAGTGATCTTGCGGGTCTCTGCAAGGAATTCTTCCGCCTGGCGCGCGACGTTCTCGAAATACTCATTCACGATATTCGGGGCAGCGAAAGAAGTGACATCATCTCCCGCGTAACCTCTCTCCACAACAAGCGCCATTCCGTATGCGCCGATGGAAACAGGGAACGCGATCTCGTCCTCGAAGCTCTGCAGATTAGTGCCCCGCAGGTGCCTAATCATCTCCTCAATGAGTTCTTTGTTCCAATCTCGAATGTCAGGCGCTTCGCCTTCTTTTACCTTACTGAGCGCAAGTTCGATCTGGCTGAGGACCACGTAGGCAAGTTGCGCGACCCCCATCGCCAGAAGTCGATGTCGTCGGAGCTGGATAGCAAAATTCGTGCGTTGATGACGGTCTGCGTCCCGGATCTGCTTGGACAGATAGAGAATCGTGGGAACGGCCGCGCAGACCGCTGCCCAGCCGCTCGTCGCCGAAATCCATTCACGAACGCATGCTTCGGCTTCGGCGCAGACCACGAAAGTGCCTTGCTGTGCTCCCATACCGATCAAGAATCCAAAGGCAGTTGTGGCTACGGACAGTACGAGGCCAGTGATCATTCTGATCGGCATAGATTGGGGCTTTCCACGTCGCTGCAGCCGAGAGCTAACTGGGCGCAGGATGATTTTCAAATAGAGGGCTCGGGAGTCCGAGGTGAGAGGGCGATCGCAGAGGCTGCTACGGCTCTACTTGATAAACCCATAGGTCTTTGCAACGCGTATTGTCTGTGCGCAGTGCGCCGTCTTCTGAGACTCACTCATCTCATTGATCATCACCTTCGCTCCCATCGTCTGTATATTGAGCGACGATGCAAAGCCCATATCTTCGGCGCTGACTTTATTCGCTACGAATTCGGCTATCCCAGCCTGATCATATCGAAGGCCGCACGGCTCCTCCGATGCAAGGACATTGCCCAATGCGTTGGCAAGTTGAAGGCTTTCCATATCCATAGCTTGTGCCTGCATTGGAACGATCAGCAGCAGTATGATGGTTGCGGTCGCGGTCGCTCGATTATCGTTTTTGGTGCTCAAAGTTCTTCCTCCCCGTTGAATGCCCCAATCATCACCCGTGCCTGCCTATCAAGCAAGGGGACTGAGTGATGGTCGCCTATGGCTTCAAAACATACTTCGCGCCGCAGATCGAGGACGGCAGCAAGAGCCACACCATCCGTGGCCACCGCCGCCACCATGCCCATATCGGCGAGCCGATACAGCTCTTTACCGGAATGCGCACCCGTCACTGCCGCAAGATCATGTCGGATCCTGTTTGCATTGCCGTACTGCCTCTCATGACCATGTCGTCGGACCTCATCCAGCGGGCATTGCCTATATCGAGGTCGATGGCACGCCGCTGCACCGTGACGAGATCGAGGCCTTTGCAATCTCGGACGGTTTCGACCCTGCGCGCCTGGCTGGCCTTGCTCCCCGATCGCTGATCGGTGCCACGGCCCGCGAAACCATGGGCCGCTTCTGGCGCTCCGAAAACCCCGGCTCCCGTTTCGAGGGCGTCATCATCCGATGGAAGGTTGATTGACATGGCCAGCACCCTGCCTCTTTTCGAGCATCCCGAACTCGTTGCTATCCAGCGTGAGCGCGAGCAGCTTCGGCGTCAGCTCGGCCGTGGTGGGTGTGATGCCCATAGCCGCATCCGTCGTGAACACAAGCTGGCGCTTCTGACCGCTCGACAGATCCAGATTGAAGCGCGCCTGAAGCTGGGAGCGCGTCCATGAGCGAGGATTTCGTTGGCGATCTCAAGCAGGCTCTCGGCGACGACGGCTTCTTTGCCCTAGTCGAAGCGCATGCCGGCATGCGCCTGTACGTGCCGGCAGATCCGGGCCGATCGGAGCTTCCGACGACAATTGGATTGGAGACTGCAAGCCGTCTTTCCAAAGTCTATCCGGGCGGCTATATAAAGGTTCCTCTTGCCCGCGAGTTCCGGGCACTGCGCTACCGCGAAGCCGGACTTGGCAACCGCGATATCGCCCGCCGCCTCGGCCTGACCGAGACCGGCCTTGAAAAGCTCATGAAGCGGGCACGCACCGCGAACCCGGAGCGCGGCACAAAGCCCAAAGACACCCGCCAAATGGACCTCTTCTAGTTCCTGCCCGCCTCGGCGGGCATGACCTTGTCACCGTCCAGGCGGGCATAGTCAGTTCAATTCAACGTCTTCGAATTGGACTGCCAGATGCGCCCCATCAACGAAATCATTGTCCATTGCACCGCGACCCCGGAAGGTCGGCCAGTCACGGTTGCCGAGATCGACAGTTGGCACCGTGCGCGGGGTTGGTCCGGCATTGGATACCATCGTGTCATCGGCCTGAACGGTGAGCGCTGGGCGGGCAGGCCGCTCGACAAGATTGGCGCGCACTGCGAGGGCCATAACGAGCGATCCCTCGGCGTCGTCTACGCCGGAGGTGTTGCCCGCGACGGCAAGACCGCAAAGGATACGCGCAACGCAGCCCAGGCAAGCGCGCTCTTGGCTGAGCTGGTCGAACTGCGAGACCGCTTCAACATCAAGAAGCTTTCCGGCCACAACGAGTATGCCAACAAAGCATGCCCAAGCTTCGATGCTTCGAAGGTCTATGACTACCTCTTTGAAGGTCGTTCGAAGGGCTTCAAGCCGATCCTCGACGCGGTCCTAAAGCGCCGCGACTTCGGTCCTGAAGTTGCCGACTGGAAAGACCGGCTGAAGGCGTGGCGCAAGACCATCCCCATGGCAGGGCCGCTGCTGGATGGGGATGCATTCGATCACAACACCGAGATGACGACCATACTCTTCCAGAAGTCGCGCGGGATCGTGGCAGACGGCAAGGTCGGCCCGCAGACGCGATCTGAAATGGAACTGGCACTGGCAGGCAAGCCACCATTCCAGGCGCTGGGCTGACCGATGATCAGACTGTTTGTGTCCTGCCTGATCGTCCTGGTCGTCGTCTCCCTCGGTGCCTCCCTGGTCTTCGAGACCTGGGAGCCAAAACCACCGCACCTGTTGTTCTATTCAGAGACCGCGCTGGGCATCAGCAGCGGCGCGTTGCTGGCGCTGGTGGCGATGGAGGTGCCCGGTGAATAAGCCCTCCTATTCCACCTCGCGGCTGTACATCTGGGCCTCCTTTGTTCTGGCTTGGATCGTCATCCTGGTCTTGGCGATCGGGGCCATGCGTGGCTCCGAGCAGGCGGTGGCATTCGGTGCCACGGCCGTGCCTTCCATGGTGATGCTGATTGCCTCGACCCTCGGCATCCACCGGTTTTCAGGATCGATGGATTTCAGGAACGCCGCCCTGGCGAAATCGAGTGATACGGAGGGCGGCGTATGAACCGGACCTATCTGCTGATCGCGGGCGTGCTTGCCGCAGTCGTTGCCATTGCCGCTCTTGGTCTCGGCACTGTGTCGAAGATCGAAGGCATGGTCAGCGATGCCACGACGCTCGCCCGTTCCGAACGCGACCACTACTGGCGCGCCCAGGTCGAGACCATGAATGCCCAGGCACAGGCCAAGATTGCGACGAACCTCAGAGAAACCATGGCAGCCCAGAACGCAGCCCGCGACCAGATCGCGGACGCTGAAGCGCGTGCCGTTGAACTGGAGAAACAGAATGCGGCTTTGCCGAATAGCAGCGGTCCTGGCCGTGGTCTTGGTCGCGAGCGGGTCCGCCTGCTCAACAAGCGATAGGGAGCCGATCTTGGTTCAGACCGTCGTTGAAAAGGAATTGCCTGCCGAGGCGAAAAAACCTTGCCCCGATCCCGTCGTCCTTCCCGATCGCGATCTCACGGAAATCGAGATCGCGACGAATTGGGGCGCCGATCGCACCGCGCTGCGCGTTTGTGAAACTCGCCGATCGGCTAGCGTCGGAGGCTCGAATGTACAGTGAATTTGACCGGGAAATTGGCGAGGAGCGCGTCGAGCAGGAACGGCAAGCCCGCATCAATGCGGCCAGCGCCGCATTGAAACAACAGGGTCGGGAGCAGTGCGGTTGCGGTGCCACGATCTCACAGGCGCGCCGGCGCGTCCATCCGTCAGCGACCCGTTGCCTTGAGTGTCAGGTCATCGTGGAAAAGGAAGCCTACCTGAAATGACCTTGACTGAAATCATGCAATATCTCGGGATCGTGCTGAGTGTCATCGCCATCCTCGGCCATGCCAAAGGCTATTTTTCTTCGGGCGAAAAGATGCTCACCAGCAGTGTCGATGGCGCGAAAACTAAGCTCATCGAGCACGATCGCCGCATCCAGGCGATCGAAGGTGAGCTGAAACACCTGCCGAACAAGGACACCGTCAACAAGCTGCAGGTCGATATGACGGAACTCAAGGGCGATATCGCCCTCATTGCCAAATCCTCCGAGGCGACGGAACGGGCAACCCGTCGCGTAGAAGAGTTCCTGCTCCGCCATAACAATTGAGGGACGCCATGCTGGCCGAAGACTACAAAAAGTGGGTTGATGAAAACATCCGCCTGATCATCCTGAAAGACCTTGCCGATCCTCGCTCCGGTGGGTCCACGAACACGTTCCTGATCCAGAAAAGCCTTGAGCGCTTCTCCTACAAGAAGTCGCGTGACTACATCTGCAATCAGCTTCTCTGGATGGAAGAGCACACCGGTGCGGTGAAGACACGCACGGAGGGCAGCGAAACCAGCGCAGTGCTCACACGCATCGGTCGCGACCATGTCGAAGGCCGGCATCAGCTCGCCGGCATCCAGAACCCAGGCGATGCGGAGTAACTCATGGCACCTCATATGCGTCCTCGGCCGTCTTCTATCGACCTCCTCCCGGAAGAGTGCGAGGGCATCGTCGCTTGGGCGTTTCAGGAGCTGGCGAACACACCGCGCGCCCAGACCGAAGTCTATGCCGAGTTCCGCCAGAAGCTGATTGCGCTTCAGGGCGAGCTTGGCATTGATTTCGATATTCCGCATTTCTCATCTTTCAACCGGCACAATCTGCGCCTGGGCAAACTGACCAACAAGATGCAGCGCACCCAGGCGATTGCCAACGCCGTGGTCTCCGGCACCAACGGTGCGGACGCCGACAAGCTCACCCAGGCCTCGACGCGGATGCTGAAGACACTGCTGGTCGAGGTCATGGAAAACGCGGTCGATGACGGGATGAGCTTCAAGGAAGCGAAAGATGCGGCAACCGCACTTCGTCAGCTCGCGCTTGCCGAGACCGCATCCACAGGTCAGCGCCAGAAATTGGAAGCCGAAGACAAACTTCGTCGCGTCGAATCGGACATGAAGGCCAACGCCGAGAAGGCCCTCGACACGCTGTCCTCCGAACCCGGCATCTCGAAAGAAGCCATCGCCCGCGCCCGCCTTGAGTTCCTCGGCGTCCGTCCAAAGAAGAAAGACGGCGCATGACACAGGCACCTTTGCCCGGTCTGCCGCATGGCCAGTGGATCGACCCGCCCGTTCTGTCCCAAGATCCGGAGAAGTTGCCGGAAGAGTTTCTGCGTGGCGGCGACGTTCCCGATGATCTAGATCCTTTGGCCGCTGGCGTCCTTATGGAGCATCAGCAAGACTGGATCGACGACGACAGTGATCTGAAGATTTGCGAGAAGGGCCGACGTACAGGTATCACCTTTGCCGAGGCGTTGGACTGCACCTTGATTGCCGCCGCCCAGCGATCGGCCGGTGGGCAGAATGTCTTCTACATCGGCGACACCAAGCCAAAGGGCCGCGAATTCATCGGCTATGCCGCACACTTCGCCAAGACCGTCGCCAAGGAAATGCTGACGATCGAGGATGGCATTTTCTTCGACCAGAAGGCAGACGGCAGCACACAGGCAATTTCCAGCTACGTCATCCGCTTTGCCTCCGGTTTCCGCATCGAGGCGCTGTCATCCAGGCCGGAAAACATCCGCGGCCTTCAGGGCACCGTCGTCATCGACGAAGCAGCATTCCACCGCGACGTTCGCGACGTGCTGGACGCGGTCAACGCCCTCCTGATCTGGGGTGGCCGGATCCGCGTCATCTCTTCGCACAACGGCCTCAGCAGCCCGTTTAACGAGCTGATCAAGGAAGCCCGCGCCGGCAAGAACCCGTTCAGCGTCCACACCTACACCTTCGGCGATGCTGTCAAGAACGGCCTCTACAAGCGCGTCTGCCTGATCAAGGGTGAAGAGTGGACACAGGAGAAGGAAGACAAGTGGGAAGCGCAGATCCGCGCCTCCTATGGCACGCGCACTGCAAAGATGAAGCAGGAACTGGACGCCATCCCGGCCGAGGCCGAGGGCGCTGCCATGACCCGCGTTCTAATCGAGAGCTGCATGTCGCGGGATCTGCCGGCCGTCGTGCGCTGGGATCGTCCGGACGATTTCAAGAACCTCGACGATGATGCTCGCGCCGAGCAGGCAGACGAGTTCTGTGAAGGCATCTTGAAGCCGCTTCTCGATGCCCTTGATCCGGAGCGCGAGCATTGCTTCGGCGAGGACTTTGCCCGATCGGGAGACAAGACCGCAGTCGTGGTCTTCGAGATCGGCGCTGATTTGGTTCGCCGCGCGCGCCTGGTCGTCGAGCTGAAGAACATTCCGTTCGACCAGCAGCGCGATATTCTCTTCTACATCGGCGATGGTTTGCCGCGCCTGATCGGCGGCGCGCTCGATGCGCGAGGCAACGGCCAGTATCTCGCGGAGAAGGCGCGTCAGCGCTGGGGCGAAAACATCCACGAGGTGATGTTCTCGGCCAAATGGTACGCCAGCAACATGCCGGCTTACATCGAAGCGTTCGGCGATAAGAGCCTTCTGTTTCCCTACGATGCCGACATCATCGCCGACCATCAGGGCCTCGCCTATGTCAACGGCATCATCAAGGTGCCGGACGAACATTCGACCAAGGGCGTCGATGGCTTCGATCGCCATGGCGACACGGCTCCGGCCGGCGCGCTCGCATGGTTTGCCAGCAGCCAGGACGCCATCGCCTACGAGTACGAGACCGGCCGCAAGACCGCAGGCACGACGCGCGGCCATAACGGTGGCCCGCCGCCCGATGACGATCGTCGCCGAACCACTGACGTTTATTTGAGAGGATCAATCTGATGGGTGCAGTTCGCGATTGGCTTGGCAATCTCGTTGCTGGGCGTGATTTGACGGAAGACAAGGCCGGTGCCCAGGTCGGCGGCGTGCGTCAGTGGATGTCCGGACATCCGGCGGATGGCATGACACCGGAGAAGCTTGCCCGCATTCTGCGCGCTGCCGACCAGGGCGACCCGGAGGCATACTTCGAGCTGGCGGAAGACATCGAGGAGCGCGAACCCCACTACCTCGCCCAACTTGCGACCCGGAAGCATTCCGTCGCGCAGTTGCCGATCACGGTGAAGGCCGCTTCGGACAGCGCCGAGCACAAGAAGCATGCTGACTTCATTCGCTCATGGGTAGATGATGGCATTCTTCGCTCCAACCTGTTCGACATTCTGGATGCTATCGGCAAAGGCATCTCGTTTACCGAAGTGGATTGGCAGTATCACAACGGGCATTTGTGCCCGCGTCGGCTCACTTGGAGAACGCAGCGCTGGTTCACCTTCGATCGTGCGGATGGAGAAACCCCTCTTCTACGTGATGGCACCGGTGAGCTGCCGCTGCCTGCCCACAAGTTCATCGTCCATCGTTCGAAGGCAAAATCGGGCCTGACGATCCGCTCTGGATTGGCTCGCGTGGCCGTGTGGTGCTGGCTGTTCAAGAGCTACAGCGTCAAGGACTGGGCCATCTTCTGCCAGAACTATGGCCAGCCTATTCGGATCGGCAAGTATGGCCGAGGCGCGACCGAGGCGGAAAAAGACGTGCTGTGGCGGGCTGTCTCCGGCATTGCCGGCGATTGTGCCGCGATCGTTCCCCGCGACATGCTGATCGAGTTTCATGAGGTCGGATCGAAGAGCAGCTCGACTGATATGTATGAGCGCCGTGCCGACTGGCTCGATCGGCAGATTTCCAAGGTGGTGCTTGGCCAGACGACCACGACTGATGCCGTATCGGGTGGCCATGCCGTGGCTAAAGAACACCGCCTGGTTCAAGAGGACATTGAACGCTCAGACGCGCTCGACGGATCAGACACGCTCAGTCAGCAGTTGATTCCGAACATGGTCTCTTTCAATTTCGGACCACAGGATCATTACCCTATCCTGCGGATCGGCCGCCCCGATGAAGTGCCGATCGAGCTATTTTCATCTGCTTTCGAAAAGCTTGCGCCCCACGGGCTGACCGCTGATGCAAGCTGGCTTCGTGACCGCCTGGGCATTCCCGCACCGAAAGATGGTGCGGAGGTCGTCGGCGGCCGGCCGGCCGTCACTTCCGCCCCACCGAATGCGCGCGCTGAAAGTGCTAAGGCATTGCACGCGTCCACATCTGCCACGTTCGACAGGTTGTTTCAGTCTGTCCATGCCAGGACCGAGCCTGCGGACGTGGTCGAAATCCTTGCCAGCCGCCTCGACCAGGACACGGCGGCGGCGATGAACGGAATGATCGAAGAGGTCCGAAAAGCCCTCTTCCAGGCGAGCGATTTGAGGGACGCAGGCGAGCGCCTGGCTGCACTCAACCTCGCGCCCGACGAACTGGCGGAAACCATGGCCAAGGGCATGGCGCTTGCGCATCTGGCAGGCCAAGCCGCGCTCATCGACGACCTGAAGGCAAGATCATGATAGCGGGCCACAGAGGCTCACAGACGGCCGATCAGGGCCGCACCCTCGTGCCAAGCCCCTCATGCGCGCCCAAGGGCTTCAAAACGCCTTCAAAAATGATCGAGAGGGTGCGGCGAGGATGGTGACGACGGTATCTGCGCTCGATCAGCCGTTTGATGAGGCAATCGCCTTTTTTCGGGAGAAGGCAGCGATCCCGACGAAGAGCTGGCGCGATGTCTGGGATGCGGCGCATTCGAAGATGTTCATGGTCGCCGGCGCGAACACGGAGGCGCTTGTTGGTGACTTCCAGTCGTCGATTGCCAAAGCACTGGAACAGGGCACCACGCTCGAAGAATTTCGCAAGGACTTCGATCAGATCGTGAAAGGCCACGGCTGGTCCTACAAGGGCGATCGTGGCTGGCGCACCCGAACCATCTTTGAAACCAACTTGAGGACGGCTCATGCGGCCGGCCGCTTAGCGCAGCTCACGGATCCGGACACGCTCGAAGCTTTCCCAGGCTGGCAGTACAATCACTCCGGTGCACTGCATCCCCGCCTTGACCATAAGAGCTGGAACGGCACTGTTCTTGCCGCTACCGATCCAGCCTGGAAAACAATGTATCCGCCAAACGGCTTTGGATGCGGTTGCTTCGTCACACCCGTTTCGATGCCGGCACTCCGTCGCCTGGGCAAGAAAGGTTTCGATTCCGCACCGGATCTCGATCAGCTCGGCACAGATCAGCCGCGTGGTGTCGACCCGTCCTTCGCCTACAATCCGGGTGAAGCGTGGTTGCGCCAAACCGCGCCTGGTCCGATAGCTGTCAGCGCCAGAGAGGCCAATGCCGCTGCTTTCGTAAACTCGGCTTTGCACGGCAAGTGGCCGGATGGAAGCTGGACGCCAGTCGGTGTCCATGCTGACGAGGTGGCGAGCGCGATCGGCGTCGAGGTTGGCACCGAACTTCGTCTTCTGGCAGACACGATCCGGACGAATGCCGGCGACAACATCGATGCCGATGCCTACGCCACGGTGCCGCGCCAGCTAGTGAAGGATGGCAAGGTCGAGGATCGCGGCGAAGGTTACTTCTCGATCTCGAAGACGGTCAACGGCGATAGCTGGCGCGCAAATGTCAAGGTCGAGCGAGACGGAACGAAATCCCGCGTCTTGTTGGCCAAGCTGATCCGCGAGGCCCGCTGATGAGCGGTGCGGCTCTCTCTTTGACATTCCAGGTGCTGGATGAAGAAGTGCGCCGGGGCTTCGACCAGCTCGGCCGCGCGATGACCAACACCACGCCATTGATGCGCGCGATCGGCGTCGGCATCGTTGGATCTACCCATATGCGCTTCGTCAGCCAGAAGTCGCCGGACGGTCAGGCGTGGCAGACGCTCAATCAGGACTATGCCGAGACCAAGCGCAATAGCCGGATCCTTACCGAGAGCGGGCGGCTGCGCGACAGCATCAATGCCCGGGCGACCAGCGACGAGGTGCGCGTCGGCACCAATGTCATCTATGGAGGCATCCATCAGCTCGGCGGAACCATCAAGCCGAAGAATGGGGAGGCACTCGTCTTCCGGATGGGCGACCGTGTGATCTTCGCCAAAAGCGTCACCTTGCCCGCGCGCCCTTACCTCGGTATATCTTCCCAAGACGAAACCATGGTCGCCGAAACGGTGTTCGGTTTCCTCGAGCGCTACGCGCGCCGATAGCTTCCCCTCATCCTGACCTATCGCCCGCCGTCGCGGGCATGATCTAGCGTCGGGCTGCATGGCAAACATTGCCCATGCGTAATTCAATTTCGACTTTCACGATCGCTCTTCAATCCGCAGGCACCGAAGTGCCTGAATGGCTGCACGTCCTTCCGTCTGGTCGCTTTACAGGTGTTGACGGGCGCGGCCCGTATTTCCTCGAAAATCCGGACGAGGTCGTCGGCCGGTTTAATTCCGAAGGCCGCAAGCTCCCGATCGACGAAAACCACTCAACCGATCTCGCCGGTAAGCAAGGCTTTTCTTCGCCAGCACGCGGCTGGATCGTTGAGATGCAGTCGAGAACAGACGGCATCTGGGCGCGCGTTGAGTGGACGCCGGCTGGGCATTCGCTGATGGGGGAGAAAGCCTACGGCTACCTCTCGCCGGTTTTCACGCATCCTCGCAAGCCACCGTTCGTCGTTCAACGGCTGCAGAGCGTGGCGCTGACGAATGACCCCAATCTGACTTCCCTGACTTCCCTTCATTCAACCTCCATGGAGAACACGATGGATCTCGAAGCGCTCCGAAAGGCCCTCGGCCTACCGGAAACCGCAGACGACGCTGCAATCATTGCGGCGGCTCATGCGGCTCACACTGCCCAGGCCGCACATACGGCGCTCTTGCCGCGCCTCGCGGAAGTCGCCGGCGTAGCAGCCACGACGGCACCTGATGCCCTGGTTACGGCTCTCCAGGCCAAGGCCACGCCGCCGGCTTCGATTGCCGCCGAGAACGCGGATCTGAAGGAGCAGGTTACCTCGCTGAACTCTCGCCTGACGGAGCTTGTCACCACAACTTCGAAAGAGCGCGCAGTCTCTGTCGTCGATGCCGCGATCAACGCGACCAAGCTCGTGCCGGCCCTTCGCGACCACTTTATTGCCCGCCACATGAAGAACCCGGCCGAGGTGGAGACCGAGATCGGCCTGATGCCGGCACTCAACGCCGGTGGCCTCGGCAATCGTCAGCCGGCCGTAACCGGTGAAACCGCAACCAGCGAAGAACTCTCGGTCGCCTCCATGATGGGTGTCGATCCGGAAGCCTTCCAAAAAGAGCACAAGGCGCTCTTCGGAAAGGGTCAGTAACATGGTGGCTACCACAGACATTCGTCGCAAGTGGCGTCCAGGTGATGCCTATGGCTACCCCGTTCTCACCGGCGTCCGCATTTTCGGCGGCACCATGATCGGTGTCACGGCAGCGATGGCCGCTGTCCCGGCCGGTCACGTCAGCGCGGTTGCGCTCGTTGGCTTTGCTGAAGAGGCGATCGACAACCGTGATGGAGCAACGGGCGACCAGATGATCAACGCCAAGAAGGGCGTCACCCTCATCCCGCTCGCTGGCGCCGTACCCGCCGACATCGGCAAGACGGTCTATGCGTCGGCCGATGACACCTTCACGCTGACGGCAGGCGCTTTGCTTGTCGCCGGCACCATCGACGCCATTGACGCCGATGGCGTCTGGCTCAAGACGCGCTAAGGGGCCAAAATGGATATCAACCTGACGAACCTGCGAGGCATCTACACCTCGCTCTCAACGATCTTCAACCAGTCGATGGCTGCAACGCCTGCCTTCTATAAATGCGTGGCCATGACGGTGCAGTCCACCACGGCTGCCAACGAATATCCACGCCTGGATGACCTGCCGGGCTTCCGCGAGTGGTTCGGCGACCGTGTTGCGCACGACATTGGTGCAGACCTCTACACGATCAAGAACCGCGACTTTGAAAAGACAATCACGATTCCGCGCAAGAAGATCGAAGACGATCAGATCGGGATTTTCTCGAACCTAGCAGCGCAGTTTGGCCAGGACGGTGCATCCTTCCCGGATAGCCTTGTCTGGCCTCTGTTCAAGAAGGGCGAGATCTCGAAGTGCTACGACGGTCAGTATTACTTCGACACCGATCACCCCGGCTACAATGAGCAGGGCGGGCAGATTTCCGTCTCGAACTACTCGGCTGGCGCGCAGCCGGCTTGGTACCTGGTCGATGACACCCAGGTGATCAAGCCCATGATCTGGCAGAGCCGCAAACCGATCAAGCTCACGCAGATGTTTGCCGAAACGGATCCGAACGTCTTCTGGCGCAACGAGTACACCTGGGGTGCGGACACACGCGGCAATTCTGGCTTTGGCCTTTGGCAGCTTGCCTACAAGTCGAAGCTGGAACTGACCGAGGCGAACTATGTGACGGCCCGTACCGCGATGCAGACCATTCGCCAGCGCGACGGTCAGATCAAAGCGATCCGCCCGACCAAGCTGCTCGTTCCTCCGACGCTCGAAACGCAGGCTCGCAAGGTCGTCGAAGCGGCCTTGATCAATGGCGGTGAGACCAACGTCTGGGCCAAGACCGCGACAGTGGAAGTCATTCCGCACCTCGCGTGATCTCCGGAGCGGCGGGCACTCTGCCCCGCCGGAAGCCGTCGCCGGCGCTCCTCCTCCCAGCCGGCGACGGGTTTTCGGAAAACGGCGCTGCCGCCGCTTTCTCAAAGCCCGCAGTCTGAAACACAAAGAGAGAACCCGAAATGTCGCAAATCCAGATCATCTGCACTTCTCCTGGCATGCGCCGCCAGGGCATCGTTCACACAGCCTCGGCCATCTATGAGGAGGGTCACTGGACCGAAACCCAGCTTCAGGCCTTCAAAGACGATCCGAGCTTCATCGTCCAGCCGGTCGGCGCGGGTGGCGTTCAGCTTTCGGGCGACGATTTCGACAGCGCCGTTGCAGCCAAGGTGTCCGAGCAGCTCGCCACGCTGCAGGACGCTCTTCAGGTCACTTTCGATACTGCCGTCGCTGAAAAGGCACGGGAGCGCATCGAGAAGATTCGGATAGACCATTCGGTCGAAGTCGATGCTCTGAAGGCAGATATCGCCGAGCTGACAGCGAAGCTCGCATCGGCCGAGGCGGACAAGAAAGCCGCCACCAAGAAATAACCCCCGAGAGCAAGGCCGCTGGGCGGGACCGGTGATTTGGCCGGTCCCGCCTGAGAGTTCCAGCGGAGAGACTACCTTCTTCAACCAAGCCTGAAAGGACTGACATGCGTGAGTTTTATGGCCTTCGAAGTATCCTGGGCACGCTTGCGGCACTTGCCTGCGCGATCCTGATCTCCGCCCCGGCATCTGCGGAAACCATTCCGCTCGATGTCGAGTGCCGGGCCGCCAACGCCTACCACTACCACCTGACCCACCTCGACTTCGCCTCCCTGGATGCGTTTGTCATGCGCGACCATGTGGCCATCCTGCCGAAGCTCGATGCTCCGAAGCCGGTCATTGCCTTTGCCGGCTTCGCACCGCTGAAGCCGGAATATGCCGAGAGCTATGCCACCAACGGCCTTTCTCTCATCGATTTGCGACGGCGTTGCTAGCCGCACTGTCCGAACTGCCTGACTTCGAGGCTGGCTTTGCGGCCAGCCTCACAACCCAACCACAGAGATCCTTTCGATGTACGCAACCGTTTCCGACATGATCGCCCGCTTCGGCGAGACCCAGATCATCCGGCTGTCCCGGCCGGAAGACCGCACGGCCGAGACGGTTGACGAAACCAAGGTCAACACCGCGCTCACCGACGCGACTGCCTTGATCGACGGCTATATTCGCGGGCGCTATCTGGTCCCGATCGTGGCTCCTCCGGCTGAGATCGTGCGGGCCACCTGCATCATCGCCCGCTATGACCTTTCCGATACCGAGCGCGCCTCACCGTCCGAGGAGATGGCCAAGGGCCGCGCCGATGTCATCAAGTGGCTTGAGAGCATTTCGAAGGAGCTGGTCAACCTCGATGTTCCGACCGCCCAGGTGACCGGCCGCGACCAGGTCGGCTCCGGCCCGCGCATCTCCGATCGCGGTCGCATGATGACCTCCGACAATTTGCGGTTTTCCTGATGACCAGTTTCGAACTCGCACCCATCCGTCGCCAGGAGCCGCTGATCAGGGGGCGGCTTAGAATGGTTTTCCCGGAACACCCGTTCACGATCGACCGCGTGCCGCAAAATCTCAGCGTAGGTGAGTTCAGGCGCGTCGTGCGAATGACACCTTTCCTCGGTCTCGCCTGGGCGGGGATGAAGCCAGACGACAGCAGTGGTCGCCAGCTCAAGGGTGACATGCAGTGGCGTCTGATCCTCATCAACCGCGTCTCAAGTGGCCTTGAAGCCCGCTTCAAAGGCGACAAGCAGGACATCGGAATGGATGCCATGACCGATGTCGGCATGGCCATTCTCCATGGTGCGAGTTTCCAGGGCGTCGGCACCACGACCGTGACACAGGTCTCCAGCCTGATCGCCGAGGGCTATGCCGACGACGATATCGCGATCTCGCAGATCGATTTCACCTTCAGCTTTGTCACCTCCCCGGCCGATTTCTCGATCACGTCCCAGGAGCTTTTTGAAGCCCTCGACATCACGTGGTCGGTGAACGGCTCGGCAGGACCCGGCGACATCAACGACAGCATCCAGCCACCACAGGAGTGATTATGGCGAAGAAGGCATATCTGGCTCCGGCCGAGGGTCGAAAGGTTCCCCAGGAAGACGGTACGCCGTGGCCGACCGAAGGAATGGAAGACCCGGAAACCCACTATACCCGCCGGCGCATGGCCGATGGCGACCTCATCGCGGTCTCAGCACCGAAGAAGACTGAAGGAGAGAAGTAATGGATTTCAACGAAATCCCCGTCGATCGCCTCGAACCGGCCGTCCTGGTCGAGATCCGGGCGAACTATCGCACCGCCGGCATCTTTGCCTATCCGGACAAGGCGCTGATCGTTGGCCAGAAGCTCGCCGCCGGCATACTCGCTGCCGGCCAGATGGTGCAGATCACCCGTGCCGAAGAAGGCATCGGCTATTTCGGTCGGGGTTCGATCGGTGCCGAACAGGTCGCCGCCTTCAAGAAGGCCAACCGATACACGCCGCTTTATGTCATGGCTCTGCCCGACGCCGGCGGTGCCGTGAAGGCCACCGGCACATTCACGTTCGTCGGTGCGGTTGCGGCAGCGAGCACCATCCGCTTCAAGATCGGCGGCCGTCAGGTGCGGATCACGGCTTTGACGACCGACACGCCGACAACGCTTGCCGCCAAACTGGTGGCTGCAATCACGGCTGATCTCGACATGGTCGCCACGGCTGCTGCTGTCGCCGGCGTCGTGACCGTCACCTCGCGTCACGGTGGCGAGGTCGGCAACGAAATCGACCTGCGCGTCGATACGAAGAACGAGCCCATCCCGGCCGGCCTGACGATCACGGTTGTTGCCATGTCTGGCGGCTCCGGCAATCCGCTCCTCCAGGCGGCACTGGACGTGGTCGCCAACACCTGGATCACCAAGCTGACCTTCCCCTGGAACGACGCCACCAACATGGCGGCTGCGGCGGAGTGGCTTCGCGTTCGCTACCTTGCAACCTCGAAGCTCGATTGCCATGCCTTCGTCTGCAAGCGCGGCACGTTCGGCGAGCTGGGCACATTCGGCGCTCTGACCAACAATGCTTTCCTCACCTGCGGTGGTCTCAAGAAGAGCGCGACCTCGTCCTGGGCTATTGCAGCCTCGATGATGGGCATCGCGGTCTTCCACCTTAACAATGACCCGGCGCGCCAGCTTCGCTCGCTGGTTCTTCCCGGCGTCGAAGCGCCCGATCCGGTCGACCAGTTCATCGACAGCGAAAACGATCTCCTGCTTCGCACCGGCATCACGACGTTCAATTGCCTGTCGGACGGTTCGGTCTCGATCAGCCGTATGATCACCACCTACAAGACAACCAGCCTCGGCACCGCCGATCGCGCCTGGCTGGACATCATGGTGCCGGCGACCATGAGCCGTATCCGCTACGACTGGTCCACCTATGTGAGCCTGATGTATCCGCGTTCGAAGCTCATAGATGACGACAGTGACGCTGCCTTTGTCTCCCGCTTCGACAATGATGCGGATCCCGGCACAGCTGTCGTCTCGCCGAAACGCATGCACGCCTCATGGGCCGGCCGCTGCAAGCTCTATGGCGAGAAGGTCTGGATCGAGGATGTCACCCGCACGGTCAAGGAAAGCTCCTTCGCCCGATCGACGGATGATCGCAATCGTCTGGAAGGCCGCCCGCAGGTGCAGATCGTCGGCAATCTGATGGTCTTTGCCCAGGCGCTGGAATTCCAGGTCTAACCCCTCACTCGAAAGGAACAACCGATGACACAGGTACTGGGCATCGTTGATATCGTCTGGCGGGGGCGCACGCTCTCCGTCGAGAAAGGCGCGTCGTACCGCCCTGGCGGCATGAAAAACAACCCCGTCACCTTCGGCCGCAAGGTCGGACGGGCGGAGGAATTCCAGGGAGCCGAGGCCAAGGCGGTCATCAATCTCGAACGCGGTCAGCGCTGGGGCAACACTTGGGACACCGGCGAAGGCGAATTGCAGGTGGTCTGCGATACCGGCCAGACCTTCGTCCACTACGACGCCTTTCTCTCCGGTGACGTTCCGACGATCACCGGCGGCGAAGGCGGCAAGATTGAGCTGACCTGGTCGGCCAGCGCTGGCGAGGAGATTGTAGCGTAATGGTGGTCAAGAACATGAACATCGATCTGGATGAAGATCTGGAAACGGTTGTGGTGGAAAACCAGAGTACGACCATCGTGGACGAAGGCGGCAATAGCGACACCGTTGTCATCGACGAAGACGGCGGCGACGAAATGGACAAGCTGCCCAAGCGCGCGAAGGTCAATGACGACGGCAGCGTTACCCTGCCTCTCCTGGAAACCGTGACCATTACCACCAAGAAGGATGGCAAGGTCCGTGATCGCGTCTACGACAGCCTGACCTTCCACCGGCTGAAGGGCGCGGACATCCAGGCGATCGCGAATGCGGGCAAGGAAAAGGATACCGTGGTCACCTTCGGCCGCTCGACCCGCATCATGCAAGCCATGATGAACGCCATCTTCGACAAGCTCGATGCGGCCGACATCGTTGATGGGGGCAAGATCATCAACCATTTTTTGAACAGTGGCCGGAAAACTGGCCGATAATCTTCGGTGCCCTTGCCGATGGCACGGGCTTTACCGCCGCCGAGCTGGAGGACTTTGAACCCTCCCGCGCCTTGTTCTGGTGGAACTGCGTGATGGCTTGGCGAAAACAGGTTGCTGACCTTCAGAAACAAAACTGAGGCATGCCCGCTTCGGCGGGCATGATCACGTTTGCGCGCGCGCGATAGCGTCGGCCACCTCCAATCGGGAAGTGGTCATGTCCTCTCGCAATATGAACCTTGATGTCATCGTGCGCATGCGAGACCTGTTGTCGGGTCCGCTGCGCCGGCTGCGCTCGTCGCTCGAAGGCATCGCTTCCTTTTCCCGCAAGATTGGCATTCTTGGTGCGGCCGTCGCCGGCATCAGCTTCCTCGGCCCCATCGACCAGGCGGCGGCGTTTCAGCAGAAGATGCTCGATATCGCCGGCACGATGGAGCTGACGCGAGAAGCTGCCTTCAATTTCGCAGATCAGGCCAAGACTGAATACGAGGATCTGGCGCTGGCGATCGGGCAATATTCCGACACGGTCGCCACGGGTGCCGGCGAAATGATCGCGTCCGGCGTCAGCAAGGAACTCATCGACAAGTCCATCGGCGATATCGGCCGGTCAGCGACTGCCGCCAATGCCGAGTTCGCCGACATGACATCGGTCGCGACCTCCCTGCTGCAGACCTTGCGCGTTCCGGCCGAGCAGCTCGACGACAGTCTCGGCGCGCTGGTGACGGCCGGCAAGCTCGGCTCCTTCGAACTGAAGGACATGGCGAAGTACTTCCCGACACTGACCAGCCAGATGGCAAAGTTCGGCGTGACCGGCCGCGAGGCGGTCAACTTCCTCGGTGCTGCCTTGCAGATCGCACGCAAGGGAACGTCGGACCCGGCCGAGGCAGCAAACAACCTGAAGAACTTCCTCGCCAAGATCCTCGCACCCGCGACGATCAAGAACTTCAAGGATGCCGGCGTCGATATCGAGGCCGTCATGCGCGATGCGGCGCTGAAGGGCATCAATCCGATCGAAGCCGTCGTTCAGAAAATCTCCAAGCTCACCGGCATGTCCGGAAAGGACATCGATGGGCTGATGAAGAAGGCCAAGGCCAACGGCCTGGAGGGTGCCGACGCGCTCGGCTATGTGCGCGAGCAGCTCGAAAAGATCTACGGCGCCGGAAAGCTCGGCGAGATCTTCGGCGATATGCAGGTCATGGACTTCCTCATCCCGATGCTCGGCAATCTCGATGAGTACAAGCGGATCAAGGAAGATGTGGCCAAGGCCACCGGCGCTGTCATCGATGCGGACTTTGAGACCCAGATGGCCGGCCTCAATCGGCAGATGATCACCTTCAAGGAAACCGGTGCCCAGGCTGTCCGCGAAGTCGGCCTCGCCTTCGGCACATGGATGCCGCAGATCAACGAACACCTTATGGCGGGCATCAAATGGTTGCGCGAGCTGGACAAGGAAACCGGCGGCATGGTGCGCCAGACGCTCGCCTTTGCCGGGGTGGCACTTCTCCTGGTCGCGGCATTGGGAGCCCTTGGTGTCGTGCTGCCGATCCTTGGTGCCGGCATGTCGGCGCTCGCCATGCCCTTTATCGGCACGGGCCGCGCGGCCTTTGCTGTCAGCCGATATTTCTGGGGCGCTGCCCGCAGTGCCATCGCGCTGCAGGCCGCACTGGCGGCAATGGAAGGTGCAAGGTTCGGCGGGCTTGCGCGCCTGGCTGTCGGCCTTCGGGGCGTGGCCATGGCCGTTCCCGGTGTCTCGACACTGGTCGGGGTCTTCTCGGCGATCGGCTCGGCCGTCGCCACGGTGACATGGCCGATCTGGGCACTGATTGCCGCAATCGCGGCTGTCGGCCTTGCGATCTACAATTACTGGGAGCCGATCAAGAACTTCGTCCAGGGCTTTGCCTCGGTCATCGGTAGCGCGATCGGCGAGCTGACTGCCGGCATCGCGGAGATCGGGGCGGTATTCGCCAACGCGCATCTCGATGCCGCCAAGGATCTGGCGACGATGCTGGGCTTCGACGATGCTGGGCTTCGACGATGCGCAGATCGCAGCAGTGCTTGCCAAGGTGAAGGGTCTGGCAGACCAGATCGTCGGTTTCATCAAAGCCATTCCCGGCATGGTCGGCAACTTCCTGTCCGACATCTTCACCATGAACGATTACTCGGCCGAAGCCGAGGCGTCCTTCAGGACTGCCGGCGAGCGTGCCGGTCGGGCAATGGTCGATGCAATCAAGGCCGTGGTCGATGAGATCATCAGCTTCTTCAGCGGACTTGGTCAGCGCATCCTGGATGCCATCGGCAAAATTGATCTGAGTGGCCTGATCAGCTGGCCGTCTCTGCCAGCCTGGATGGGCGGCGGCGGCACTCCGGCGAATCCCGAAGCCGCCAACCAGGGCATGATGCCGCCGCAGGGCGCTGCACCGCAAACCCTCAACGTGAATGCCGAAACCACCGTCAAGGTCGAGGGTCCGGGCAAGGTCACCGAAACAAACACCAGTGTGTCGTCGCCGTCGCCGAATATCAACACCGGCCGTGCCGTGGGTAGGCGCTGATGATCCTCGATAGCCTCGACACACTGCCCGGCCTACTGCCTGGATCCTATCGCGGCCGGACCTTGCATTTCCTCGACACGTCCACCGAAGTCGGCCGGCGTGTCCTGGAGTATCTTTTTCCGGGTGTCGATGCCGCCGCCTACGACGATTTCGGTGTGCTGCCGGCCTACATCACGATCGATGCGCTGATCATTGGCGACGACTACAAGGCACAGGTGAAGTCGCTTCAAAGGGCCTTTGAGACGGCAGGACCAGGACAGCTTATCCATCCCTGGCTTGGCCCGATGTCGGTCATCCTGGAAGAGCCGGCCAGCATCGCTTTTTCCTCGAAAGAGCTTCGGGTCGCACGCATCAATGTGCGGGTGAAGCGGGTTCGGGCCGGTTCTGGTCTTTCATCCGTCGTGTCCGGATTGACCGACAGCATCGCCGGCCTGTCTTCAGCTGCTGAACTGCTGACGGCCCTGGTCGGAACGAAGGTTCTTTCATCTGTTCGCACAGCGGCCGTCAATCGATCAGCACGCGTGGTCACGTCGATCGTCAGCAACATGACCGCGCCGGCCGACAGTCTGAAGCTTCTACCGCAGATCCGCTCGGCGCTTGCGGCAACTGTCCCAGGCACACCCGCTGCCTTTGATGCCTGGATCAAGACCGCGAGGGATATCCTCAATGCAGTTGTGGTTGAACCGGCCGTTGCGCCCATGTCGACGGCAGCGCCTCAGCCCACGGCAGAGGCACGGATCAGCGTTGCCAGTACACTCGCGCAAGGCTTGAACCTTGCTGCCTCGTCGGCACCATCCGACACCGACGCGGCACTCTTTATATATGCATCGGCCCGGATGCTGGCGGCCGCTGCCCAGCAGTCCGCCTATGCCCAGTTCGAATCTCGACGGGACGCGGCAGGCTACAGGTCCATGATGACGGCAGCGCTTGGCACTCTGGTCGATCGCGCCGAAGATCTTGGTGCGGAGACCTATCAGTCGGCTTCTTCCGATCTCATCCGAGCCGCGCGCCGTGTCTCGGCCGCTCTTGTGATCGACATCAACGAAGTGATCGGACGCCTTCCCGACGTGCTGACCTTCTCGGCCGACAACGACCAGGACGCATGGCAGGTGGCCCAGCATATCGCGGGCGATGCGCCGGAGCGGATCGAGGATGTCTATCTCGACATCGTTGCCCGCAATCGTCCAAGACATCCCGCGATCATCGAGAGCGGCACGATCGAAGCGCTGGAGATCCGCTGATGGCCAAGAGCATCAAGCTGACCATTGACGGCGTTGCCTATGACCAGTGGCTGTCTGGCGAGGTTACGCGAGACCTGAAGGATTTTGCCGGTGCCTTCAGTTTCACGTTCAGGGATCCCGAGCGCTCGATGAACGCGCTGCCTTTTGCGTCCAACGCGGCCGTCCGCAAACTGAAGCCGGGGCCTTCCGTCGAGATCAAGATCGGCCGACGCTTGGTGCTCAAAGGCGCGATCGAGCGTGTAGAGGCAGAAGCCAGCGAACGACAGACCTCGATCACGATCAGCGGCCGCGACATGACCGGCGACCTGATCGATGGTGCTGCCATGGCAGACGAGGCCGAGTTCAAGAATGTGAAGCTTGAGGAAGCGGCGGCGCGCGTTGCCAAGCCCTATGGCCTGTCGGTGCGCACCGAGATCGACACCGGCGAACCGTTCCAGCGCTACAGCCTCGACCTTGCTGAAACCGGCTTCTCGGCGATCGAGAAGGGCGCGCGCTCCCGCCACGCGCTGGTGCTGTCGGACGGCGTCGGCGGCATCGTGATCACCCGCACCGGCCAGACCAGAGCGCCGGCCGAGCTGCGCTTTCCCGGCAATGTCCTGTTCTCAAGAGGAACCTTCAGCCACGAAGGGCGCTACAGCGAAACCATCGTGCGCGGCCAGGGCGAGAAGGCCGGCAAGCAGCGTGGCGCTGCCGCACTGGACGCCACTGCCGAGCCGATCGGCGCGGACGATCGCGAGGATGGAGATGGTTCTGCGACCGAAAAGGAGCGCAAGGGCACAGTTGCCACCGGCCGCAGCAAGGATGACGAAATCACCCGCCATCGCCCGATCGTCTATCTGGCCCGCTCAAAGGCCGACAACGTGTCAGCCCAGGACGAGGCCGACTGGTTCAACCGGACGGCCCGTGCGGAGGGCGAGGAGTTCACCCACACGGTGAAAGGCCACGAGGCGAGCGGCCAGCTCTGGACGGTCAACCAGATCGCATCGGTCTCCGATGCCTTCCTCGATGTCGATCGGGATCTGTTGATCTCGCGCGTCGTCTACCGCGAAGACAGCGCCGGCATTGCGACCGATCTGACCTATCAAAGCCCGGAAGCCTTCGACAAGGAACCAGTAGGAAATCGCCGAAAGAACAAGTCCAGCAAGTCGAAAGCCAAGGCGTCCGGCAAGCTCGACGGAACGGCGTCTGCCCTATGAGCAAGGAAACTGACGACAAACTCCGGGGCATGGCACGCCGCGTCACGGTCAAGGACATCAAGGACGATGGCGAAACCCAGACGGCCTCGATCGAGGTGGCCGACGGGATCTGGCGCACCGATGTCGAGGTAATGCAGCAATATGGCGTCTCGACCAGTGCGCCGGAGGATGGCGCTGTTGCCATCGCCCTGGCAGTTGGGGGGCGATGAAGGCGACATGGTCTTGCTTCAGATTGCCAATCCGTCGAAGCGCCTGGGCGGCCTCAGTCCGAAAGACGCCGCGCTCTACAATGCGGGTGGCGACCTGATCGTTGTCCGTGCGTCAGGGGGGATCGAGGTCAAGGCAGCGTCTTCCTTTACCTGCACGATTGGCGGTCTGACGTTTACGATCACTAATGCCGGCGTTGACATCGATGGCGGTTACCTGAAGGTGAATGGCGTTCGCGTTGATGATACGCATACCCATGGCGGGATCGTCGAAGGCAGCGGTTTCACCGAGGTTCCGGTTAGCTGATGCCGCCAGCCTAGGCGGGCATGATCAGGCCCCCGCGCGCGCGATAGCTTCGCGCCATGTTTTGCGATCTCGCCATCAACTATGATCCGGAAGCCCGCCGCTGCGACCTCACGCTCGGCGACGACTTCGATCTTGTGCTCGATCTCACCCCGATCCCGGCCATCATCATGTCAGTTGGCCTCGATCGCCGTGCCGATCCGGATGATCCCCTGCCGGAAGGCCGATCGCAGTTTCTAGCTCCTTCCAACTTTTCCGAGCGCCGGGGCGCGATCGGCGATGCCTTCGACCCGAATGGTGAGCTGACCGGATCCAAACTCTGGCTGCTCGACCGCGCCAAGCAGACCGAGACCACGCGGCTGCTCTGTGAAGCATGGCTTGAAGAGGCCTTGAGCTGGATTGAAGCAGAGACAGGCCAGCCAGCCGAGATTGAGGTCGAGTGGGTCCGTGCCGGCGTGCTGGGCTACCGTGTGATGGTCGAGGATACGAGTGTCTCCCTGACCAGAAGGGTGGCGGACTGATGCCCTGGATCATCCCACGTGCGAAATCCATCTTCGAGCGCATCGCATCCGCCCTTGAGGGCAATATCCTTGTCCTCAGGCCAGATGCTGACCCGCGCAAGGTTTCGCTAGCCGTGCGTTCGAAATCGGGTGTCTTCTCCCAGATCCTGCGCGCTGTTGCGCCGGAGATCCGCGAGGTTCACGACCATCAGGCCTGGTGGGCTCGCCAGTACATGCCCGACAGTGCCGACGACGAAACATACATTCGCCGGCATTCATCGGTCTGGGGTGTCGATGGGCGTCCGGCAATCCTCGCAGTCGGCTCGGTGCTGATCGAGGGAGTGCCGACCACGGCGCTGCCGTCCGGTATCGCGCTATCCGCCGGCAATGGCCAGCTCTACGAGACGACGGCTGCAGCCACTATCGGCCCAGGCGGAACCATCGTCGTTTCGGCGGTCGCTACCACTGCCGGCCTTGCCGGCAATCTGGAGGCAGGCATCAGGCTCTCCACCGTGGTCGCTTATCCAGAAATCACGAAAGTGACCGTATCGACGGCCTTTGCCGGTGGAGCCGATGAACTCACGCCGGATGAGCTGAAGGCGGCATATCTTGAGCGCATCCGCAATCCGCCGCATGGCGGCGCTGCCGGTGACTATCCGGTTTGGGTGAAGGAAGTTGCCGACGCTTTGGCAGTGAAGGTCATTCCTGAATGGATTGGGCGCGGATCGGTTGGCGTTGTCGTCGTGATGAAGGACGAGGACGGCGCGGCGCGTGTGCCAACCGAAGACGAAATCGAGACAATGCAGACCCACCTCGGCCCGCAATCCAGCGCGACAGGTGTGCGTCCGGTTACCGCGAAAGCTATTGTTATCCCGGCCGAGCTGGAGGCCGTGCCTTTGTCCGTTCGTCTGCGTCCGGACACGGCAGCGACCCGCCTTGCCGTGACCGAAGCCTTTACCCGCTACATCGCCACGATCGGCGACGATGACGACAGTCAAAATGACAGCCCGATCGGCGCGCTGATCGAATACAGCCGGATTTCCGAAGCGATCTCGGCCGCCAGCGGCGAATATGCCCATGACCTGGTCGTGCCGGCCGCAAGCTACACGCTCGCAAGCACACATCAGCCGGTTCCAGGCGTCATTACATGGGTGCCGGCATGAGCCGCACCGTCGATGCTATCACCGCAAGCCTGATCCGAAAGTTTGCCACCGGCTGGGGCCTGGGCAAGCGCGGCGGAGTGAGAGACAGCCTGTTCAAGGCCATCGCAGCCGCACTCGCAGACGTCGAGCAGGGCGCAGAAGATCTGATGCGCGAGACGGATCCTCGCAGTGCCAATGCGCTGCTCACCGACTTCGAGCGCTGCCTTGGGCCGGACCCTTGCGGCCGTGACCAGGGCAACCTGAATGTGGATCAGCGCCGCCGTCTGGCACATCAGCGCTGGACTGCTCGTGGTGGCCAGTCGATCCCTTACTTCGTCTCGCTGGCCGCGCGCCTCGGCGTCGCAATAACGGTCGAAGAATACTGGCCGTCACGGGCTGGCGGGCTTCGCGCTGGCCAGCGGTTGCGTCCGGAGGGATGCCAGTTCGTATGGAAGGTCAACATCCCTGGTCTCGTTTCCGTCGTGAACTTCAAGGCCGGCGCCAGCCGTGCCGGACACAGCCTCGGATCTTTTGCCGTCTCTTCGATCGAGTGTGAAATCCGGCGCTTAAAGCCGGCTCATACTACCGTTGTCTTTTCATATGGAGGATCCTGATGGATCGAGTTAATGGCGCTGGCACCATCGATATCGGCGGCGGTCGTCGCGGTTTCATCGACGAAGATCTCGAAGTCGGTCAGGAGGGAACCGAGGTAACGGCACTCTGGCTCAATATGGCCCAGGAGGAAGTGATCAAAGTTATCGAGGCAGCTGGGCTGGTGCTCGATCCGGGAGATTGGACCCAGTTGTATCAGGCACTGCAACTGATGGGTCTTTCCTTCGGGAGCCGGACTCGTCGGTGGACCTCTGTAATCTCTATGACGCTGTCCTCGGCACCTGGCGCACCGGTGGCCGGTGATACCTATCTCATCCCGACCGGTGCTACGGGCATATGGGCGACCAACGTCGGCAAGATCGCCGAGTGGAACGGTTCCGCCTGGGCTTACACAACGACACCTGACGGGCATGGCGTCAGCTTGCCGGACGGGCGCGTCTTCGAACGAGTAGCCGGCGCATACGTCGAGAAACTCGCGCTCGACGCGCAGTCTGGAAAGTGGACCTACTCCACAGCCGGTGGAACAGCAAACGCTCTGACAGCGACCTTCACCCCGGCTCTTGCGGCGCTGACGGTTGGGATGACCATCCGATTGAACGTCATCAATGCAAACACCGCAACCCTCGCAACCCTCAACGTCAATGGACTCGGCGCGATCAGCATCTACCGTCCCTTTGAGAATTCGCTCTCACCGGGAGATATCGGCGTTGGCATCAACGAGTTCAATTATGATGGGACTTACTGGCGCCTCACATCCCCGGCGAATGTGGTTTCTGGCTCCCCGGCTTCGCGCTGGACGAAGCTCGGTAACGGACTGATTATGCAGTGGGGAACGGTTGCTACGTCAGCGTCTGCAGTCGTAACAGTAACCTTCCCAGTCACGTTCCCAACAGTAGTCGGCTCCCTTGTGGTGTCTGATCAAAGTGCGCCGGTTCAGGCATCTCAGGTCGCCGTTTTTGGCGTTGGCAACATCACGACCAGCACCTTCCAATGCATATCTACCAACAACTTTTCGACTGCGGTTGCCGACTTTGGCTATTGGATAGCGATGGGGTATTGAGATGATTAATGGGTACTACTATTCCCCTTCTACAGGTGGGTTTTATCACTCCCGCGTCAATTCTGACATTCCAACTGATGTCGTCGCGATAACGGATACCGAACATGATGCGTTACTTTCCGCGCAGAATGGCGGTGCCCAAATCACTGCCGGTGACAGCGGCCTCCCGCAGGCCCGTGTACCTACGGTCGATCTTGCGAAACTGAAAGCCTCCCTTACGCTCGCAATTGACAATGCTGCCGAGAAAGAGCGGCTGAAGTACATTACCATGGGAGCGGGGCAGGCAATGACCTACCAGCAAAAAGCCGACGAAGCTTTAAGGTTCATCGCGGCAGCGACACCTTTGGCAAGTGACTATCCGCTGCTTTCCGCAGAGGTCGGGATTACTGCGGCCGACATAGCTGGCGTCGCCGCTGTCGTTAACATTGCGCACAAGCAATGGCTGGTCATTGGTGCCAAGATCGAAGCGGTTCGTCTGGGCGCGAAGGTCAACATCACGGCAGCAGTCGATGCACACGCGGCCATGGTAGCGTTTGAGGACATCAACTGGCCTTGATGCGCCTCCCATTGCGGATAGCGCTTATTGCGGTGTGCCTATGGCATGGGATAAGGCACACAAACGAACAGCATGCGGGATTGGGACAGAATGGTCCGGCTTAACAGCATTCAGGCACTCAGGGCCATAGCTGCGATTGTGGTGGTGATCTACCACTTCAACGCTGTGGAAATATACCTTGGGGACAAGGTCGAGACACCATTTTTTTCGCTGCTGTATTTTTTCGGGTATGGCGGTGTGAATCTTTTCTTTGTGATCTCAGGCTTCATCATAACTTGGGTTCATCATCGTGAACTAGGTGATCGAACACGCGCTGCATCCTATCTTCGGAAGCGGCTCGTCCGTCTCTTCCCGGTCTACTGGGTGGTCTGGATTGCTGCCGCCTGGATCAGTTACAGCCTATTGAAGGATGACTATTGCGTCGATACCGGTGCATTCTGGCATCTTTTCCAGTCTGCTTTTTTGGTTCAGACCAATCTTGTGATCCCAGACATACACAATTGCTTCGTGCCACAGGCATGGAGCCTCTCCTGGGAGCTACTATTTTATTGTTCATTTCTGCTCTTCTTTTTTGTGAGACGGGAGGTGTTTGCACCGGTCCTCATTCTTTGGACGTGCTCCATCTTGGGGGGTCACGCCCTCGACCTCCCTTTTCTGGAACAGTTGGCCATCTTCAGCCCTCTGAACCTACAGTTCATCGGAGGATGCGTCGTCGGTGTGTTAGCCCTTCGCCACGAAACTAGATTCGCAGTGCCGTCCCTGGTGCTCGGACTCGCTTGGGTTGCCGTTTCAATCGCCTTGAACGCGACCGGCCGGTTGAGTGTCGACCTCGATTGGCACCGTGTCATCGAATTTGGATTTGCTTCCATCTTCATTGTCTACGGAATGGTGGCTCTGGAGATGAAGATGGGAGAACGTAACTTTCCACCATGGCTGATTGAACTCGGAAACGCCTCATACTCGATCTACCTGACCCACTTGGCTACCTTCCTCGCCCTGCGTCGATTGTTGGCTGACATGCCGCACACGATTGGAGTTCACGCAATCTATGCCGCGTTGCTGATATTGGCAGCGATTCTGATTGGCTGGCTTGTGTATCGGTACGTCGAGGCCCCGATCCTGGCAGCCTTCAGGGGAGTGAGTAACAATTCCCAAAGCTTCGGCTATGTCGCCGCCTGCTTGCTACTGACAATTGCCGGTGGAGCAGTTCTCACGCGCTCCTATGACCAGATCATCCCGACCGCATTTGCATTCGACAGCAACAACGGCAGTCTCGAGCAGGCCGGGCCGAACACTATCCTGAATCTGAACGGTGTTCGGCTTTCGGTGACTGATGAGCGGCAAGGCTGGGTTTCCAAAGTCAGGGCAACCGGCGAATTATTAGAGATCGGCGGCTGGGCGCTGGACCGGGTCCGCAATCGGACTGCGTTGTCGGTCCTTGTGTTTGTCGATGGCAAGCTTGTCCAAGCGCAGGCGCCGATGCATCAATTCCGTGCTGTAGAAGACGGCGTTACGTTTTTTGATGGCCACCGACCTGGTTTCCGCTTTACATTGCCCGACGCTGTCGGACGCGACGTGAGGGTGTTCGCCTTGCTGCCGGACAACAGGGTTGGGGAACTTTATTATCCACCGGATTTCCCACCTCGGTAGCTGGTCTTCGCCAGTAAAATCGACGGTCCCATGTTGATGTGGCAGGTGAAGTTTTACCCGCCGGGCGGGTAGTTGGAGTGTTCCCAATGCCGACACCGAATGACATAATTGTTGAGGGACTGGAGCGCGCACTCAACGAAGGGAAGGCAGAAGTCTACGACATGTCCAATGTAAGTTCCCTGATCGAATGGGGTTGCATTGAGGGCAAATGCCATGAGAATGCGAGTAGATATGTTGCTAGTTTCGTCGGTGCTACGCTTGTCGAAGGATGGCTACGCATCCACCCCAACCGTTGGGTGAAGCACTCGATGGTCAGAACAGCCGAAGGTTCCTTGGTTGACGTTACTTTGAAGAACGGGACTGCGCCGCAGTTCGTCATCCACAGCGCCGTGGCCCACCTCTGCGCCGTGTCTTTTGAGGCAATGCACGATGAACTACTAATCTTTTTCGATATTCCGGCAGCCGTAAACTGTCTTCAAGAGTATGCTGAAGACACTGCGACGACGCGTTCGGAATTTTTGTAATTCCGGATCAGCGTGTCGAAGTTCCGATTTCGCGCAGCAAGCTGCACCGAGACGACCTGAGATTGGCGTTATAGCGGCAGCTCAACGGAGCTGGCCAAATGCAAGGTAGAGGACAGGAGCGTTATCGTGCGTGGATGAGCGATAAGAACGCTTCGCTCACCTCCAACGGAACAACTGCCGGAAGTTCCCGCAAAATTAGTTCGATCATGTGGTTTGTTAGCTTCCCGGATCCGCCTCGTGTCAAACTATCGAAAACCGGAAACGCTCTCGCCACATCGCTCTCCAACTTGTGCGCATTCATCCGGAGATATCGATCGTCGATTTGAAGCGTTAGGCCGCCACAGTATCTGCATTCGACGCATTTTTCAGGAGCGGAACCCAGAACCCTTTCAGTGACCTTATCGGCGGTTGACTGGCATATGGTCGGATCAAGTCGCCACAGATCCGTGAAACTGGTGCTCTCATCGAAGCCGTAGTAATCGGTGACGTCGGGATGCTTCCTATAGATCGCCAAGGCTATGATTAGGGGATCCAGTATTAGGTTTTCTAAGGCGTATCGGCGGCCAGGAGCGAGTACTTTGACCCTGTCGGTGGGGATGTTTTTTAAGTCCCAGTCAATTAACCCGAAAGCTGTTTTGTTCCCTGCGTCAACAAGGCTCCGCACAATGCGCTGAACGTTGTCTCTACTGCTATTGTCGTGCTTGGAGCCGGTCGCGATGAATTGCAAGGATATCGGCGACTTCAGCGTGGGACGAAGTATTTGATAAAGCTGATCCAAGTTGTTTGCTTCGACAGGACTCTCCGCGAAGACCTGACGACGATCTTCTAGGGCCACGGATAAGGTAGGCACGCCAGAGACTAGATCTGCAATCGCTTCTGATTTCGCTACAGGTTGAGGGCCAGAGACTCCCTTCTTCATCACGTAAACGGTATCTCCAGGAAAAAGGGCGACCGTAGACGGGGAGTGTGTCGTAGCAATAACGTGCATGTGAAAGTGCCTGACAAGGACCGTATCGATGATATCCAAGTAGATCTTGACCATTGCGGGATGCAAAGGTGCGTCGACCTCATCTAGCAAAACCAACTTCGATGGCTCGATGTTTTCGCTAGTATTCCCGACCTGGTACCCGCACAGTGCCAGATTGAGTATAACCCGCTCTCCAGTCGACATTGCGTCAGGAGGAAACACTGCTCCATCTTGAGTGGTCATCACTGGAATGTATTCATCGAATTCCGTGGGGGATGGGCTCGCGATGGTAGCGTCAACGCCGAGCTGGCGTAAGGTGTCGTTTACTACCTTCCAAGGAGCCGGTCCGTATCGCTCATTGAACGCGTCCGGTGTAAGGGGCAGTTCGGTTTCCTCTCCTTCCTCCTGTTGCAATCGCCTCATTAGATTTAGGAGCTGAAGATTGCGGTATCGTGTGAACAGTGGTCCGATTGAAGACCGAAAGAAGGGCGTGGGATCTAGGGCTTTATGAGTTATGTCCTCTTCGCTTAATAGAAAATACGGCAGGCCTAACCTGCCCTCCGCATTTCCGATTAGGCCATTGCCGAAATCAGGTCCTGTGTTGGGCTCAATGGTTTCCTTTGGGACAGCCTTAGCCTGCAGGTCTGACAGCAGTAGCAAAATTTCTGTCTCCGGTCCCTCGATCACCGGATGCCGCGCAATTACCGATTTTTCACGCGAATGGTAATGCGCACGAATCGTGATTTTTTTGAGCTCATCGGTGTCCAGTCCTCGCGATCGCCCCCATGCAACCCACTCTTCACGGATTTGCTTGAAAGTAAGTGCTACTTTTCTACCTATGCGCTCGCGTCGAGCCAGGCCATTGAAGTCATCCGTTCCTCTCTGAGACAAATGTCCCGAAAAACTTTCAGCTGTGAAGAGAGCGATCGGTGTCCGGTATTCAGGAGCTGGACTTCCGAAGCGATCTGATGGAACCGGGGAGACGTCGTTGAAGATAGAACCTGAGGAAATACCGGATAAAAGTTGACTTTTACCGCTGCCATTCAGGCCGGTGACCAGGGTGAAGGTGGGAAGGTTGGCTTCGAAGGGTGACAGGGACGCGCATTTCTTTGACAATGTCAGCTTCATGATGGCCGGCCCACAAGATTGAATGTTTCGCCTAACCTACATTCTATTGAGTGCGCTTGCCATATGTACTCCGGCAGGGGACGACCTCCGATCTGGCATGCAGAAGATGTCACGATGGCGAGCTTCAAGCCGCATCTGGTCGGGTCGAACAGTTCTTTGAGGAACGTCAGTTTGACATATAGTTGCAAAAAGTGGTTTTTGCAGTTTGAGCTGTCAAAATTGCAAATTCGCGCGGCAAGCTACACCCGGTAAGCCATTGCGAAATATCGACTTAGCAGTGGAGAAAAATGGTACGGTTGGGGGGTCTCGAACCTCCGACCTCAGGTGCCACAAACCTGCGCTCTAACCAACTGAGCTACAACCGCACATGACTGCGTCGCTGACGCCGTCGAGGGGTCACATACGAGCAGACGGAATCTTTTTCAAGCCTTTTCTGCATCGAATGTGAAAAGGCCCGGGTATGCGAAAAAGGCTGGGGGATGTGAAAAGGGCCGGGCATCACTGCCCGGCCCTTCAGAATTATTTCAAGCGATGAAATCGCCCGATCGGCTGGATCAGGCGGCCTTGAAGGTCGACATGACCTTTTCGGCGGCGTCCTTGCCCGGCTTGGTCACGGTTTCGGCGACCTTCTTGGCGGTTTCCTGGATCGACTTGGCCTGTTCGACCGTCACTTCCGCCTGCTTGCGGATGAAGGAGGTCTGCAGTTCGACGAGTTCGGCAACCGACTTGACGCCGAGCAGCGCTTCCATGTGCGAGAGCGACATTTCGGCATTGGTGCGCAGCGCGTCGATGGCCTTGAGGCCGATCTCGACAGTGCCGGCCTGGGCGGTCTGCACGGTGGCTTCGACGGTCTTGGTTGCTTCTTCGGTCGCGGTCTTCAGCTTGGCGTAAGCGTCCTTCGACTGGGCGGCGCCCTTTTCGGCGAAGTCACGCAGGCTTTCCTGCATCTTGGACGGATCGAAGGCGGTGAAAGAGAAGATATCCTTGGTCATAATCGCATTTCCTCATCTGGTGGGGTTTTTGCGGACCCCTCTTTTGCACTGATATTGCTTATATAGCACCTTCGATGGTGCATTGCAATATTATTGTGCACTGCAATATGAAATTTTCCGTGCGAACATGCCTACGGATTAACCTTACCTTCCGAAACAAAACCGCGTTGCTGGACCCGGGGGGCCTCGCTAGCTATTAAAAATCTGTTAATTTGTGCCTGAAGGCAATGGAAACGACAGGTCCGCTGATGCCAGCTCAATACCCATTCATCGATGTCGCCGTGAACGACAAGATCCGCCCGCGGCTTTCGCGCGGCGAAGCGCTGATGGTGTTTTCGCCGAAGCTGGAACGGGTATTGTGGACCAATGGCGCCGGCGCGCGCTTCTTCGGCAGCGCCTCGATCTATGATTTTCTCGAGGAAGGGCCGAACCGCAGCGATGTGACGTTTCGCCAGATCGAGGCGGCAGCGCGGCAACTGGCAAAGACCGGCGACAGCCGCAACCTGATGCTGCGCATCACATCGGGCTTCCAGAAGGTGCCGGTGACGGCGGTGGCCGAACTTGTCGAGATCAGACGCGGCGAGCCGGTCGTGCTGGTGGCGATCCCGCCGATCGGCAAGCCATCAAGCCTCGTCGATCTGGCGCAGGAACTGATGGCCGGCTTCGACGATCCCGACACGCATATGGCAGTGTTCGACGGCGACGGCCACGTCGTGGCCTCGTCCAGCCAGTTCGCCGCTCTCGGCATTACACCGCATACGGCCCGGACTCTGGTCAAGCTGACATCGAGCGAGAGCGACCGTCTGGTCAAGCGGCCGATCCCGACAGGCCGTGGCTATCTGCCGGCGGCGATCGGCAAGATCTCGGACGCGCCGGCGCTGCATCTGCTGTTTGCCGTCGAGACCATTCTCGGCCAGATGGACCCGAGCGCCGATTTTGCCGAGCCTGCCGCACAAGTGGAGGTTAGGCCGGTAGAGGTGGCGCAAGCAGCGATCGTGGAAGCAGCAGTCGTGCAGGCTGCCGTCGTCGAAGAGACGGTGGTGGAGCAATTTACCGCTCCCGAGCCCGCCCCGGCGCAGCCGGTCACCGCGGTGCCTGCCGTGGAAGAGACGTCTGCAGAAGAGATTGCCGCGGAAGCGACTGCCGGCGACATGCCTTCCAACTCGATGCCTTCCAACTCGATGCCTGCCATCGACGAAGCCGTCGCACCGGAGCCTGTGGCGATCGCCGAAGACATGGCCAGCCCAGCGGCATTCGAACCGGTTGCGGCGACGTCCTTCGTGGATGCCGAAATGCCAGCGCAAGACAGCGCCACGGACATCGGCGCAGAAACCGCCCGCGCCGAGGCCATCGATGCGCTGCCTGCGGCCGCCGACACGGGCGGCTTTGCCTCGGCACCCTTCGACAGCGTGATTGCCGCGATCGGCACGATCGAGGAAATCGAGGTCTCGGCCGAGGAAATCGAAGCCGACGCGCTTGGCTCCGTCGAGAGCTATGGTGATGAACTGTCCGGCGACGTTGCGACGCCCGCCGAAGTGACGACCGCTGATGATGTTGTTGGCGATGTTATTGGCGATGCGGCATCCGACATGCCTGCCGATGAAATCGAGGCTGAAGGCTACGCCCAGGCCGAGGCCGTCGTGGACGATGTTGGCGAGGGTGTTGCTGAGGATCTGGCGGAGCCGCTGATCGGTGACGAGGCTGCCGGCATGGCAAGCGACGCGGAAAGCGATGTGGAAAGCGACGTGGAAAGCGACGTGGAAAGCAACACGGTAAGCGAAACCGAAGTCGGCATCGAAGTCGAAGCGGCAGACGCGCCGCCGGTCGCTCTGGCGACCGAGATCGCGGCGGACGACGCGTCGCGTGAAGAAGCAGCCTTTGCGGAAGCCGTCGAAACGGCAGAGCATTCCGGCGCCCTTGCGTCGAACGACACGGTCTTCGTACCTTCACCGGCGGATCTGCCGGGCGGGCCGATTGCGGCCGAACCGGTGCCCGCCGACACGAGCGAGCCCCCGGTCGTCGCGACCGAAGACCCGCAAAACTCGCAAGTCTCGCAAGACGGTCCCTTCGTCTTCTCGCGTGCGCGCCGCGCCTCGCGTTTTGTCTGGAAGATCGATGCCGAGGGCCGCTTCAGCGAGGTGTCGGGCGAATTCGCCGAGGCCGTCGGCCCACATGCGGCCGATATCAACGGCGTAGCCTTTTCCGATCTCGCCGCCCTGTTCAATCTCGACCCCGACGGCAAGATCGGCGAATTGCTGAAAAAGCGCGACACCTGGTCCGGCAAGACGATCTACTGGCCGGCCGAAGGTACCAGCCTGATGGTTCCCGTCGATCTGGCCGCCCTGCCGACCTATACGCGCAATCGCGATTTCGACGGCTTCCGCGGCTTCGGCATCGTGCGCGTCGGCGATGCGGTCGAGGACCCGCATGCCACCGGCCTGACCTTCGTGCCGCAGCCACCCGAGGCCGCAATCGTTGCGGATGCGCCGGCGGTGTTTGCGAGCGCTGCCCCTGAAACGACCGTTGAGGAAGAGGAAGACGAGGACGAGTTCCGCGCCTACCAGTTCGAAGACGAGACGCCGGAATTTCTCGAAACGCAGGCCGAAGCGCTCGATGAGGCCCCGGCAGAGTTCACGGAAGCCGAGGCGGCTGACGACGCGGTTGAGGAACTGGCGAAGGCCGGCGACATCGATGGCGGCGCGCCCGAGGATCATATTGCGGACGACCGTCAGACCGGAGACACGGCAAACGAGGTGATTGAGCCTGATACCGATGCCGATGCCGAGGACCTGACAAAGCCGCTCAGCCTGATCCCGTCGGCTCCGTTCCGATCCGTCGAGCCGCCGGTGCTGCGCATCATGGAGCCGGTTCGCCCGGTCGCCAGACCGCAGAAAATCGTCCAGCTGGAAGAGCACCGCACGCGCAACCGTGACGGCCTTTCTCCCGGCGAACAGGCCGCATTCCGCGAGATCGGCCGCAAGCTCG
>NZ_AHZC01000222.1 GCF_000247475.1 Rhizobium sp. PDO1-076 | reverse complement strand
ACCTCCGTCGCCGGTCTCGAAAAGTCGGTGCGGGTTTCGCTCTTGTCGATCTTCGCCGCGTAAAGCACACCCTCTTCCGGCTGCGCAACCGTAGTCAACGTGCCGGCTTCGAGTGCCGCCATGGCATCGACCATGGTCGCGGCACCGACCGCGCTCAGGCGGTCGTGCAATTCACCGGCAGTCATGTTCGGCCCGATGTCGACCATTGCCGTGCGTGCGACCGGGCCGGTATCGAGACCCTTGTCCATCTTCATCACCATCATGCCGGTCTGCAGGTCGCCTGCCATGATCGCCCGCTGGATGGGAGCAGCTCCTCGCCAACGAGGCAGCAGCGACGCATGGCCATTATAGGCGCCGAGCCGCGTGCCGTTTAGAATTGCTTCCGGCAGCAGGAGACCATAGGCAACCACCACCGCGACATCGGCCTTCAGGGCGACGAAGTGATCGCGGTCGGCAGGGTCGCGAAAGTTGACTGGATGGAAGACAGGCAGGCCAAGCTGTTCAGCGGCCTGATGCACCGGAGATTTCTGCAGATCGAGACCACGACGGCCGCCGGGACGCGGCGGCTGGGTGTAGACGGCGGCGATCTCGTGGCCGGCCTCAGCCAGCGCCCTGAAGGTCGCCACGGAAAAATCCGGCGTGCCCATGAAGATGATGCGAAGTGACATGGCGTCTCGCCTTCAGAACCGGAAAATGGGCGCGCCCTCGACGGGCGCGACGGATCAAAGCTTTGATTTGGAAGCCTTGGTGAATTTCTTGATCACCATCTCGCGCTTCAGGCGGGAGATGTGGTCGATGAACAGCACACCGTTGAGATGATCGATTTCATGCTGCAGGCAGGTTGCCAGGAGACCGTCGGCCTCCGTCAGCGTTTCGCGGCCCTCACGGTCGAGCGACTTGACCGTAATCGCAGCCGGGCGCTCGACTTCGGCATAATAGTCGGGGATCGACAGGCATCCCTCTTCATAGACCGAGCGCTCGTCGGAGGAACGAACAATCTCCGGATTGATGAATACCAGTGGCTCGCGCTCATCGCCTTCCTTGGAGATGTCGATGACCAGCATGCGGCGGGCGACGCCAACCTGGATTGCGGCAAGACCGATGCCGGGTGCCTCGTACATGGTTTCAAGCATGTCTTCGGCAAGCCTGCGGATATCGGCGTCTACCCGCTCAATGGGCTGGGAGACCTGACGCAAGAGGGGGTCGGGGAGGATGATGAGAGGCTTTATCGTCATGGGCCTCACTTAGCGCAAGATCGAAACGGAGGAAATCGAAAAACGCACGATTTCGCTCCGTTTACAGTGTCTCAGGCCGCCCGGCGACCTGAATGCTTAGAAGACGCACCTGGTTTTGCCCCAGAATGCTCGGTGGAGCGGGTGCGGATATGGCTCAGCAACTCGACCAGACCGGCCACTTCGGCGCGAAGACGGCGTGTTTCTTCCGATGTCTGCTCGACCATATCGCTGTTTTCATGGGTCAGGTGATCCATGTTGCGGGTCGCCTGGTTGACTTCGTTCAGCCCCATGGCCTGGTCCTTGGCGGCGGTCGCGATGTCCGAGACGAATGCGTTGATCGCATCGATGCGGGTAATGATGTCGGTCAGGGCATCACCAGTGCCGGAGACGAGGCCAACGCCCTCCTTCACCTGATCGGAACTCTGCGAGATTAACTGCTTGATTGCCTTGGCAGCATCGGCGCTGCGCTGGGCAAGCTGGCGGACTTCCTGTGCCACGACCGCAAAACCCTTGCCGGCCTCGCCTGCTCTGGCCGCCTCGACGCCAGCATTGAGTGCAAGAAGATTGGTCTGGAAGGCAATCTCGTCAATAACGCCAATGATCTTGGAGATCTCCGTCGAAGACTTTTCGATCGCGCCCATGGCGGATACGGCACGCGAGACGACTGCACCGGAGGATTGGGCCTGCTGCTGGGTTTCGCGAACGGTCATCGAGGCTCGTTCGGCATTGGCCGCCGTCTGGCTGACGCTGACCGAGAGTTGTTGTAGAGCCGTCGAACTTTCCTGAACCCCTGTTGCCTGCTTGGCCGTACGGTTGGCCAATTCGCCAGACGCACGGGCGATGGTCTCGGTGCCGTTGAGAATTTCGTCCGACGCGCGGCGGATGGCGGCGAACGAGGTGTTCAGCCGGTCGACCGTGTCATTGTAATAGCCGGCCATTTCCTTGAAATTCTGCGGCAGGTCGCTGGTCATGCGGGCTTCGAAATCGCCCTGTGCCAGGGCTTCCAGACCTTTGCGCAAGTGTTCCATTGCGATGGCCTGGTCGGCCTCGAACCGCAAGCGCTCTTCTTCAAGCTGCACGCGCCTGGCATCCAGTTCCTGCAGATAGACGGAGATCGAATAGTCCATGTCCAGCATGGCGGCCTTGACCAGCGCCTTGAGCTTGTCTGCCAGGGCATGGGCATGCTGCTTGCCGAACGGGAACGGCCAGTGTTTGACCAGGATGCCCGCGGCGAGTTCGCCGATCAGCATGGAATAGCCACCAATGTACCAGCGCGGCTCAAGACCGATGCGGGCATGCGCCTTGCCGACAGCCGTCACACCTTTGACATAGTCTGCATCGAAGCCACCCTTGGCCGCCTTGTCCCAATGCGCCATCTGGGAATTCTTGGCGCCGGTGATGTGCGCCTTGTCGCGGAAGAAGCTTGCGAGCTTCGGGGTGCGTGCAATCTTCAGATAGAGCTTGTCCAGCGCATCGCCGATGGTGTCGTTGATGGTCGGGCGCAGCTCGTTGAGCGTCGCCCGAGTCCTGTCATCGATTTCGAGGAAGTCGAGGCGTTCTGACAGATCGGTGTTTGGTTTCTGGGTCATGGTTCCATCACAGGCGTTGGCTATTCCGGTGATCACCGGTTGTCGTTACACCTGCCATGGTTATCCTAAACAGAGACTAAACAATCCCGAAGAGTCTTGCCCTCAACCCGCCCGTCGGTAGGTGATCTGCGCGGTACGATCCCGGCTGCCTGCGTGAGTGCCACCATCCGTCTTGAAGCCCTGAAGCGCTGCAACCAGCCTTTGTGCCTCATCGCTGAGCGTCACCGTCTGGGCAGACGTTTCCTCGACCATCGCAGCGTTGCGCTGCGTGATCTGGTCCATCGAGCTGATCGAGGTGTTGACCTCGCGCAGGCCACCGGACTGATCGGCTGCGGCAGAGGCGATCTTGGAGACGATGTCGTTGATCTCGCCGATTCGGACGATGATCTTTTCCAAGGCCTCGCCGGCATTGTTGACCAGGCCGACACCGGTCTGAACCTGGCTCGAGCTCTGCGAGATGAGACCCTTGATTTCGCGGGCCGCACTGGCACAACGCTGGGCAAGCTCGCGCACTTCCTGGGCAACGACCGCAAAGCCGCGTCCAGCCTCGCCAGCACGGGCCGCTTCCACGCCAGCATTGAGGGCCAGAAGATTGGTCTGGAAGGCGATCTCATCGATGACGCCGATGATCTTGGAGATACCATCGGAGGACTTCTCGATCGCGCCCATGGCTTCTACCGCACGCGAGACCACTTCCTCGGACACGCGCGCCTCCGTCAGCGCCACACCGACGACCACCGAAGCCTTCTGGGCTCCATCTGCCGTGAGCGTTACATTCTGGGTGAGATCGTGCAGCGCTGCCGTGCTCTCTTCGAGGCCGGCTGCCTGTTGTTCGGTGCGTTGCGCCAGATCATTGGTGGCCGACGAAATGGCCGAGGTCGAGCGAAAGATCTCATCGGCCGCGCCGCGAACCGTGGTGATCGTCGCCTGCAGCGACTCGACCGAGTTGTTGTAGTCCTTGGCCATCTCGACAAAGTTGGCCGGCATTTCATCGGTCAGGCGGGCTGCCAGATCGCCCGAGGCGAGTTTGGTCAAAACGCTGCGCAGAGCCGCCAGAGCAACGGCCTGCTCGGCCTCCGCCTTCAGCCGGGCTTCTTCTGCCTGCTTTCGTTCGGCTGCAAGAATATCGAGATAGACCGAGATTGAATAGTCCATGTCGAGAAGCGCAGCCTTGACGATGACCGAAACCTCGTCGGCCATCTGCGGCGCATTCTGCCTGCCAAAGCGGCTTGGCCAACGATCGCGGACCACCGCATGGACCAGTTGCTCAAGCAGCAGAGCATAGCCGCCGATATACCAGCGCGGCTCCAGTCCGATGCGGGCATGCGCCTTGCCGACCATGGTGACGCCCTGCACATAGGTTTCGTTGTAGTCGGCATTGGCAACGATGCCCCAATGCTGCTCCTGGCGTCCCTTTGCACTGCGAATATGTTCTTCGCCCTTGAAGAAGGCGGCCGTCTCGGGCGTCTTTCGAACCTGAGCGTAAAACACATCCAGGGCGGCACCGACATTCTTGCGGATCACCGGGCCAAGGAGACGCAGTGTGTCGCGTGCCTTGTCGTCCAGACCGAGGAATTTCAGCCTTGCTTTCAGAACCACGTTATCTTCGTTCGACGTCATGATGTTTCTACGCTCTCGTCCTAGTTTCATCAGCGAGTGCTGATGTATGTACTTCAAGAGATGCTTAAATGGTAAAGTTTTGGTTGCCGAAAACTACGTGTTTTTGAGCACATAAGTTGCACCTTCTTGAAATGAGCGCAAAACAGCCATTTCGATTTTGCTGATTTGCGCTTCGTCAAATGTGGCGGCAAATAATTTTTTTCTGATATTTGCTTCGCCGACGCAATCAAGACGAATGTTCACTCTTTGATCTATGCGGACAATGCGAATCTGCTAGACTTGACACTATGAACCCATACCAGTTTCCGGCGGTGACCATCGGCTCAGTCACCCTTTCACCCATGGTTCTGGCTTGCTTCGCGCTGGCGCTGATCGCCACTCCGTTCGTGCTGTTGGGATGGGGTGTCTGGCGCTCCGGACGCGCACGGCTGCGGCATCAGGAAGAGGCACTGCGACGTGAACAGGCGGCGGAAGCCCGCCTCGGTGAACTGTTGAAGGCCCAGGCAGAGATGCAGGGGCGGCTTGCAATCATGGCCGATGTGTTCGGCAGCCGGCAGGCGGAACTCAATCAATCGATCAGCCAGCGGCTGGATGGCATGACCCATCGCCTCGGCACGACAATCACCGAGCAGACGAAATCGACGCATGACAATCTGCGGAGCCTGCAGGAACGGCTCGCCGTGATCGATGCGGCGCAAAACAACATCCAGTCGCTGGCGAAGGACGTGGTCGGGCTGCAGGCCATCCTCTCCAACAAGCAGACGCGCGGCGCCTTTGGCCAGTCGCGTATGGAGACCATCGTTGCCGACGGGTTGCCAATGGGCGCGTTTACATTCCAGGCGACGCTATCAAATGGCATGCGGCCGGACTGCACGATCCGCATGCCGAACAATTCTCCGCCGCTGGTGATCGATGCCAAGTTTCCGCTGGAAGCCTGGAATGCGATCCGCGACGGCGAAACCGCTGAGCAAAAGCGGATCGCGAGCCAGCAATTCCGCCGCGATCTCGAGGTGCATATCCGCGACATTTCGGAAAAGTACCTGATCGCCGGCGAAACGCAGGACATGGCCTTCCTGTTCGTGCCATCGGAATCGATCTTTGCCGAAATTCATGAAAACTTCGAGGGCGTCGTGCAGAAGGCCCACAAGCAGCGCGTGGTCATCGTCTCGCCGTCGCTGCTGATGCTGTCTATCCAGGTGATTCAGGCGGTCTTGAAGGACCAGCGCATGCGTGAGCAGGCCCATCTGATCCAGGGCGAAGTCATCCGGCTGATGGAAGACCTGAACCGGCTCGATGACCGGACAAGGAAGCTTCAGGGACATTTCCTCGCGGCACAAAAGGACGTCGACCAGATCCTGACGTCTTCGGACAAGCTCGCGCGGCGCGGGGCGAAGATCGAGGCGATGGAATTCGAGGTGCCCGGTGGGATACCAGACGGGCGGGTCGAGGGCGAGGACACGCCTGCCAAGACGGTCGAGAGCCGGACCGGGCTGCTCAAGCTCAGGGTTGTTGACGAGGACTGACCGCCTGGTCCAAAAGAGCGCAGAAAAAAGAGAGGCTCAGCGCATGATCACCGTTTTCGGCTCCATCAACATGGATCTGGTTGCCAATACGCCGCGGCTGCCGACGCCTGGCGAGACGGTATCCGGCACCGGCTTTGCGACAGCAGCAGGCGGCAAGGGCGCCAATCAGGCACTTGCCGCACGGCGCGCGGGCGCCAGCGTGCGCATGGTCGGGGCGGTCGGCAAGGACGAGTTTGCCGGACCCGCACTCGATCTTCTCGACAAAGCCGGGGCCGATCTTTCCGGCGTGCGCCATGAAACCGGCCCGACCGGTACTGCACTGATCCTGGTCGGCGGCGACGGAGAAAACATGATTGCCGTCGTTCCCGGTGCGAACGGTCTTGTTGATGTTGCCCAGGCGGAAGCGGCCGTTGCGGCGCTTTCATCCACGGACCTCTTGATGCTTCAACTCGAAGTTCCGGCTGACGCGGTCAAAGCAGCACTGAAGGCTGCGAAGGCGCGTGGCGTGCGCACCGTTCTCAATACCGCACCGTTGACGCCTGAAGCTGCAACCCTGGCGGCCCTAGCCGATTTCGTCATTGCCAACGAGACGGAATTCGAACTGCTGACAGGCACAACCGAGTTGACCTCGGACGCACGCGAAGCGCTGATGCTCGACATGCATGGAAAGTCGAAACAGACGCTGATCGTCACGCTCGGCGGCGACGGCGTGGTGGCCGCGCACGAAGGCGCGCTACACCGGGCCAAGGGATTGAAGATCGAACCGGTCGATACCGTCGGTGCGGGTGACACGTTCTGCGGCTATCTGGCCGCGAGCCTGGATCAAGGGCTGAATTTCGAACACGCCTTGCGTCGCGCTGCGGTCGCGGGCTCACTCGCCTGCCTGAAGCCAGGGGCTCAGCCGTCTATTCCCATGGCCGAAGATGTCGCGGCCAGAACATGAAATGTCTTTGCTGTCGAGCCTTCAAGAATTTACCATGAAACATCCCGGTTTCCGGGCGTTTATAGATTGGCTTTTACGCAAAGTTTAGAGATTGGGATTCATCTTCCGGGGCGAAGCTGAGCCGTGAACCATGCGGCCCGGAGACTGCGCCCTCCTGCTCCATGACGGGGCATATCCTTGCCTTGCGAGCGCATCATGCGCATCCGATGCATTAATCCTCCATATGACCGCGAGGACCTAATGTCTATTTTCAGAATGAAATCCCTGGCAGCCAAACTCATTCTCGTGACCGGCGTCGCCATTGCCGTCGTGCTCTTCGTCTCCAACCTGTTTCTCATTTCGCAGACCCGCAATCGGGTCGAGACCCTGACGATGGATCAGGCGAATGCCGAAGCGAAAGCTATTGCGACAGACGTTGGCGCCGCCGTTGGCGAACTCGCCGGCGCAGCCCGTTCAATGGCCGGCGTCATCGGGCGTGGACAGGACGGCAAGTATGTCGACCGCAAGGCGGTGGTCGACATGCTGAAAGCCAATGTCGAGCAGAATGCCTTTGCCTTCGGCAGCTGGTTCGCCGAGGAGCCCAATGCCTTTGACGGACAGTCGCCCAGCATGGCTGGCAAGCCTGAATTCGGCTCGTCCAAGGACGGGACCTTCAATCCCTATTGGACGAAGAGCAAGGATGGCGGCTTTACCTTCTCGACCTTCGATTCCGACTATGTCGCACCGTGGTATTCGCTCGCGGCAAAGAGCCTGAAGGGCGCGATCTCGCCGCCTTACGCCGAATCGACCACGGGCGAAAATACCGCGATGACCTCCATCGCCTATCCGGTCACGGTCAACGGCAAACTGATCGGGGTCAGCGGCGTCGATATCTCGCTGAAGGCCATGGCCGACAAGCTGAACAAGCTGCAGCCATTTGGATCCGGCCGCGTCACGCTGCTTTCCCAAACCGGCAAGTGGATCGTAGCGCCGACCCCGGATCTGCAGATGAAAGATTATGACGGCACCGGCGCCGATCTTGTCAAATCCGCCATCACTTCGCTGACCGGTGGCGTGATCAAGGGTCTCGATGACGGCCAGGGCAGTTTCGACCGGGTCGTCTATCCCTTCGCATTGCCGGACGTGAACACCAATTGGGTTGTTCTCGTCGATGTGCCGCATGCGGCGATCAACGCACCCCTCGAAGCCCAGACCTACATGATGGTCATCGGAGGACTGATCGTTCTCGGCGCCGTGATGTTTGCCCTTTACTGCGCGGTGCGATCCTTCGTCCAGACTCCGCTTGGTGGGCTTGTTGCCAGCGTGAAGACCCTGAGCGCCGGCCAGTATTCCGAACCGGTCACCGGTCAGGACAGCAAGGACGAAATCGGCCTCGTTGCGCAGGCGCTCGAAGGCTTTCGCCATCGCCTCGCCGAGAGCCATACGCTTGCGGCACAAGCCGAGGCGCAACGCAATGACGCCGAAGGCGAACGTCGGCGCTCCGAGCAGGAACGCAACCAATCCGCCTCCGTGCAGCAGCACGTGGTCTCTGCACTCGGCAATGGTCTGGCGCAACTGTCCCAGGGCAACCTGACCTACCGTATCGGCGATGATTTCCCCGGCGACTACGAAGCTCTCAAGCGCGACTTCAACAATGCGCTTGCCAGCCTCGAGCAGGCGATTGCCTCGGTCAATGTCAGCGTCGTCAACATTGGCGCTGGCAGTAGCGAGATCTCGGAGAGTGCAGCAGACCTCTCCAAGCGCACAGAACAGCAGGCTGCCAGCCTCGAAGAAACGGCGGCCGCGCTCAACGAGTTGACCGAGCAGGTTCATTCGAGTGCCGACAATGCCGGTATTGCTGCAAATACCGTCAGTGTTGCCGTGCAGGATGCGGAGAAGTCGGGCGAAGTCGTCCAGCGCGCCGTGACCTCGATGCAGGGCATTGCGCAGTCGTCGCAGGAAATCTCGCGCATCATCGGTGTTATCGACGAAATCGCCTTCCAGACCAACCTGCTGGCACTCAATGCCGGTGTCGAGGCGGCGCGTGCCGGCGAAGCCGGCAAGGGCTTTGCGGTCGTGGCACAGGAAGTGCGTGAACTGGCCCAACGTTCGGCGAATGCAGCCAAGGAAATCAAGACGCTGATCAACGCATCGGGCGCTCAGGTCCGCGACGGTGTGCAGCTGGTCGGCCAGGCCGGCGAGACACTGCAGAAGATTTCCGATCAGGTCATGCAGATCAACGGTCTGATCCTGCAGATCTCCGCGTCCGCCAGCGAACAGGCCTCGGGGCTGAAGGAAGTCAACTCGGCCGTCAACCAGATGGACCAGGTGACCCAGCAGAACGCAGCGATGGTCGAGGAAACGACTGCGGCCAGCATGACCCTGCGCAGCGAGGCCGAAAACCTCAAGGGCCTGGTATCCCGGTTTACCGTCAGCGGACACCGCAACCCGGTGCATGCCCTCCAGGCAGCAGCCCAGACGTTGCGTGCGCCCGCCCGCCCTCAGACAACGCATGCCCGGGCACCGGCACCCAGTTATCAGCCGGCACCGAAGAAGGTCGCCGCCGGTGGTGGGTCGCGCGGGGGTGACGACTGGGAAGAGTTCTGATCTCGATCAGACAAACCAAAATGACAAAGGCCGCCGGCTCCCCGGCGGCCTTTGCTGTTTCAGCGCGGCAATAGTATCAAAGGCGGGCAAACCGTTCGACGAGCAGATCGAAAAAGCCATCGGCGTCGACATTGCGCATGACCTGGGCATTTGGCGTGCGGCCGGACACACGCCACCAGTCGACCACCGTCATGCCCATGGTGAGCTCGGATTCCACCTCGATCTCGACATTGCAATGACGGCCGCTGAACAGTTCCGGCTTGAGCAGATAAGCAATCACCGTCGGATCATGCAGCGGGCCGCCATCGGACCCGTATTTCTCCTCGTCGAAGCGCTCGAAGAATTCCAGCCAGCCGACCATGGCCTTGGCAACCGGCGTGCCAATGTCCGCGATGCGGGCGACGCGGGTCCTCCTAGTCAGGAGCTGATGGGTGACATCAAGCGGCATCATCACGACAGGAATGCCAGCGGCCAAGACGGCAGCAGCAGCATGCGGGTCGACATAGATGTTGAACTCGGCAGCCGGGGTGATGTTGCCGCCCTCGAAGAAGCCGCCCCCCATCATGACGAGTTCGCGGATGCGCGGGGCGATATCCGGCGCCTTCTGCAGGGCCAGGCCGACATTGGTGAGCGCACCAAGCGTGCACAGTGTCACTGTGCCCGGCTCTTCCCGGCGCAGTGTCTCGATGATGAAGTCGACGGCATGCTGCTGCTGCAGAGGCATGGTCGGCTCGGGCAGGTCTGCACCATCCAGGCCGGTCTTGCCGTGCACATGTTCTGCCGTCACCAGCTGTCGCTGGATGGGGCGGTCGGCGCCGGCGTAAACGGAGATGTCCGGGCGGCCGCAGAGCTCGCAGACAATACGGGCATTGCGGCTCGTCCAGTTCAAAGGCACATTTCCGGCGACCGTGGTGACACCAACGACGTCGAGTTCGGCAGGGCTTGCAAAGGCGAGCATGAGGGCAGCGGCATCGTCCTGACCGGGGTCGGTGTCGATGATGATCTTGCGGGGCTGTTTCATAGAAAGGCAATCCTGATGATGACTGCCCGAGCGATGCAATCGCTTCTGCATTTTGTCAAGCGACCGGTGCCTTGCGATGCTGCCTGGCACCCCCCATATGACGGTCATGTTTGGCGAGTTCTGCTCACCTGGAGGCATCGAGGATAGAATGACAAGAGGCAGGCTTCCAGGTGAAGGTTTCATCGTCAGCTTCAACCTCGGCGAAGCCGGATCGGTACAGCGTCCGCGCGGCGGTGACAGCTATCCCCCTTATGACATCGAGCGCCTGCGGGCCGAATCCGGCGCCGCACGGTTGCGGATCACGTTGGCGGTCGCCGGATTTTCCGAAGAAGAGCTGGACGTCAGCGTCGAGGCGAGACAACTGATCGTTCGCGGTCGGCAGAACGATCGGGAGGAGCCATCCTATCTGTTCCGGGGAATTGCGGCGCGACAATTCCAGCGTATCTTCGCCTTGGATGACGGCCTGGAAGTGACCAGGGCGAGCCTTCGAAACGGTCTTCTTTCGATCGATCTCATCCGTCCAGAAGCCACGCAGGTGGTGAGAAAAATTAACATTTCAGCATCACTATGAGGCTATCGGCCTGATTTGCCGCATCTCCCTCATTCGTGGAGCCTCGGAATGTTACTGAAAGAAGCCAATGCCCGGATCACCAGATCGGAATTCGCCCATCTGGGTGCTGGAGAGGTGGGTTATATCCGGAAAATGAAATCCGACGAGGTTTCACGCTGCTTCCCCGAAGCGCCCGATATTGACCCGACCCTCGACCTCTGGGCTCTCTTTGCCGCCGACGGTACTCCGATCCTGCTCACCGACAATCGCTCCAGCACGTTCTTCAAGGCTGCGGAAGACGATCTGAAAACGGTTTCGCTGCACTGAAGCCAGAGCGGCCGTATCATCTTCCGGAGCGTCATACAGCCGATACTGAATGATGGAAGGCTGATGCGATCGGCTATTCGGTCGCGTGAATTCAGATCGCGCCGGTCCCGCACAGAACTCTCAGATCTTCAAGAAAGTCAGATAGGCTGAAGATCGGCCTTCGCGGCGGGCCTTGGCCTCGTAGCGCGTGCCCGGCCAGCCCTCATAAGGCGTCAGCCAGTCACTGGCATTGCGTGCGGTCCATGCGAAGCCGCCATGCGCCTTGCAATGCTGCAGCGTCCAGTTGACATAGGTATCGATGTCGGAGGCGAAGCAGAACTTTCCGCCGGGCTTCAGCACCTTATGAAAACGCTGCAGATTGACCTCCGAGACAAACCGCCGTTTCCAGTGCTTCTTCTTCGGCCATGGGTCGGGATAGAGCAGATCAATCTGATCGATGCATTCGGCAGGCATCCAGTCGAGCAACTGGGTCGCGTCATCATCATGAACGCGGATATTCTGCAGGTTTTCCCCCTCGACAACGGCAAGCAGCTTCGCCATCGAGTTGACGAAGGGTTCGACGCCGATGAAGCCGATCGTCGGGTTGGTGCGGGCGCGGTGAACGAGATGTTCACCGCCGCCAAAGCCTATTTCAAGCCGCACCTTATCCACCGCAAACGGAAACAGCGTCTTGATGTCGGTCGGTGTCTCGGATGCGAGATCGACCTTCAGTTCCGGCAGGAGGGACCCCATGCGCTCGACCTGCTGCTCGCGCAACGGTTTGCCCTTGCGCCGACCGAAAAAAGCTTCGGTCGACCGTGTCCTGCGTTCCGCATCCGTCATTCAATCAAGCCTTAAGAGCATCCTTGAGCGGCTTGACCAGATCGAGCTTCTCCCAGGAGAAGGAGCCGTCCCGGCCAGCCTTGCGGCCAAAATGGCCATAGGCGGACGTCTTAGCATAAACAGGCTTGTTCAGGTCAAGATGGCGGCGGATGCCGGTCGGAGAAAGATCCATGACCTTGCGGATGGCGGCTTCCACCTGATCCTCGGTGACATCCTTGCCGGTGCCATGCAGGTCGACATAGATCGACAGCGGCTGGGCAACGCCGATGGCGTAGGATATCTGGATCGTGCAATTGTCGGCCATGCCGGCAGCCACGACGTTCTTGGCAAGATAGCGAGCCGCATAGGCCGCGGAACGGTCGACCTTGGTCGTGTCCTTGCCGGAGAAGGCGCCGCCGCCGTGGGGCGCTGCGCCACCATAGGTGTCGACGATGATCTTGCGGCCGGTCAGGCCTGCGTCACCGTCCGGTCCACCGATGACGAACTTGCCGGTCGGATTGATGTACCAGTTGCAATCGTCAGCGATCTTCAGATCGCCGAGCGCTTCGCGGATATAGGGTTCGACGACCTGGCGAACCTTCTTGGAATCCCAGCTCTCGTCAAGATGCTGGGTGGAGAGAACGATCGACACCGCTTCCGACGGCTTGCCATCGACGTAACGAACGGTCACCTGGCTCTTGGCATCGGGGCCGAGCTTGCCGGCGTCGCCTTCGCCCGTCTTGCGGGCGGTTGCCAGCAATTGCAGGATCTTGTGCGAATAATAGATCGGCGCCGGCATGAGATCCGGCGTTTCCTTGCAGGCATAACCGAACATGATGCCCTGGTCGCCAGCACCTTCGGCACCCTGCTGGTCCGCGGCCTTGTCAACGCCCTGGGCAATATCGGCCGACTGGGCATGCAACAGCACGTCGATCTTGACATTCTTCCAGTGGAAACGGTCCTGCTCGTAGCCGATATCCTTGATGGCCTTGCGTGCGGCACTCTTGAACTTCGACGGGTTCACGGCCGGATCACCATAGGCATCCTTGGCGATGTTGCCGTCCTTGTCCTTCTTCAGCAGGCTATCCGGCAACCGAACTTCGCCCGCGATCACGACGCGATTGGTGGTTGCCAGCGTTTCGCAGGCGATGCGCACCGACCAGGGATCGACACCCGTTTTTGCCGCTTCCCGGTACACGAGATCGACGATTTCGTCAGAGATACGGTCGCAAACCTTGTCCGGATGACCTTCGGATACGGATTCGCTGGTAAAGAGATAGTTGGCGCGCATCGGGATTCCCCTCAAAGAATGAATGGTGGCATCGTTACTCAGTTCAAGTGCCAAAAACAAGAACACAACCACATAAATATATCTTTATGTGAGCAAAATTTTCTTTAATTCGAGGCAAAAAAAAGCGGCCCGTCGGCCGCTCTCTTTGCAATCAAACCCTGTGTGTTCACTCGGTATCGGCTTCCGCCGCCAGAGCCTTGACCAGATCGACAATCTTGCGACGGACCTTGGGGTCGCCAATCTTGACGAAGGCGCGGTTGAGCTGCAGACCTTCCGAGGACGACAGGAAATCGACAACATAGTTGGAGCTGGAGGCTTCGGCCATTCCCGATGCCGTCACACTGTTTTCGCCCGGCGCGTCTTCGAAGAAGAAGGAAACCGGCACGTTCAGTATGTTGGAAATGTTCTGAAGACGGCTTGCACCAACGCGATTGGTGCCCTTTTCATACTTCTGGATCTGCTGGAAAGTGATGCCAAGGCTTTCACCCAGCTTCTCCTGGCTCATGCCCAGCATCGTGCGACGAAGGCGAATCCGGCTTCCGACATGGATATCAATCGGGTTCGGCTTCTTCTTGTTCTCGATCATAACGTGGTCCTGACAATTGTTGGCGATCCGACCATATTCCCATACCCCCAGGTACCCAAAACGATACGTTGCACTCGCCGTCCAGGAACATTCAGCATACTTGTAGACTTACGGTCGCGACTACTATGCAATTTTAGGGGTTTTTGGTCAATTCTTTCCCCTAATAAAACCCATGCGAGAAATAAACGCCCACAAACCAAGGCATCCAAAAACCAACCAAAAGTTTAGGTTGTGGCGCCAGCCCCCTGATATCGGCAGATTGTCGACACTCAGAGTTGCATCCAGCGCACCTTCGGATCCGAGGGCCAGACCGTCCACAATGCGTCCCAGAGGGTCTATGACGGCCGAAATGCCATTGTTGGCGTCGCGGATCACCGGAACACCCAGTTCCACAGCCCGGATTCGCGCCTGAAGAAAGTGCTGATAGGGACCGGGCGTCATGCCGAACCAGGCATCATTGGTGATGTTCAGTATCGCGCTTGCCCCACCCAGCCTCGGCTCGATCTCGCCGGGGAAAATGATCTCGTAGCAGATCAGCGGGTAGAGCCCCAGCCCGGCTGGCAGGGTCAGCACCGCGCGGCTGACGGCCGGTGAGAAGCCGCCCGGGAGGCTGATCAACTCCTCGATGCCCAGCTGGCGCAACCAATCCTCGAACGGGACATATTCACCGAACGGCGTCAGGTGCACCTTGTCGGAAGCACCGAGGATCTGGCCCTTGTCGTCGATCATGTAGACCGAGTTGTAGTAGCGCGGCGCAAGGCCCGCTCCCTGGACTTCCGAACGCACGGCACCGGCCAGAAGAACCTGACCGTCCTGCAGCACATCGGCGATACGCACCAGCGCGTCCGGATTTTCGGTCAGGATAAAGGGCACTGAGGTTTCTGGCCAGATGATCACATCCGGTCGCGGCTTTCCGTCTGCGGGCGGTGCGGCCGTCAGCGCCAGGTGTTTTTCGAAGATTTCAACGCGATCGGTGTTTTCAAGTTTCTGCGACTGGTCGATCGCTGGCTGGACCAGGCGCACGGTCACCGGCTTGTCCATCTGTGGCAGCGGCGGCGCTACATAGAGGCGATAGGCGCCAAAACCCAGATGTCCTGCGACAAGCCCGACGGCAAGCAGCATGCCCGGCGCGAGGCCCTTGCGCGTGCCCAACAGCGCCGGCGTGGCAAAGACGAAGACCGCAAGTGCCGAGACGCCGAAAGTCCCGAATACATAAGCCGACTGCATCATCAGGGGTATCGGCATCGCACCGTAGCCGATGGCATTCCAGGGAAAGCCGGTTGCAACGACACTGCGCAACCATTCGGCAATACCGAAGCCAGCAGCAAGGGCGGCGATGCGACCAACGCCGTCAGACCAGAGGAGGCGTGCGATGACGGTTGCCAGACCGTAGAAGATCGCCAGTACGGCCGGCAAACCGAGGATCGCCAGGGGCAAAGCCCAGGCGAATTCATCCGCCTCCAGAAGCAGGGCATTGCCCAGCCACCAGAGACCCGCGACGAAATAGCCGAAGCCGAAAAGCCAGCCGAGCGTGAAGGCAGAGCGCAGGCCAAGCGAATTGTTGCGCTCCGGATTGCCGGTCGTGCCGTCGATCAACCAGACCAGCAATGTGAAAGAGACAAACATCGCGGCGAAAAAGCCAACCGGCGGCAGGGCAAGCGCTGCAATCGCGCCTGCAAGAACAGCGAGTGCTGCACGCCTTGCGCCCCAAAGGAGCAAGACCCCACCCGCGAACCGTTCCATGCGCATCCCCTCTGAGCGAATCATCGTCGCGCAGTGTTCCAAAATTCGCAGGCAATGTCCCGCTTTTCGCGGGACACAAATTGGCATTGGCAAATCAGCGTCGAATCATGACGCCGTTTCGTTGTCCACGGCAGAGCGTTGAGTGTCGTCTGCCGGCTTCTTGCCACGGCCCGTCTTGGGTTCGGCGGCGGGTTCGCCTTCACCCTTGACCGAGCGGCGGCGGGCAGCCGCACGCTTGCGGACAATGCGCACGCGCTTAATCCGGCGCGGATCGGCATCCAAGATGTGGAATTCGAAACCGGCAAGCGCCTGGACGACTTCGCCACGCGCCGGTATGCGTCCCAGCGCCGAAAAGATCAGGCCGCCCAGGGTATCGACATCGTCGAGCCGGTCCTGAATGTCGAAATCCGGGCCGATCGCCTCTGCGATTTCCTCGAGTTCGACGCGGGCATCGGTCACCAGAATATCGTCAGAAATACGGGTGAACATAACCTCTTCGTCGTCATGCTCGTCCTCGACATCGCCGATCACCATCTCGACGATGTCTTCATGGCTGACGAGACCGTCGGTGCCGCCATATTCGTCGATCACCAGTGCCATCTGGGTGCGGGCCGCCTGCATCCGGCTCATCAGGTCGGACGCGAGCATGGACGGTGGCACGAAAAGCACGGAGCGAATGATACCGGCCTCTGCAACAGTCTTGCTGAGATCGATGCGAGCCAGATCGAAGTCGACCTTCGGCTTGGCCTTGTCGCCCTTTGTCTCGGTCTTTTCCGCCTTGTCGACACTTGCCGCCGAAGAACGGGCGGCAGCGATACGGCGGCGATTGCGGGCCTGCTTGGTAACGTAGGACAGAAGGTCGCGGATGTGGACCATGCCACGCGGATCATCGAGCGTGTCGGCGTATACGGGCATGCGCGAACGCCCCGAAACCTCAAAAATGGTCATCAGTTCGCCAATGGTGACACTGTGATCCACGGCCTCGATATCGACGCGCGGCACCATGATGTCCTCGACGCGGACCTCGCGGAAGCGGAGGATGTTATGCAACATCGCCCGTTCTTCGGCGGTAAACGCCTCGCCGAGTGTTGCGTCGGCCTTCAATGCGTCCGTCAGGTCTTCTCGGAGGCTTGTCGACGAGGACGGCCTGAGAAGGCGGGAAATGCGTGTCCAGAAGGGGGTGGATTGTCGGGGCGAGCTTTCCGCTCGCGACGGACTACTGCCGTCGTCGGAGGAAGACCCCTCCGAACCCTCATTGGCCTCAGTGGCCGTTCTTGTCGCAAAATCGCTCATTGTTCCAAACTATCAGATCGGGTCTTGTCCCGCATAGGGATCAGATAGGCCAAGTTCCTGCAAAATGCGAGTCTCAAGAGCTTCCATTTGTTCCGCATCGCTCGTCTCGAGATGATCGTAGCCGAAGAGATGCAGAAATCCGTGGACCATCAGATGGGTTAAATGATCCTCGAAACTCTTCTCCAACTCGACCGCTTCTCGTTCGACGGTCTCGCGGGCAATGATGATATCGCCCAACATCGGGCCGGGCATCTTGCCCGGCATCACCGGAAAAGCGGGAAAGGACAAGACATTGGTCGGCTTGTCCTTGCCGCGCCATTCGGCGTTGATCTCGCGGATCATCTCGTCATCACCGAAGACGAGCGAGAGTTCCGCCGGCTGCGGCGGGAAGGGCTGGCCTTCCCTGTCGCGAAGATAAGTCGTTGCGAGCCCGAGAACGCGCTCGGCCATAGCCTCCAGCGCGTCCTCTTCTGCCCACCCATCCGCCTCGACGGCGATCTGTATATCCAAATAATGCTGCATCGTCAGTGTGGCAGACCTCAACGGCCGGTCTGCTCGCTTTCTTCCGCAACAATGTACTTCGCATCGTAAGCCCGAACAATCCGGCCAACCAAAGGATGACGCACGACGTCGGTGTCCTTGAAACGAACAATCGATACACCCTCAACTTCCTTGAGGATCTGCAAGGCCTCGACCAAGCCTGACGTGACGCCGCGCGGCAAGTCGATCTGGCTCGGATCACCGGTGATGATCATGCGGCCGTTCTCACCGAGACGGGTGAGGAACATCTTCATCTGCATCGATGTGGTGTTCTGCGCCTCGTCGAGGATGATTGCCGCATTGGCGAGCGTGCGCCCGCGCATGAATGCGAGCGGGGCGATTTCGATGACGCCTGCCGTAATCGCCCGTTCGACCTTGTCGCCCGGAATCATGTCGTAAAGCGCATCGTAAAGCGGGCGCAGATAAGGATCGACCTTTTCCTTCAGGTCGCCCGGAAGGAAACCGAGACGTTCTCCGGCTTCAACGGCCGGGCGCGTTAGGACAATGCGATCAACGAGACCGCGCTCGAGCAATTGGGCCGCATGGGCGACCGCGAGATAAGTCTTGCCAGTGCCGGCCGGGCCGACACCGAAGACCATTTCGGAGCGCTCCAGAGCCCGCATGTAGGCGTCCTGGGTCGGGGTGCGGGCGGCAATCGTCTTCTTGCGCGTCGAGATCTGCGCCATGGACAGCTTGGCCTTGCGCTCCAGCGTCGGCAAGCTCAATTGGTCATCGGCAGCTACAGCCATGCGGATCGCGCCTTCGACGTCGGACAGCTCGACCGAACCGCCGCTTTGAAGACGGGCGTAGAGGAAATCGAGCGCCCGGCGGGCCTGATTGGTCGCGAGCAGATCGCCGGAAATGGAAACCGAGTTGCCACGGGCACGGGCTTCGATCTGCAGGCGCTGTTCGAGAAGTTTGAGATGCTGGTCGAATTGACCGAAGAGCTCACTTGCAAGCCGGTTGTTCTCGAACGTCAAAATGAAGTGATTGGCGTCGGTCGCAGTTGTGCGGACATTGCGCGAGGGTGAGGAAACCACTTCTGTTGCGTTCAAGCGTTCAGGCTCCTGTGTCGATCAGGTTCAGGCCCTCACTCTAACCCTCTGCCACCTCGGCAAACAAGCTGTTTGGGCCGGCTGCGGTGATTCGTACCTGTATAATGTCACCGATTTTCGAAGACATTGCATCAACATTCACAGACTGCAGCCAAGGAGACCTACCAATTAATTGTCCAGGCATGCGTCCCGGCTTCTCCAGCAGCAGGTCCATGGTACGCCCGATCATCGATTGGGAAAAGGCCTGCTGCTGTTCAAGCAGCAATTGCTGCAGCCGAGCGAGCCGCTCCGTCTTGACGTCTTCCGGGACATGATCCGGCAGATCGGCGCCGGGAGTGCCCGGTCGCGTCGAATATTTGAACGAATAGGCCTGGGCGTAATTCACCTGGCGCACGAGGTTCATCGTGTCCTCGAAGTCCTGGTCGGTCTCGCCGGGAAAACCGACGATGAAGTCACCCGACAGGGCGATATCGGGACGCATCGCACGAATGCGCTCGATCAGCGCGATATATTCCGACGCCTTGTGGCGACGGTTCATCGCTTTCAGGATCCGGTCCGAACCGGCCTGGACCGGCAGATGCAGATAGGGCATCAGCATGCGCAGATCGCGATGCGCTTCGATCAGCCGGTCGTCCATGTCGCGCGGATGGCTGGTAGTGTAGCGCAGACGCGCAAGACCGGGGGTTTCGGCCAGACGGTAAAGCAGATCGCCAAGACCGATCGCCCTGCCCTCTTCATCCTCGCCGTGCCAGGCATTGACGTTCTGACCGAGCAAAGTCAGCTCACGCACGCCGGTATCGACCAGTTTGCGCGCCTCGGCCAGAAGCTGGGCCAGCGGACGCGAGACTTCCGAGCCGCGCGTATAAGGCACGACGCAGAAGGTGCAGAACTTGTCGCAGCCCTCCTGGACGGTCAAAAACGCAGTGACGTTGCGCGGCTTGCCGGGTACCTTCACCGGAGCCGGCAGGTGCTCGAACTTGTCTTCCAGCGCATATTCCGTATCGACGACACGCTCGCCTGTGCGGGCGCGGTGCAGGGCCTGCGGCAGGCGGTGGTAGGTTTGAGGCCCGATCACGACATCGACGGCAGGTTCGCGACGGGAGATCTCCTCACCCTCGGCCTGTGCGACGCAACCCGCCACACCGATCATGAATTCACGGCCTTCGGCCGCGCGCGCCTTCTTCGTCTCGCGCAGGCGACCCAAGGCCGAATAGACCTTTTCGGCTGCCTTTTCACGGATATGGCAGGTATTGAGTAGAACGAGATCGGCGTCTTCCATGACCTCGGTCGAGACATAGCCGTCTGCTGCAAGCGCATCCGCCATGCGCCCGCTGTCATAGACATTCATCTGACAGCCATAGGTCTTGATGAAGACCTTGCGCGCATTGGCGCCGGGCTGTTGGTGTGCCGGAATGATCGCTGTGTCCTGTGTCATGGCCGCTATTTAGTGGTTTTCGCTGCCCGATTAAACCGAAAAATCAAATTCGTCCGGTCAGTGCTTGTGGCGGCCGCGCAAATGAGCGAGCAGCATGGCACGCAGACGCGCCTCGATCTGCGTGGCGAGGTGCTTGCGGCTATCGCCCTTGCTGAATTCCACACTCACGCCAAAGGAGACATCGACGTCGATCGCGCCGGCTTTCAGCACCCCAAGCAGCGATTCAGTAAGGCCAGTATCTCCCGGCCAACCGGCTATCGGTCGGTGATAGCGCCCCATCGGCAGGCCCTGGACACGGGTATAGGCGATAGCCACCGGCTGCACATGAACCCCGCCCTCGCCTTCTTCGGGCAAGGCTGCGGCCGCGGCACCAAACAGGGAGGACTTCACGCTGAGGACGCGATTGCCGTCAGACGTCGTACCCTCGGGAAACAGTACGACGATCTCGCCATCTGCCATGCGCCCGGCAATCTCGCTGACCTGATCACCGGTGCGTCGCTTTTCCTCGCGAGCGATGAAGATCGTCTTCTGCAGCTTTGCCAGCGCCCCGAAAAGCGGCCAGGAGGCCACCTCCGTCTTGGCGATGAAGGTGACATCGGCGAGCGAGCCGAGAACGAGGATGTCTTTCCACGATGCATGATTGGCGGCGATCATCAGCGGCCGGCGCGGATCGAGCTGACCATGGACATGAACGCGGATGCCCAGCGCGCGAAGCGTTGCCTTGTGCCAGAACCTTGGCAGGCTGCGGCGCAAACGCCAGTTAAAACGCAGCGCAAGCAACTGAACCGGAATCACCAGCAAGGAGGCGGCAATCAGCACGGCAAATGACAGGGCGATGCGCAGCCAGTTGATCACGCGAGCCTCATTCCGCCTGAGCGCATAGGCCTACTTCTCATCCTTTGCGAGCGGAATGCCATAAAGTTCGAGACGATGGCCGACAAGACGGAAGCCGTGCTCGCGCGCGATGCGCTCCTGCAGGGCTTCGATTTCGGGCGAATGGAACTCGACGACGACACCGGTCTTCAGGTCGATCAGGTGATCGTGGTGTTCTTCCGGGACCGTCTCGTAGCGGGATCGGCCATCGCGGAAATCATGGCGTTCGATGATGCCGGCGTCCTCAAACAGCTTGACCGTCCGGTAGACCGTGGAGATCGAAATCTTCGCATCGACCTTCGAGGATCGGCGATACAGTTCCTCGACGTCGGGATGATCTGCCGATTCCTCGAGAATACGGGCGATCACACGGCGCTGTTCGGTCATGCGCATGCCACGTTCGGCACAAAGCGCTTCCAGCGATTTGATGGCTTCGGTCATGAGCCCATGTTATCCGCAAGTTCTGTTCGTCTAATCGACGGACTAGCGAAGATCGCGACGCATGACAAGCGCGGAGGTCCGACGGCCGGATTCATCTGTGTAATACGCAGGCCGTTCGCCGGCCTTTTCAAATCCGAGTTTGCGGTAAAGTCCGAGCGCCGCAGCGTTTCCGTCATCGACCTCGAGGAACATGGCTTCGCCGCCGCGATTGCGGGCTTCTCGCATGGCCGCCTGCATCAGACGCCAGCCGAGGCCGAACCGCGCCATCTTGTCATTGACGGCAATGGTCAGGATCTCGGCCTCGCCGGCCACTTCGCGGGCCAGCACGAACCCGGCCAGGGGTGCCTTGAAAATCAGCGTATTGGTCTGCCATGCCACGAAGCCGAAGGAGTTCGGCTGGAGTAGCAGACTGACGAATTCGCCGTCACCCCAGGCCCGTGCAAAGCGTTGCGCATGCAGTGTCGCCACTGCGGCGCAATGATCAGACACCATGGGAACGATTTCGAATTCAGGCTGACGGTAAAACAGTGTGTCGCGCATTCTTGAGGCTCTGTATTCTGAGGCGTGCCAAGCCAGAACAGGTTCAAGCCGAGCTATTTAGATCGTTGTGTCGAAGCATGTCGTCGCCAAACCCGCGACCACCGACAGGTGCCATGCTTCAGGCTCTGGACACTGCAAAACCGGTCTGTGGCTTGGCATCCGGTCCACGTAGATAAAGCGGTTTTGGCTTGCCCTGAGCTTTCGCCTTTGCGCCGAGTGCTGCAACGATCTCGATCGGAAAGTGATCCGGCAGAGTTTGAACCGCTCTGTCCGTCAGCAAAGCCGATGCGGAACCAATGACCGAAATATTGTCGGCAGCAGCCTCAGAAAGAAAAACATCGAGCCCGAGCACGCGCGCCTCGTCGCAGGGCTCGCCATTTTCGAATGTCTGCGCATAGACCTCATCCCGATGCGCATTCATTGCCGCCAATACGGTTCGGCGCGCACCCGGCGCAGGCAGATTGGCAAGGACGGACAGTGTCGATACGCCGACACATTCGACCCCCAGCGCCAGCGCAAGGCCCCGGGCCGCGGCGACGCCCACACGAATTCCGGTAAACGAGCCCGGACCGACAGTTACTGCGACGCGCGTCATCTCGGAGAGCGTCAGGCCAGCCTTGTCCAAGGCTTCGTCAATCATCGCCATCAGGCGCTCGGCATGGCCCCTCCCGATTGTCTCGCTGACGCTGCCAAGCACGCGGCCCGCCGCACCATCATAGACGGCAACCGCGCAATCCACGCCTGCCGTATCGATCGCAAGAACAATCATGCTCACTCCAGACAGGCGGTTCAGACCGCCTCGACTTCCTGAACTTCCGGCACGAAGTGACGCAGAAGGTTCTGGACGCCATGCTTCAACGTTGCCGTCGACGACGGGCAACCGGCGCAGGAACCCTTCATATTCAGGAAGACGGTGCCGTCCCTGAAACCGCGGAAGGTGATATCTCCACCGTCCTGGGCCACAGCCGGGCGGACACGGGTTTCAAGCAATTCCTTGATCGTGGCGACAATGGTTTCATCACCGGCTTCGAAGAACTCTTCGTCGCCATCGGCATCATTGGCAACGGCGGCCGAGCCCATGACAGGCGCGCCGCTCATGAAATGCTCCATGATGGTGCCGAGGATCGCCGGCTTCAGATGCTGCCATTCCGGCCCTTCCTTGCTGACCGTGACGAAGTCGTAGCCAAAGAAGACGCCGGTCACGCCCGGAATTTGGAAAATGCGCGAGGCGAGCGGCGAAACGCCGGCACTTTCGGCGTCGCGGAATTCGGCCGTTCCGCTTTCCATGACAACCTTGCCCGGCAGGAACTTCAACGTGGCAGGATTGGGAGTGGCTTCGGTCTGGATGAACATGATGGTCTCCACGCGGTGGCTTCACCGCTAAAGTTTAGAATTCTTCAAAAGAAAATAAGCCCATTGCCCGCACCATTCAAGTGGCAAGGTCAGCGTCAGATCAGCACAATGCGTCGATTTCTTCATCAGTCAGCGAATCGGGCAACACCGTGACCGGGATAGGGAACGCGGCACCTCGCCCTGCAATCATCGAAACCAGCGGACCCGGGCCTTCCTTCGTCGAGCCTGCAGCCAGCACGAGAATGGCAATATCGCGGTCTTCATCGATCAGACTGTTGATCTCGGTATAGGCACCGCCTTCGCGGATGACAATTTCCGGTTCGATGCCGATCGTCTCGCGCACCGTCTGGGCCGACTTGGCCATGATCGATTCGGCCTCTTCCCGAGCCTCCGCCCGCATGATCTCCTCGACGCCCAGCCATTGCTGGAAATCGCCTTCCGGGATCACATAGATCAGCACAAGCCCGCCGTTGGAATTCTTGGCGCGCCTTCCGGCATAGTGGACTGCGCGGGAGCATTCCGGGGTATTATCAATCACCGCCATAAACTTGCGGCGGTGACCTTCAAGACGTGACAGGCGTGTTGATACCATAAAGAGCCCCGCCTCCGGATCATGAACATTCAAGGACATGACGGCTGGTTCCGGACGACCCAGCCGAAATTCCGCCAGACCTTAACGCACGAATCCGATGATGTCGCGGACTTCGTTCATCGTCTTTTCGGCACGCTCACGCGCCCTTGCTCCACCGTCGCGCAGGACCGAATCGATATAGGAAGGGTCCGCCATCAGCCGACGCATTTCCGCATTGATCGGCGCCAGCACTTCAATCGAGAGATCGACCAGAGCCGGCTTGAACACCGAAAACTGCTGACCGCCGAATTCGCCGAGAACCTCGGCCTTGGTCTTGTCGGCGAGCGCGGCAAAGATGCCGACCAGGTTGTCGGCTTCCGGGCGGCCCTTCAGTCCGTCGACTTCGCTCGGCAACGCATCCGGATCGGTCTTGGCCTTGCGGATCTTGCGCGAAATCGCGTCCGCATCATCCATCAGGTTGATGCGCGACAGGTCCGACGGATCGGACTTCGACATCTTCTTAGTGCCGTCCTTGAGGCTCATGACGCGCGGCGCCGGACCATCAATCAGCGGCTCGACCATGGGGAAATAGGCATGTACCGGCTCTTCACCGACAGTGATGTCGATGCCGAGGCCAGTCGGGCGGATCTTGTCCATGAAGTCGATGTTGAACTTCATGGCGATGTCGCGGGTCAGTTCCAGATGCTGCTTCTGGTCTTCGCCGACAGGCACATGGGTAGCACGGTAGACGAGAATGTCGGCCGCCATCAGGCTCGGATAGGCATAGAGGCCAAGCGAGGCCTGCTCGCGATCCTTGCCGGCCTTGTCCTTGAACTGGGTCATGCGGTTCATCCAGCCGAGGCGGGCGACGCAATTGAAGATCCAGGCCAGTTCAGAATGCTGCGGCACCTGCGACTGGTTGAAGACGATATGCTGCTTCGGGTCGATGCCGGCGGCCAGGAAGGCTGCGGTGATCGAACGGATCTGGCCCGGCATGTCGTCATGCACGAGTTGCGCGGTCAGCGCATGCAGGTCGACGACGCAATACATGCAGTCGTTGTTTTCCTGCAGCGCCACAAACTTGCGGATTGCGCCGAGATAGTTGCCGAGATGGAGATTGCCGGTCGGCTGAACGCCGGAGAATACCAGCGGCTTGAACTCACCCATGATTGTCCTCAACAGGCTGGTGGAGGGCCCGATCTTTCGATCGCGTGTTTGATCGGCTTATGCACGGCGGATGGCCGGCAATCAAGCTCTCACTTTTACGGGCAAGCTCTCACTTTTGCGGGGCGGGTTCGATTAGATCCCAGAGATTGCCGTAGAGATCGGCAAAGACAGCAACCGTGCCATAGACCTCATGACGCGGCTCTTCGCGGAACTCAACGCCATGCTCCAGCATGCGGGAATGGTCGCGGGCAAAATCATCGGTTCTGAGAAAGAAGCCGACGCGGCCACCGGCCTGATGGCCGATCGCGGCTTTCTGAGCCTCGCCCTCTGCCTTGGCCAGCAGAATGCCGGCTCCGTCGCCGCCGGGCGGCTTGACCACGAGCCAGCGCTTGCCTTCCGGCTGCGGGCTGTCTTCTAGGCAATCAAAGCCGAGACCGTCGCAATAGAAGCCCTTCGCCCGGTCGTAGTCGTCAACCAGAAGCGAGATCAAAAACAGGGAACGGGCGGTCATGGCTACTCCTCAGCTCAGATGCGCAAATCGTCTTAGGCCGGCCGGCGCCTTCAGCGCAAGACCCCGGCCCACCAAGCGAATCACCACCTTTGAAGCTGTAAAGGCAAATGCGCTTCAAATTTGACACAATTTTAGAAATAAAAAACCAAGCGGCACAGTCTTGATAGTCTTACTTGAAACTTATTTTCCGGAGAGTCATCATGCGCGTGTTTCCATGTCTCGTTTTTGGCTGTATTTTGACGTTCACCCTGCATTCAACGGCAAGTGCAGTGGATGCCAAAAAACGGCACTTCTTCATGCCGAAAAACGACTATAGCAATACTTACACTCTACAACGCATCAGCGTCCGAGCGAGCTGTTTTCCGACCAAACTGCGGGCTATCCTCGCCCATATCGCAAGACAGACCGGGGGGCAGCCGATGGTCACATCCGGGCACCGGCCGCGGTCGGGTCGATCTCAACACAGTCGCTGCTATGCCGCTGATATCCGTGTGCCCGGCGTGCCGGAGCGGAAAATACTGGCGGCCGCCGCAAGCGCACCCGGCATTGGAGGCATCGGCCGATACTGCAACGGCATGGTGCATGTCGATATCGGCCCGAAACGCCGATGGGTTCACTGCTAGCGCCAGTCATTGTTCGATGACAGCCGATTTTAAGCCTTAGGCTTACGCCTGATGTTGCGCCGGATCATGCCAAAGTCCGCGCCGCCGATGAGGAAGGCCGTGGCGAAATAGACCGGCATAGCGATGACAATCAGCAAGGCCAAGGTCGAGACCTGTTCGACCAGCGAACTGGACGGCATCAGAGAAGCGCTCCAGCGATCCGACAGATAGACCAATACGCCCGCCATCACGCCAGACGCCATGATCAGGCGCAGCGTACGGGTGACCAGCGCCCATTCGAAGACCAGATGGCCGCGCCAAAGCAGAACCGAAAACAGCAGGACCGTGTTGGTCCAGCCTGCGGCGGCCTCGGCGATCGCGATGCCGCTTTCCTCGAAATGGGGGAAAAGCGTGATGGCAAGGCCCGTATTCAGCGCCACCGAAATCATGGTGAAGCGCATCGGCGTCTTCGTGTCCTCGCGGGCATAGTAACCCGGCTGCAATGCCTTGATCAGCACGAAACCCGGCAGGCCTATACCGTAGATGGCGAGGATGCCGGCGACAACTGCGGTATTCTGTTCGGTAAAGGCGCCGCGCTCGTACAGCACGCGGATGATTTCGTCTGACAGAACCCAGATCGCGGCGGCGGCCGGAAGCGTCAGGAAGAGAACGAACTCGATCGAGCGGTTCTGCAGATTGCCGGCCTCTTTCATGAAGCCGGCTTTCAGCGCACGCGCGAGTTCAGGCAGGAGCACGATGCCGACGGCAACGCCCACGACACCCAGCGGCAACTGATAGATACGATCGGCATATTGAAGGGCGGAAATTGCACCTTCCTTGCCCGATGCAATAGCCTGGCCGATCAGTTGGTTGATCTGGGTGATGCCACCTGTGACGGCCGCCGGGATGGCCAGAACCAGAAGGCGCTTGACGTTCGCGGTATAACGTGGCCGGCGAAATCCGATCTTGATCCCGGCATGGCGAACCCCAAGATAGACCACGGCAAGTTGCAGCAGACCTGCAGCCAGCACAGACCAGGACAAATACCAGGCCGTCAGCGACGGATCCGACCCGGTCCAGAGCGCCCAGCCAAGGGCTCCCATCATCAGGATGTTGAGAAAGATCGGCGCGATGGCGGCCGCAAAGAAGTGATGCAGCGAATTCAGCATTCCGCTCATCATAGCCGTCAACGACATGCACATGAGATAGGGGAACATAACGATCGCCAGACGCACGGTCAGCGAGAATTTCTCCGCATCGTCGACAAAGCCGGGCGCGATCACCCACTCGACCAGAAGCGGCATCGACAGCTGCATGCCGATCGTGATGACCAGCAGGACGGAAAACAGGACGCCGAACACTTCCTCCGAGAACCGCTTGGCGCCATCGATACCGTTTGCCTCGATTTCCTTGGCGAACAGCGGCACGAAGGCAGCGTTGAAGGCGCCCTCGGCGAAGAGGCGGCGAAACAGATTGGGGAAGCGGAAGGCGGCGTAGAAAACGTCGGCGATCGGACCGGTACCGAGCGCCGCCGCCATCAGCGTTTCACGGGCAAAGCCGAAGACACGGCTTCCCAGCGTCGCGCCGCCGACGGTCATGAATTTCTTGACGAGGCTCATTCAGGCCCGGGCTTTCTTCTGGATCACAGGGCTGCGTTGTGCCGGCGCAGCGATGGCGGAAGACTGTGGCGCTTCCTTGTCACGCGGCTCCTCGCCCCCTTCCGTCATCACTGCCTTCAAACGGTTGACGATGTTGGCCTGACGATTTTCGTTGGTCACCTTCTGTCCGACCAGATCCATCACGTAGAAGGTGTCGATGACCTTCTCACCGAAGGTGGTGATGCGTGCCGAATGAATGTCGAGCGAAAGATCGGCAAGCGCTGCCGTGATTTCCGCCAGGAAGCCGATGCGGTCGAGGCATTCGACTTCGATTACTGTGAACTTGTTCGACAGGCTGTTGGAAATGCGCACATCCGGCTGGACCGGGAAGGTCTTGTTCTTCTTCTTGCCCTTCGAGCGGGTGGCAATGACTTCCGGCAGGCGCTTGCTGCCGGACAGCACATCCTCGATCATCTTGCCGATGGTCGCGGCACGGCGCATCTCGTCGTCGTCGATCGGGAATTCCCGGTTGATCAGGATCGTATCGAGGGCGCGGCCATCCGACGTCGTGAAGATCTGCGCATCGGCGATGTTTGCGCCGGCAGCGGCGCAGGCGCCAGCAATGATCGACAGCAGGCGCGGATGGTCGGGCGACAGCACCGTGATTTCGGTGATGGCATGAAAGGAATGAGTGCGCACCATGGTCGCGAGCGCCTTGCGTGCCTTGTCTGCCTGGCGGATGAACCGCGTATGGCGAACCTGGTCCTCCAGGTCGACCGACAGCAAATAGGGCTCATAGTGAAGCTTGGTATAGGTCTTCTGGTCCTTCTGGCTCCAGCCTTCCAGTGCCTTGGTCAGTTGTTCGGCAGCGTGCTTGGCCCGCTCCTTGCGGGAGACCTGGCTGAAGCCGCCTGACAGCAACAATTCGGTCTCGTAATAGAGCGTGCGCAGCAACTGGCCCTTCCAGCCGTTCCAGACACCTGGTCCGACGGCGCGGATATCGCAGATCGTCAGCACCAGCAGCATTTTCAGCCGATCGAGCGACTGCACCTTTTCGGCAAAGTCGGTAATCGTCTTGCGGTCGTGCAGGTCGCGGGTCTGGGCAACCATCGACATCAACAAATGCTGGTCGATCAGCCAGGCGACCATTTCGGTCTGCTTGGGGGACAGGCCGAGACGCGGGCAGAGCTTGCGCGCCACCTTGGCGCCGGCGATGGAATGATCTTCCTGACGGCCCTTGGCGATGTCATGCAGAAGCACGGCAACATAGAGCGTCTGGCGATCCTCGATCTCCGGCATCAGCTTGTTGGCGAGCGGATGGATCTCTTCGGCCTTGCCCTTGTCGATCTCCGACAGGACTTCCAACGTGCGGATCAGATGTTCGTCGACAGTGTAGTGATGATACATGTTGAACTGCATCATCGAGACGATCTTGCCGAACTCCGGAATGAAGCGGCCGAGAACACCGGCCTCGTTCATGCGGCGCAGGATGAAGCCCGGATCACGGCGCGAGGTCAGGATCGCCAGGAACAGGCGGTTGGCCTCCTCGCTTTCGCGGAAATCATTGTCGATCAGCGACAGCGACCGGGTGACGGCCTTCAAGGCATCCGGATGGAATTCGAGGCCATTGATGTCGGCCACATGGAAGAGCCGCATGATCGACATGGGATCGCGCTTGAAAACGTCCGGATCGGCAAGCGCGATGCGGCCGCGATCATCAATGAATTCCGCAGCACCGGCGATCTTGCGCGGACGGTTGGCAAAACGGCCGATCATGCCGCCAATGCCGGGCACGGCCTTGGCCTGCTGATCCTCCAGTGCTGCGGAGAAAATGCGCGTCAGATCGCCGACGTCCTTTGCCACCAGGAAGTAGTGCTTCATGAAGCGTTCGACGGCAGACAGGCCAGGCCGGGCCTGATAGCCCAGGCTTTTCGCGATCTCGGGCTGAATGTCGAAATAGAGACGCTCCTCCGGCTTGCCGGTCAGATAGTGCATATGGCAGCGCACGGCCCAGAGGAAATCATCCGCCTTCTCGAACAGGCGCCATTCATGGCGCGACAGAACACCGAGGCGGACGAGTTCGCGGGTGTCGCGGACATGATAATTGTACTTGGCGATCCAGAACAGGGTCTGAAGATCGCGCAGCCCACCCTTGCCTTCCTTGACGTTGGGCTCGACCAGGTAACGGCTGTCGCCGGCCTTGCGGTGGCGTTCGTCGCGCTCGGCGAGTTTGGCCGCGATGAATTCTGGGGCGGTATTGGTGGTGACTTCCTGGTCGAAGCGGCGCTGCAACTCATCGACCAGCGGCTCGCTGCCGCAGACGAAACGGGTTTCGAGAATGGCTGTGCGGATGGTCATGTCGGACTTCGACAGCCGGATGCTTTCCTCGACCGTGCGGGTCGCATGACCGACCTTGAAACCGATGTCCCAGAGCAGGTAGAGGACGAACTCAACCGCCTTATGCATGTTCGGCGTCGTCTTGGCCGGCATCAGGAATAGCAGATCGATATCGGATCCCGGCGCCAGTGTGCCACGGCCATAACCGCCGACAGCCGCAACAGCGACACCATCCGCATCATTGGGATAGACATGGGTCGCAGCGATCCTGAAAATCACCGAGATCAACTGATCCTGGATCCAGGAAATGTTGTTGGCGCATTTCATGCCACTGCCATCAGCGAACAGCTGGAGCCTTGCCACTTCCCGCGCGTCGGCACTCGCCTTTTTCAGGATCGGCAGCAGCTTGGCGCGGACCTCGAGCAGATTTTCGGAATGCGATCGGGCAACCGCTTCACAGGACGCGATGAGGGCGTTGACGTCGAGCAGATCTTCAAATGCGATTTCAGCTTTTGCCATGTGTCGGGCATGCTTTCTGGCTGTCCGGATCATCGGCTCCGGTTTCGGATGGCGCTATAACGCCTTTCCGGCGCGTTTGACAGGCACCTTACCCCTCAAGACTTGCCAAGTTGTTTCTTGAGATCATAGAGCGCATCCAGTGCCTGACGAGGGGTGAGGTCGTCAAGATCCAGTGACTTCAAGGCTTCCTCCACCTTGGAGGGCCCGGCCTTGCGGGCATCCTCCCGGCGCACGGCCACCTGAAAAAGCGGCAGGTCGTCGATCAATTGGGCTGCCGGGTTCTTGCGGTCGGTATCCTCCAGCTTGGCCAGCACATCGCGGGCACGGGCGACCACAGCTGCCGGAAGGCCGGCGAGACGCGCAACCTGGATGCCATAGGAGCGATCTGCGGCACCGGGGCCGACCTCGTGCAGGAAAATGACGTCGCCGTCCCATTCCTTGACCCGCATCGTCACGTTCGACATGCGCGCCAGCTTTTCCGACAGGGCTGTCAGCTCATGGAAATGGGTGGCAAACAGCGAGCGGCAGAGATTGACCTCATGCAGATGCTCGACTGCCGCCCAGGCGATCGACAGACCGTCGAAAGTAGCCGTGCCGCGACCGATCTCGTCGAGGATCACCAATGAGCGATCGGTTGCCTGGTTGAGGATTGCCGCCGTCTCGACCATCTCGACCATGAATGTCGAGCGGCCACGGGCGAGGTCGTCGGACGCGCCGACACGCGAGAACAGCCGATCGACCACGCCGATATGGGCCGCACCCGCCGGCACGAAAGAACCCATCTGGGCCATGATGGCGATCAGTGCGTTCTGTCGCAGGAAGGTCGATTTACCACCCATATTGGGACCGGTGAGCAACCAGATCGCGCCATTGCCGCCGGATTTTTCCGGCGACAGATCGCAATCATTGGCGATGAACGGACTGGCCGCCTGGCGGCGCAGTGCCTGCTCGACGACCGGATGGCGCCCGGCGGTAATCTGGAACATGCGGCTGTCGTCGACGATCGGGCGGCAATAGCCCTGCTCCTCGGCCAAGGATGCGAGGCCGGCCGCGACATCGATCACGGCGAGCGCGCGGGCGGCAGCCTTGATCGGCTCGGCAGCGGCCACCACGTCTGCGACCATGCGACCAAAAGCCTCCAGCTCGATCGCCAGCGCCTGGCCGGCGGCATTGGCGATGCGGCTTTCGAGATCGGCGAGTTCCGTCGTTGTGAAGCGCATGGCATTTGCCATGGTCTGGCGATGGATGAAGCGGGCTTTCCCCTCATCATTGTCGGTCATCGGGCCTGCGTTTCCGGCGGTGACCTCGATGAAATAGCCGAGCACATTGTTATGCTTGATCTTCAGCGACTTGATACCGGTTTCCTCGGCATATTGCAGCTGCAGACCGGCGATCACCCGGCGCGACTGGTCGCGCAAGGCGCGGATCTCATCGAGTTCGGTCACGGCGCCTTCGCGCAGAAAGCCGCCATCGCGTTTCAGCAGCGGCAATTCATCGGCGAGCAACTCCGACAGTCCGCGGCCGAGATCCTGCGGCAGGGCCTGAAGATCGGCCATTGCATCGGTCAACTCTTTCGGCAGAAGGGCCTGCGCCAGAAGGGTTGCCACTTCGGCCGATGCCGTCAGACCATTGACGATACCACCCAGATCGCGCGGACCTCCGCGGTCCAGCGCCAGACGCGACAGGGCGCGGGGCATGTCGGGCACCCGCTTCAACGCATCGCGCAGACTGTCAATCAACTGGCTTTCGCTCAGCAGGAAGGCAACCGAATCCTGCCGCGCGGCAATCGCCTGGGGATCGGTCAGCGGCGACATCAGGCGTTCGGCGAGCAGACGGGCGCCGCCGCCGGTCACCGTGCGATCGACGGCCTTCAGCAGCGAGCCGTTGCGATCGCCCGACAGGGTTTTCACCAGCTCGAGGTTGGCGCGGGTGGCCGGATCGATGAACAGGGTCGAGGCGGCGTTCTGGCGCTCGGGCAGGCCGAGCGGCGGGCGCTCGGCAATCTGGGTCTTTTCGACATAGGCGACGGCTGCCGCGGCGGCGGCAATCTCCGCGCGGGAAAAGCTGCCGAAGCCATCCAGCGTGCCCACGCCGAAATAACGAGCGATCCGCCCCTCGGCGCTGGCGCTGTCGAACAATACGCCGGGCTGCGGCACGACGACTCGACCGAGCACGTCGAAGGCGGGTTTCAGCTCATCGTCATGAAACAACGTGTCCGGTACGATCAGTTCGCGGGGCTCGATACGCAGAATGTCCGCGAGAAGACGCGTCTCCGTCGTTTCCGCCAAGCGAAAGATGCCGGTCGAGATATCGATCCAGGCGAGCGCCAGTTGCGGCGCGCTGCCCCCGCGAATGCGGGCGAGCGCCATCAGGTAATTGGATTCGAACGGCGACAGCAGTTTTTCTTCGGTCAGCGTTCCGGGGGTCACGAGGCGCACGACGTCACGCTTGACCACGGATTTCGAACCGCGCTTCTTGGCCTCGGCCGGATCCTCGATCTGTTCACAGACGGCAACCCGGAAACCGAGGACGATCAGCTTCTGCAAATAGTCGTCTGCTGCATGAACCGGCACGCCGCACATGGGAATGTCATGGCCGAGATGCTGGCCGCGCTTGGTCAGCGTTATGCCAAGTGCGCGCGAGGCATCGACGGCATCCTCAAAGAACAACTCGTAGAAATCGCCCATTCGATAAAAGAGCAGGCTCCCCGGATTGGCGGCCTTGATCTCGATATACTGTTCCATCATCGGCGTGGCGGATGCACGGCTTTCCTCCGAGGCAAGCGTTGCCACGTTCAGGATCTCGTTGTGGGTGGATGAATGGATCGTCACTGGCCAATGTTTTCTTGATGATAAAGTCGTGCAACACTAACGACCTGCGCTGCAGAAAAACAACATGATGGGCCGACGACAACGAAGCTGCCCACAACAAGCTGAGGGGAAACATGCCGATCGACAAGAAAACTGTTCGCACGCGCGTCTCGGTCACCGAACAGGAAGCGCTCGACTTCCACTCGCAGGGCCGCCCCGGCAAACTGGAAATCACGCCGACAAAGGCCATGGCCACGCAGCGCGACCTGTCTCTGGCCTATTCGCCCGGCGTTGCCGTGCCGGTCAAGGCGATCGCCGCAGATCCAGCGACGGCCTATGACTACACCACACGCGGCAATATGGTCGCGGTCATTTCCAACGGCACCGCCATCCTCGGCCTCGGCAATCTAGGCGCACTGGCTTCCAAGCCAGTGATGGAGGGCAAGGCGGTGCTGTTCAAGCGCTTTGCCGACGTCGACAGTATCGATCTCGAGGTCGACACGGAAAATGTCGACGAGTTCATCAATTGCGTGCGCTATCTCGGCCCATCGTTCGGCGGCATCAACCTCGAAGACATCAAGGCGCCCGATTGCTTCATCATCGAAAGCCGGCTGCGCGAATTGATGGACATCCCGGTTTTCCACGACGACCAACACGGCACGGCGATCATCGCAGCCGCCGGCCTGATCAATGCACTGGAACTCACCGGCCGTGACTTCAAGACCACCAAGCTAGTCTGCAATGGCGCAGGGGCTGCCGCGATCGCCTGCATCGAACTGATCAAGGCGATGGGCTTCAACGGCGACAACATCATCCTCTGCGACACCAAGGGCGTGATCTATCAGGGGCGCATCGAGGGTATGAACCAGTGGAAATCGGCGCATGCGGTCAGGACCGATCGCCGGACATTGAGGGAAGCGATGGAAGGTGCCGACGTCGTGCTCGGATTGTCGCAGAAAGGCGCATTCTCGGCCGACATGATCGCCTCGATGGCGCCGAACCCGATTATCTTCGCCATGGCTAATCCCGATCCGGAAATCACGCCGGAAGAGGTCGCCGAAATCCGCGACGATGCAATCATGGCAACCGGTCGGTCGGACTATCCGAACCAGGTGAACAATGTTCTCGGCTTTCCCTACATCTTCCGCGGGGCGCTCGATGTTCGCGCCAGCCAGATCAACGATGCGATGAAAATTGCCGCCGTGCGCGCGCTTGCCGACCTGGCGCGCGAGGACGTGCCGGACGATGTGGCCGCCGCCTATCAGGGCCAGCGCCCGCGTTTTGGACCGCAATACATCATTCCGGTCCCCTTCGACCCCCGACTGATCTCCGCCATTCCGGTGGCCGTCGCCAAGGCTGCGATGGAGACCGGTGTTGCAAGAAAAGAGATCGACGATCTCGGCGCCTATGCGCATGAATTGTCTGCCCGCCGCGACCCGATCGCGGCGGCCACCCAGCGTATCTACGAGCATGTGCGCAGTCATCCGAAACGCGTCGTCTTTGCCGAGGGCGAGGAAGAGCAGGTAATGCGCGCGGCCATCGCCTTTGCCAATCAGGGGCTCGGCACCGCCATCCTGCTCGGCCGCGACGAACCGCTGAAGGCAACAGCGGAACGCGCCGGCATCGATCTGGATCGCCCGGGCATCGAGGTGGTCAATGCCCGCGTCTCGACAAGGGTCGATGCCTATACCGAGTATCTCTATGCCCGCCTACAGCGAAAGGGATATCTGCACCGTGATGCCCAGCGCCTGATCAACACGGACCGCAATCACTTCGCCGCCTGCATGGTGGCCCTTGGCGACGCCGATGCGATGGTGACGGGCACGACACGCAACTATTCGACGGCGCTCGAAGACGTGCGCCGCTGCATCGATACGGCACCCGGCCACAGGGTTATCGGCGTTTCCCTGGCCTTGGCGCGGGGCCGCACCATCCTGGTCGCCGACACTGCCGTGCATGACATGCCGACGGCCGAGGAACTGGCTGACATTGCCGAAGAAGCGGCCGGCGTCGCGCGCCGCCTCGGTCTCGAACCGCGCGTGGCGCTGCTTGCCTATTCGACCTTCGGCCATCCGACCGGAGAGCGCTCGGAGCGGTTGCGCGAGGCGGTCAAGATCCTCGACAATCGCCATGTCGACTTCGAATACGACGGCGAGATGGGCGCGGATGTGGCACTCAACGGCCACCGGATGGAGCAGTATCCATTCTGCCGGCTCTCGGGCACGGCGAATGTCCTGGTCATGCCGGCGATCCATTCTGCGGCGATCTCGACCAAGATGCTGCAGGAGCTGGGCGGCCTCACCGTGATGGGTCCTCTGCTGGTCGGCCTGGAGAAATCAGTACAGATCGCCCAGATCGGCGCCAAGGACAGCGATATCGTCAACATGGCGGCAATCGCCGCCTACAATGCCAGCGCCTGATCCCTGATCAGGCCAGAAGAGGAGCGGCTTTTGCCAGCCGCTCCATGTCTTCCTCGAGCTCGGTGCGCAGCCAGCGCTTGAAGGTTTCGACCTTGCAGATGCGGCGCGCAGTGTCCGCCACAACAAAATAGTGGCCAAAGCCGGTTTTGACCGGAGGTCCGAAAGGCGCAACCAGTTGCCCATGCTGCAACTGGTGCGAGGCGAGTGTCTGCCAGGCCATCATTACGCCCTGCCCGGCAATCGCCGCATCAAGGCAGAGCGAGGCTTCGCTATAGACATGCCGGGCCTGTATTTCAGTACCGGCAAGGCCGACAGACGACAGCCAGACATCCCAGGTGAACATTGCCCGACCGTCGACGATCTTCGGCAGTTTTATCAGGTCGGCGGGTGTTTGCAGTCCCTCAGCCATGGCTGGTGTGCAGACCGGGAAGATCCGCTGCTGTAGGATGAGTTCTGAGCGGCAGCCGGGCCAATGGCCACGCCCGACGCGAATGCACAGATCGACATCGGAAAAGGTCGGGTCCTTCAAACGATCGGTGGCATCGATCCGCAGGCTGACATCGGGGAAGCGCTCGGAAAAGGCACTGATGCGGTGCACCAGCCAGCGGGCGGCAAACACCGGCGCAACCGAAATCGTCAGGACCTGATCGTCACTGCGCTGCGCCAGCGCCACGGCACCCGACAGGTGCCTCAGCCCTTCCGTAAGGCGGGCAAGGATATCGGATGCGGTGTCGGCTGCCACCATGCCACGGTTCGTACGCTCGAAAAGCTGACGCCCGAGCTGCTGTTCCGTCTTGATGACCTGCTGGCTGACGGCACCAACCGACACTCCTAGCTCGTCGGCTGCCGATTGCAACGAGCCCAGGCGACTGACGGCTTCCACGGCGCGCAGACCGTTCAAATGAACCTGATTGAGATTTCGCATATAGAAAAGCTATAGCGAAACGGCCGAAATCTCAATTGAAGCATGAGCAGGATTGCAAGAAAACGATAGGATCCAAGCATCTCACGGCCTGAAAACCCGCAAGAAAGGCGAAGTGATGTTCAAGTTTTTCTGGAAAACGATAATATCTGCCAACCGTCAGACCAACCAATCTTGGCGGCATGATCCGCTGGGCCAGCCCGATCTGAGCGGGCTATCCATGCGGCAACTGGCCGATCTGCCTATCCCGCCGGAGGTTTTGCCGGCACTGCGTGACGAGAGGCAGCCAAAGGCTACCACCAACACATCATCGACGCTGCAAGGCTGCGGCTGCTAGCTGGCAAAGCGGCCTGCATCCGCGCCATAATAATTGACGTAGCGGTCGGAAATGCTGGCGATCGGCAGGACGATCAGCACGTCCGTTGTGTTGAAGGCATGATCGACAACCGCACCATTGCTGACCATGGCGCCCAGACGCAGATAGCCCTTGATCAGGGGCGGCATGGCTGACAGTGCGCGCCGCGCATTGATCGCCTCTGAGGGCATCAGGTCCATTTCGCGGTAGAGTTCGGGGCGGGCGCTGACCGCCCATTCACCCTTGGCGACCGCATTCTGATACAGGAACGACAAAGCCAGCGCGTGTTCTTCCGGGCGTATGCCAGGGAAGGAACCGCAGCCGAACATGCCATCGACCCGGTGCTGCAATGCGTAGGCCCAGCAACCCTGCCACAAAAGCTCAACCGTGCGCTTGGTGCGATATTCAGGCAGGACGCAGGAGCGGCCAAGCTCCATGAAACGCTTTTCCGGATGGCGGTCGAGCAATTCGCCGATGGCAAACTCCGCGCCGGAGTAGAAGCCACCATGGGCACGTGCCACCTCGTGGCGCAAAAGCCGATACGTGCCGACAATCTGGTCCTCGGCATCGCCTTCGATCGAACGGTCCAGAACCAGAAGATGGTCGCAAAGCGCATCCCAGGCATCCACTTCGCGCTCGCGGCGTGCGCCTTCCGGGCTGATCTGGGCCTTCATTTCCTCGACGAAGACGCGGTAGCGTACGGCCTGAGCCGCATCGATCTCGCGCTCCGTGCGCGCCAACCGGGTTTCCAGCGAGCCTATGCGGCCGAGAAGCCCCGGATTGAGCGAACCCGGCGCCTTGGTAGGCGCCGGCTGCTGATCAAGCAATGATCCACGATCGATTAATTCCAAGCTCATCGCGATAAATCCGGCCTCGTTTTCCCGCGTCATAAACCACGAATCTGCGACAGGAAAGTGACACATCGGGCATGCGACCCGGGCGCTCACTCTTCGCTCGGCTTGGCTTTCCGATGGCTGATAATCTCGTCGATCAGGATGCAGAGAGCGCCGAGCGTGATGAAGCTATCGGCCAGATTGAAGACCGCAAAAGACCAGCTCTGGGTGTAGAAAAGAATGTAATCGACAACATGGCCATAGACGAAGCGATCGACCAGGTTGCCGAAGGCGCCGGCAATGATCATCGCAAAGCCGAGATGAGCGAAGTGATGATCCGGCCCCGTCTTGCGCCAGAGCCACACGACGAAGGCGACGATCAGCAGGCGAAGCCCGACAATGAACCAGCCATCGGCATCCGACAGCATGGAGAAGGCGACACCGAGATTGTGGGTGCGATACAGCCCGAGATAAGGGACGACCGGCACCAGTTCGTGCATCGGCAGATAGATCTCGACGGCATATTTGATCGCCTGATCGAGGATCAGCGCCGCGATGATGAAAATCGCGACCGGCAGTGGTCGGTTGAATGCAGCCAGCATCGCTTACTTCGCTCCATCCAGCTTGAGCAGATGACGGCGAACCTCAAACAACATGACGCCGGTTGCAACGGCCAGATTGAGCGAATCCGCCATGCCGACCTGGGGAATACGGGCCAGCGCATCGGCAGCCTCAGCGAGTTCGTCCGGCAGGCCGGACTGCTCGTTGCCCATCATCAGGATGACCGGCTTCGAGCGATAATCGATCGTGCGATAGTCGACCGCGCCGGCGAGATGGGTGGCAACGAGGCGGGCGCCGGATCCCTTTTTCCATTTGAGGAATTCTACCGGCGTCGCCTTGATCAGCGGCACGGCAAACATCGAGCCCATGGTGGCGCGAACGGTTTCCAGCGAGAACGGATCGGTGCAATCACCAACGAGGATGACGCCGGAGGCGCCGGCGGCATCGGCGGTGCGGATGATCGTGCCGAGATTGCCCGGATCCCGGACACGGTCCAGTGCGATCCAGGTCTGGCCGTCGCTCGGCGCGACATCTCTCAGCGACGTCCAACGCTGCTCGAAGACGGCCGATACCATCTGCGGATTGTCGCGGCGGGTGATCGCGGACATGACCTTTTCGCTGACTTCCAGCACGAGGCCACCGGAGGCGACCGTACGGGCCGCAACCTTTTCAACTAGCGGCTTGCCCTTGCCGGCCTTGGCATAGACCAGGGTGCGGATCGTCCAGCCCAGTTCGAGCGCATCGATGACCAGCTTCAGGCCTTCGGCGAGGAATGTCCGGCTTTCGTCGCGGCTCTTCTTTTGCGACAGTGCCTTGATGTCCTTGACGATCGGATTGGCAAGGCTGGTGACTTCCTTCACCTGACCGACGCGGCGCGCGCCTTCCTGTCTGAAATCATCGGTCATTTCGGCACCCAGCGACTAAAGAGAGAGGTTGAAAGCGCCCGGCCCGGCGTCTTGCCGTCGAGGCCGGCTTCTCGGATGACCAGTTCGCCGGATTCCACCAGTCCACGCTTGCCGCGCATGGTTTCGCGCATCAGTTCATGGATCGAATAGAAGCTGGCGCGGATCGAATAGGCGGTCAGCACAAGGCCATGGGCCTTCGGCGACAGAAGCTCGCGGCAGATGTCGAGCATGACAGGCAGATGCTCGAACAGGTGCCAAACTTCGCCGTTTGGCCCGCGGCCGAATTTCGGCGGATCGGTCAGGATGATATCATATTGGTTGCCCCGGCGCTCCTCGCGCAGGATGAACTTCATCGCATCCTCGCAGATCCAGCGGATCGGCGCCTTGTCGAGGCGGCTCAGAGACTGGTTTTCCCGCGCCCAGCCGATCGCTTTCTTCGACGCGTCGACATGGGTGACTTCGGCTCCCGCTGCAGCTGCGACGAGCGATGCAACGCCGGTGTAGCCAAACAGGTTGAGCACCTTCAGCGGACGTCCGGCCTGCTCGATCTGGCTCTTCATCCAGGCCCAATGGGCAATCTGCTCGGGAAAGACCCCGACATGGCGAAACGCGGTAAACCGACCGAGGAAATCGACGCCAAGAAGCGACAGTGGCCAGGTTTCACCGAGCGCCTCGCTGGGAAACCGCCAGCGACCCATACCGTCTTCGTCGGTATCGCCAGTGAAGATTGCTGTCGCATTGTCCCAGACATGGGCAGGCAGGGCCTTCGGCCACAGCGCCTGTGCTTCCGGGCGGACAATGCGGTAGGGACCATATTGCTCCAGCTTCAGGCCATCGCCGCTGTCGATCAGATGGAAATCCCCGGCGCCAGCCGATTCCAGGATCAGCGGAACGCGCTCGGCCGGGCGCTCGCCACTGCGCAGCATCAAGGGGCGCGCAGGCTCGGCCGCGATGGTTTCAACTTGCGTCTCGCGGCCGTTGTGAGCCGGCGCAGAAAGCTTCGCCGGACGCGGCTTCTGCTCGTCGCGACGCTGCGGGCGATCGTAGTTTGTTGGGGCCGCAGGCTTCGCCCTGGCAGGCTTGCCACTCGGCTTGCCGCCTTGGCCGCGATCGGCTCTCGCCGTGGTGCCTGCCGGCGGCTTTCCACCGGGGCGGCGTTCCTTATTTTTCACGTCATCTATCCGTGGGTGCGTGCTCTTGTGGCGCTGCCCATATCATTCCAGCAGAGGAGCGAAAAGCGATTTTGCCGACAAATAGGCGAAGTTGTCCCCGATATGCCTACTTCGACGCGATCGACGGCAGGGAACTGCCGGCAATCTGTTCCGCACGGGTCTTGTGGCGGTCAGCTTCGGCCTGCCAACGCTGGGCGGATCGGCTCTCGTTGCGGGCACGCTTGCGATACTTGCTTTGCGAGAACCAGGTGACAACGGCACCGATCACGACGCCGAGAATGACCGCCAGGATCAGCAGCATGAACAAGGGGGCCGACAGCGAAAGTGCCTGGTCGGCAGGATTGAAGGGATTGAGCGCCAGGCTGACGGACTGCCGGTTGGCGACGGCAAGAACGATCAACAGAATGCCAAGCGGAATGAAGACCACTAGAGTGAACAGTTTCCGGACCATGGCGGCACTCCCTGTGATTTGTTCGCCATGTCAGGACACGGCGCTTACGCCACCCAAGTTAATCACCGGGCCGACTTTTTCAATCCGGCTGTACGATCATTCGTCGTCTTCGTCGCCCATTCCGGGGTTCAGACGCTCGCGAAGCTCCTTGCCGGTCTTGAAGAACGGCACCCATTTCTCCTCGACAAAAACGGTTTCGCCGGTGCGCGGATTGCGACCGGAGCGGGAGGGACGGTTTTTGACGGAAAATGCACCAAACCCGCGAAGTTCGACGCGGTTGCCGCCAGCGAGTGCGTCAGTGATCTCATCCAACACGGCATTGACGATGTTTTCGACATCCCGGTGGTAGAGATGCGGATTGCGGGCCGCGACAATCTGCACAAGTTCCGATTTAATCACGCGCGCTCCCCCTGAGTTTCTCAAATGTTCTGATCGCCGCTAACGTTGCCAAACCAAAAAAGCCCAGTCAAGGAACAACTTAACCGCCGGATGCAGCAAATGCGAAGGCTATGACAGAAATCACAAATGCAGGCGGACCGCTACCGCCAATTTTGGCTTATGCTTCTATGGGTCGCAAATTGGCCCCATCGCCATGCAAACTTGTAATTGGCGTGTGAAAATCCATATTGGCATTCACGGATTTAAATGCGAAACGTCGGCTCCGGGCGACGTCATCGACACGATGCGCGCTCTATCAGACGGATTTTCCTTATGTTGCAACGGACAGACGAGAGTGCGCAGGCCGCCGGGCAGTCGCCTGGGGCGATCGCCTATCGCAAGGCGGCGAGCCATTCGACGCGGGTACGGCGGCTGAAGGTGCTGCTGCCGGTCGGCGCGGCACTCATATCCTTCATGTTTATCGGCGTATCGATCGTCCGCGCCTATCTGCCGGAAAACCTGGAGATCGCGTCCGCGAAGATTGAAAACGGCAAGGTCGTGATGGAAAAGCCCGCCATTTCCGGGCGCAATGCCGATGGCGTCAGCTATTCGATGCGCGCCGAGCGGGCGCTGCAGGACATCAAGAACCCGAACATCATTGCGCTCGAGACGATCGCTGCGGCCGTGCCGGTAAACGACAAGATCATTGCCCGTGTCGAGGCAATCGGGGGCATCTTCGACCGCGGTTCCGAGTTCCTCAATCTCGACAAGCCATTTACGCTGAACCTCAACAGCGGCCTCGACGCCCAGTTCCAATCGGCACGTCTGAACATCAAGGGCGGCACGATGGAAACCTCCGATCCGGTCGCAATCCAGACCAAGGGCGCTTCGATTGTTGCGAAGTCGCTCAATATAACGGATAAGGGGCGAACAATCACATTCACGGGCGAGGTACGGGTCAACATAGAGCCGTCAGCGCTTCGTCAAAACGGGTCAATGGAAGCCGCCAAACCATGATTTCTAGCCGCTCCCCCAAGCTCTCCATCGCCGGCCACGTGTTGCTGCTGGGCGTTTTGTCCTGCATATCGACCTCGGCCTTCGGCCAGGCAAAGAGCAGCCAGATGGACGGCATGAAGCTTTCCAACGACCAGCCGATCCAGATCGAAAGCGACGCGTTGGAAATTCGCGAGCAGGAGAAGAAGGCTTTCTTCACCGGCAATGTCAAAGTCGTGCAGGGCGCGACCACATTGCAGGCGGGCGCGATGACGGTTTTTTATCGCGGTGAAGGCACAAGCGTCACCCAGGGCAATGCCGACATCGAAAAGATCGATGTGATGGAAAAGGTCTTCCTGTCGTCGGGCACACAGCAGGCAACGGCGGACAAGGGCTTCTTCGACATGACGAAGCAGGTTTTCGTTCTGGAAGGTGACCGCGTTGTGCTGTCGGAAGGCCAGAATGTTTTCGTGGGCTGCAAGCTGACCGTCCAGATGACCTCTGGCCAAGCCAAGCTCGACAGCTGTGGCGGACGGGTACAGATCCAGCTCGACCCTAAATCGCAGAAAAAGCAGTGACGGGATCGGTCTGAACGTGCAAATCCCATTTTTTTCGAAGAAGGCCGGCAGCCCGGCGGACGCGGCTGCGGCCAGCCCCGTGCTGAAGGGCGACAAGTCGCGCTACGAAGGCACGTTGATTGCCCACGGGCTGACCAAGACCTACAATACGCGTCGCGTCGTCAATGGCGCATCCCTCGTGGTTCGCCGGGGTGAGGCCGTCGGCCTGCTTGGCCCGAACGGGGCTGGCAAGACAACCTGCTTCTACATGATCACCGGCCTGGTTCCGGTTGATGCCGGCACGATCACGATCAATGGCAACGACGTCACGTCCATGCCGATGTATCGACGTGCGCGCCTCGGCGTGGGCTATCTGCCGCAGGAAGCGTCGATCTTCCGCGGCCTGTCGGTCGAGGACAATATCCGGGCCGTGCTCGAAGTGCATGAAAGCGATCGCCGCAAGCGTGAAGCCAAGCTCGATGAACTGTTGCACGAATTCCACATCGAGAAATTGCGCAAATCAGCAGCTGTCGCCTTGTCCGGCGGCGAGCGCCGTCGTCTCGAGATCGCACGTGCGCTGGCCACCGATCCAACTTTCATGCTGCTCGACGAGCCGTTTGCCGGGGTCGATCCGATTTCCGTCTCCGACATCCAAAATCTGGTGCGGCACTTGACGGCACGCGGCATTGGCGTTTTGATCACGGACCATAACGTCCGCGAGACATTGGGACTGATCGATCGGGCCTATATCATTCATGCCGGCGAAGTGCTGACCCACGGACGGGCGAACGATATCGTCAACAATGCCGATGTTCGTCGTCTCTATCTCGGCGACAAGTTCAGCCTTTAAGGGCCTCCGGACCAATAAAACTCCTCCGCATCCCCTCCTGCGACTTGACCAAACTGAAATAAAAAGCAATTTTTGGGCCAAGTGGATTTTGCCCGTCATGAAAGACGGGAATTATCGGGGGATGTAGGGGAGTCTAGCGTCGATCATGGCCTTATCCGCCAATCTTTTCCTGCGACAAAGCCAGTCATTGGTGATGACACCGCAGCTGATGCAATCGATTCAGCTGCTGCAGATGACGCATATCGAACTGATGCAGTTCATCTCCCAGGAAATCGAACGCAACCCGCTGCTTGAAATGGTGGCAGATGATGGCGATTTGGGCGGCGACAGTGCCGATCCGACGGACAGGCCACCGCCGATCTCCGCAGAGACACATCATGCCAATGACGACGCGCCCGCCGCGCCCTCACTCGACAGTGACTGGTATGAGGAAAATGGCAATGCCAGCCTGAACGACCGGCTGGATGCCAATTTCGACAATGCATTTTCCGATGAAGGTTCCGCGGTGCGACCCGATGCGCCGGAACTGCTCAGCCAATGGAAGTCGATGCCGGGCAATTCCGGCGAGACGGGCGAGGGTTTCGACCTTGACGACTTCGTCGCCGGGCAGATCAGCCTGCGCGATCACCTGAACCAGCAAATTCCGTTTGCGCTCAACAACGATGCCGATCGGCTGATTGCCGCCATTCTGGTCGATCATCTCGATGAAGCCGGCTATCTGCGCGCCGATCTCGGCGAAGTGTCATCGCGGCTGGGACGCGACCGGCATGCGATAGAGCTGGTGCTGGAAACCCTGCAGACACTGGAGCCGGCCGGCGTCTTCGCCCGGACGCTGAGTGAATGCCTGGCCATACAGCTTCGTCAGCGCGATCGGTACGATCCGGCGATGGCAGGCCTGGTCGAGAACCTCGAGCTTCTCGCGAAACGCGATTTCAACACACTGAAAAAGATCTGCGGCGTCGACGAGGAAGATCTCATCGATATGCTGGCCGAGATCCGCAAACTAAACCCCAAGCCTGGCAGCAATTTCGAACACAGCGCAACGGAATCGGTGACGCCGGACATCGTCGTGCGACCTGATCCGCTTGGCGGCTGGAAGGTCGAACTCAATCCGGACGCCCTGCCCCGCGTGCTGGTCAACCAGAACTACATGGCAGCGGTCGGTCGACAGGGCGGCACCAAGGATAGCGGTGATCAAGCCTTCATGTCGGAATGCCTGCAGAGCGCCAACTGGCTGACACGCAGCCTCGACCAGCGCGCCAAGACGATCATGAAGGTGGCCGTGGAAATTGTGCGGCAGCAGTCGGCCTTTCTCGAGCAAGGCGTCGACCATCTCAGGCCACTCAACCTCAAGATCGTTGCCGATGCGATCAAGATGCATGAATCAACCGTGAGCCGCGTCACGACAAACAAATACATGATGACGCCGCGCGGTCTCTTCGAGTTGAAGTATTTCTTCAGCGTCTCGATCGCGTCTGCCGAGGGCGGTGATACCCACTCCGCCGAAGCGGTGCGCCATCGCATTCGCATGATGATCGCGCAGGAAAGTACAGAAGCCGTCCTGTCCGATGACGACATTGTGTGCACCCTGAAATCGAGCGGCGTCGACCTGGCCCGGCGAACCGTGGCAAAATATCGCGAGTCGATGAATATCCCCTCCTCCGTGCAGCGACGCAGGGAGAAGCGCGCCATGGCCAAAGTGCCTGCAATCTAGGGTCTTCACCGCGCGAAACTTACCTGAATCTTAACAGTGCATTGACTTTCGACGGGATGAAAGCTAGAAGCCCGCCGCAATCGAACGCGCATACTCTTGCTTGAAACTTATCCCCAGCACACGTCCATCGAACGAGGCATCAGATTCATTGGTTCGCTCGAAAAGCTTGGACGCGGACGTGGCTTGGCGTAAAATGGTCTCTGCAAATCGACGATAGATTTGCAAACCAACGATAAGAAGGGAAACTCCATGAGTGTGCGTGTATCCGGCAAGCAAATGGAAATCGGCGAGTCGTTCCGGCAGCGGATCGAACAGCGGATCGAAGATGCGGTGACCAAATACTTCGACGGAGGGTATTCGAGCCAGATCGTCGTGACGAAGTCGCAATCGCGGTATGCCGCAGATTGCCTCGTTCATCTCGACGCAGGCGCTAACCTTCATGCCGCTGGCGAGGCAAATGATCCTCAAGTGGCTTTCGACACGGCGTTTGAGCGTATTGAAAAGCGCCTTAGACGCTATAAGCGCAGGTTGAAGGATCACCATGCGGTCGGCGTTGCCGGCACATCGATTGAAGTTGCCTATACCGTCATGGATTCATTTCCGGACGAGCACGAAGACGAGGTGCCGGAAGATTATGCACCCACGATCGTTGCAGAAAGCACCAAAAAGCTGAGGACGATGTCGGTCGCCTCGGCCGTCATGGCGCTGGATATGACTGACGAGCCTGTTCTCCTGTTCAGAAGTCCGGGAACAGAAGAAGTAAACATCGTATACCGTCGCAATGATGGTAATATCGGGTGGATCGATTCCGCCAACATCAAAGGCTGAAGAAGCACAACGGCGGGCGAATTCCATTCTGGCACTCGCCCGCCGCTCGTCTCTCCGGCATGAAGGAAGTTGATATGGCCTTGGCAGATTTGCTGCAACAGGATGCTGTCGTACCCGCCCTCAGGGTGAATTCGAAGAAGCAACTGCTTCAGGAACTTGCGGCAAAAGCCTCGAAGTTGACCAATATTCCCGAACGGGAAATATTTGATGTCATCCTGCAGCGCGAGCGCCTCGGCTCCACCGGGGTCGGCAATGGAATTGCCATTCCGCATGGCAAGCTCAACCGAATTACACAGATTACCGGCGTCTTCGCCCGGCTCGAAACGCCGGTGGATTTTGAGGCGCTGGACGATCAGCCCGTCGATCTGGTGTTTCTGCTGCTTGCCCCGGAAGGTGCCGGCGCGGATCATCTCAAGGCCTTGTCCCGCATTGCCCGTGTCCTGCGCGACCAAGACCTCGTGGCCAAGCTGCGCGCAACCGATTCCGCTTCGGCGATCTTCACCTTCCTCAATCAGGAACATGCGTCCAACGCCGCCTGAAGCAATCTGTCACGGACATAAAAAAAGCGCCCGCGATGGGCGCTTTTTTTTGTTTCATGCATGGCTTGAGGCTCAGGCCTTGCCGGCAGCGTCTGCCGTTGCGTCGATCTTTGGGCCGCCCTTGGCGACACCGACCATGGCCGGGCGCAGCACGCGCTCGCCGATGGCGTAACCGGCCTGGACGACCTGGACGACGGTGCTGTTGGGCACATCCGGGTTCGGCACTTCAAACATCGCCTGATGGAAATTGGGGTCGAATTTCTGACCGACCGGCTCGATCTTGCGGATGCCATGACGCTCCATCGTCGCCAGCATGCCACGCTCGGTCATTTCCACACCCTCGATCAGAGCGGCCAGACCGGCGTCTGCCGTCGTGCGGGCTTCCTCCGGCAGGGCTTCAATCGCGCGGCGCAGATTGTCCGAAACCGACAACATGTCGCGCGCAAAGCCAGTGACGGCATAGGACTTGGCGTCCTTGATCTCGCGATCCGTCCGGCGGCGAAGATTGTCCATTTCGGCGGCCAGACGCAGGAAGCGATCCCGCAAATCCGCATTTTCTGCCTTCAGAGCATCCAATGGATCCACGTCCGGTTCGTTTTCGACGATGATCTGCTCTTCTGCTGCATCGGGCATGGTCGCCTCGGCAGCCGCCGTGTCAGGTCCATTCTTGTTGGTCTCATCGGTCATGACGGTCTCCGAATTATTGTCATTGTTCGAATTCTGAGTTTCGAATTTGTGCCCGATATCAGGGTTTGTCGCGCAAAAATCAAGGCGTGGAGGGGAAAGAAGCGCTTATCGGCCGGAACGCGCCAGACGCGCCATGAGCTGGGCGGTGTAATCGACCATCGGCACGATGCGGGAATAATTGAGCCTTGTCGGGCCAATCACCCCCACGGCACCAACGATGCGATCCTCGCCATCGCGATAGGGTGCCACGATCAGCGACGACCCGGACAGCGAGAAAAGCTTGTTTTCCGAACCGATGAAGATGCGCACGCCCGGTCCGGTTTCGGCAAGATCGAGGATCTCGATCAGGCTTTCCTTGCGCTCCAGATCGTCAAAAAGCAGGCGCAGCCGATCCACGTCTTCGGAACCCGCAAGCCCCTCGAGCAGATTGGCGCGTCCGCGCACGATCAGTCGCGTCGGCTTCTGATCGCCAAGACCGCCTGACCAGACGGCCAGACCGCGCTCCACCAGATCCTGCGACAGGGCATCCAGCTCGCCGGCAACCTGCGTCTTCAGCTTTTCCAGCTGGCCACGCAGCTCCGACAGGGTCTGGCCGGCGAGATTGGCATTGAGGAAATTCGCAGCTTCGGTCAACTGCGAAGCGGTGATGCCGGCTGGAAGTTCAATGATGCGGTTCTCGACCTGGTTATGCTCACCCACCAGAACAGCCAGCGCCTTGGTCGGCTCCAGCCGAATGAACTCGACATGCTTCAACACCGGATCATTCTTGGACGAGATCACCAGGCCCGCGCCACGCGACAGGCCCGACAGCATGCGGCTTGCCTCGGTCAGCATGGTTTCAATCGGCTGATCCGCGCTGGGCGGCCGGATCTGGCGCTCGATCGTGCCGCGCTCTTCTTCGGAGAGATCGCCCACCTGCATGAAGGCGTCGACGAAGAAGCGCAGGCCAAGCTGGGTCGGCAGGCGACCAGCACTGATATGCGGCGCATAGATCAGGCCGAGGCCTTCAAGATCGCTCATCACATTGCGCACGGAGGCCGGTGACAAGGACATCGGCAGCAGGCGTGACAGGTTGCGCGAGCCGAGCGGATCACCGGAATCGAGATAGGTCTCGACAATACGCCGAAAGACCTCCCTGGAGCGGTCGTCCAGCGAGGAGGAAACGTCGGTGACTGTATGCGTCGGTGCAACCATTATCGGAGCAAGCACTGTGTGCAGTGTTTCATGAAAGGAAATATAGTCACTCTGCCCTCGATCACAAAGGCCAAATTCCGCAAGGCGACATGGCTATTGCGCAGGATCCCGGTTTTTCATTGCAAAAGCCCGGGGCAAAACCAGATCCACCCGGCACCAGTCGACAGAACTGTTTCCATTTGGCCGGGAAAGGCTCTAGAAGGCGTCAGACAATCTAGGAGATCGCAATGCGGCCATCAGGCAGAAAAACCGACCAAATGCGCAAGGTTTCGTTCGAGCGCAATTTTTCCAAGCATGCGGAAGGCTCCTGCCTCGTCAAGTTCGGCGACACCCATGTTCTGTGCACGGCAAGCCTTGAAGAAAAGACGCCGCCATGGCTGCGCAATTCCGGCAAGGGCTGGGTGACTGCGGAATACGGCATGCTGCCGCGCGCGACCGGTGACCGGATGAAGCGTGAAGCCGCCTCTGGCAAGCAAAGTGGCCGCACGCAGGAAATCCAGCGCCTGATCGGTCGCTCGCTGCGCGCCATCGTCGATCTCGAAGCGCTGGGCGAACGCCAGATTTCGATCGACTGCGATGTCATCCAGGCTGACGGCGGCACACGTACCGCATCGATCACCGGTGCCTTCATCGCGCTCCACGACTGCCTGAAGTGGATGGAAACCCGCAACATGATCAAGGTCGAGAAGGTGCTGAAGGACCATATCGCGGCGATTTCATGCGGGATCTTTGCCAGCCAGCCGGTGATCGATCTCGATTATCTGGAAGATTCGGCTGCGGAAACGGATGCAAACTTCGTCATGACCGGTTCCGGCGGGATCGTCGAAATCCAGGGCACGGCCGAAGGCAAGCCGTTCAGCCAGGACGAGTTCCTCACCCTGCTCGGCCTTGCCCGCAATGGTATCGACGAATTGGTCGCGCTGCAGAAGCAGGCGCTCGCTTAAAACCGCAAGACAGGAAAGGTTCGGCAGGTGTCTCAATCCTTGCAAGGCGTGCTGGAGGCGGCGCTCTATGCCAGCGACCTCGACGCGGCCGAGCAATTTTACGAAACCGTCCTGGGGCTCGAAAAAATCGCGCGCCAGGGCAATCGCCATATCTTCTTCCGCTGTGGCCAGACGATCCTCTTGATCTTCAACCCGACGGAAACGCTGCAACCACCGCCCGCTGGCGCCTTGCCTGTGCCAAGTCATGGCGCAACAGGAGCAGGTCACCTGTGCTTCAAAGTGCCCGGGGAAGAGATTGCAGGCGTTTTGGCGCGATTGCAGCAGGCCGGCGTTAAGATCGAATCCGATTTTCGCTGGCCAAGTGGCGCCCGTTCGATCTATTTCCGCGATCCTGCGGGCAATAGCCTGGAATGCGCCGAACCGAAACTCTGGAATCTGGACTGATCACTTATGCGCAAGCTCGACACCCGCACCATCGTCGTGGCCAGCCACAATGCCGGCAAGATCGCGGAAATCGCCGATCTGATCGGCCCTTTCGGCTTTTCCGCCCAGTCTGCGGCCGAACTGAAATTTGCAGAACCCGACGAAACGGGCACGACATTCGAGGAAAATGCCGCAATCAAGGCGCTGGCGTCTGCCAAGGCTTCCGGCCTGCCGTCGCTGTCGGATGACAGCGGCCTTGTCATCGACGCGCTCGATGGTGCGCCTGGCGTCTACACCGCCAACTGGGCCGAACGCGAAGATGGCAGCCGCGATTTTGCCATGGCCATGCAAAAGGTGGAGACAGCGCTTGCGGAACGTGGCGCGGCTGATCCGTCGCAGCGCAGCGCCCGCTTTGTCAGTGTTCTGTGCCTGGCCTGGCCGGACGGTCATAGCGAATTCTTCCGCGGCGAGATCGAGGGCGTCGTTGCTTGGCCACCGCGCGGCAGCGCCGGTTTCGGCTATGATCCGATCTTCCAGCCGGAAGGTCACACGCGCACCTTCGGCGAAATGTCGGCTGATGAAAAACACGGATGGAAGCCCGGCGATCCGCAGGCGCTATCGCATCGTGCGCGCGCCTTCAAGCTTTTCGTTGAAACCTGCCTGGAGGCCTGACCTGCTCATGACCGAAGCCTTCACGCTTCTGCCCGACACCGGCGAACCGGGCTTCGGCATCTATGTGCATTGGCCGTTCTGCGCGGCCAAATGCCCCTATTGCGACTTCAACAGCCATGTCCGGCATCAGCCGGTGGATCAGGCCCGCTTTGTTTCTGCATTCCTGCAGGAGATGAAGGCGATGCGCGAGCTTTCAGGCCCAAAGACCGTGACCAGCATCTTCATGGGTGGCGGCACGCCGTCGCTGATGGAACCATCGACGGTTGCAGCGATCCTGGACGGCATTGCCGGCGCCTGGCATGTGCCTAACGGCATCGAAGTGACGATGGAGGCCAATCCGTCCAGCGTCGAGGCCACACGTTTCCGCGGCTACCGCGCAGCCGGCGTCAATCGCGTGTCGCTCGGCGTCCAGGCGCTCAATGACGCAGACCTGAAATTCCTCGGCCGCCTGCATGACGTCGAAGACGCACTGCGCGCCATCCGTCTGGCCCGCGAGATCTTCCCACGCATGTCGTTCGACCTGATCTATGCCCGTCCGAAGCAGACGGTCGAGGCCTGGGAGCGTGAGCTGAAGGAAGCCATGTCCTATGCCGTCGATCATCTGTCGCTCTACCAGCTGACCATCGAGGAAGGCACCGCCTTTTTCGGCCTGCACAAGGCCGGCAAGCTGATCGTGCCGGACGAAGAACATGCGGCTGTGCTCTATGAGGCGACGCAAGAGATCACTGAACGCGAAGGCATGCCCGCCTATGAAGTGTCGAACCATGCCCGTCCGGGCGCCGAAAGCCGCCACAACCTGACCTATTGGCGTTATGGCGATTATGCCGGCATCGGCCCCGGCGCGCATGGCCGCTTGACCCGTGGGCGCTCGAAGATCGCGACGGCGACCGAAAAACACCCAGAAACCTGGCTCACGGCCGTCGAGCGCCAAGGCCATGGCATGATCGACCAGGAACTGCTCGACAACGAGGCCCAGGCCGACGAATTGCTGCTGATGGGCTTGCGGCTGCGCGAAGGGGTGGATCTCGCCCGCTGGCAGCAGCTCTCCGGCCGCGATCCCGATCCCGCACGCGAGCAGTTTTTATTGGAACAAGGGTTCATCGAGCGGCTTGGCAATTCGCGACTGCGCTGCACGCCGCCGGGCATGCTGATCCTCGATGCCGTGGTGGCTGATCTCGCCTGTTGATTGCCGAGACACGGCGAACGGCATTCCGCAGCCGCCGCCGTCCACGCCTTATACTGCCGGTGTGATCAGCTCGGCTTAATCTTAGCCAAAAAAAGAGGCCGGCATTTGCGCCGGCCTTGGTTCCTCATGCATTATTCTCATTGATGAGCCGCTTCAAAAGCTCGATCTCGTGGCTCAGCTTGGTATCCTCGCTGACCAGATCCTCGATCTTGCGCACGGCATGCAACACCGTTGTATGATCGCGACCACCGAAGCGGCGGCCGATTTCCGGGAAGGACCGCGGGGTCAGGGTCTTGGACAGATACATGGCGATCTGGCGCGGCTTGACGATGACGCGGGTCCGACGGTTCGACACCAGTTCCTGGCGCGAGACATTGTAGTGGCGTGCGACGATACGCTGGATGTCTTCGATGCGAACGCGTTTCTGCTCGCCTGCACCAACGAGATGGGCCAGCAGTTCATCGACACGCTCGATCGACAGGTTCGGCTCGAAGGAACGGCGGAAAACCAGCTGGTTGAAAGCGCCTTCCAGATCGCGGCCACTGCTGGTGATGTTGCGGGCAACATGCTCCAGGAAGTCTGCGGGAATTTCAAGTGAGCCATCATCCTTGCGGGCGGCGTCCAGACGGCTCTTCAGCATGTCCAGGCGCATGTCATAGTCGGGGGCCTCCATCTCGATGGCGACGCCACCCTGAAGGCGCGAACGCACGCGCGGATCGAGCGATTCCAGTTCCCACGGTGCACGGTCTGCCGCCACGACGACCTGCTTGGCGCTGTCGAGCAGCATATTGAGCAGATGGCAGAATTCGTGCTGGATCATCTTGCCCTGCAGGAACTGCATGTCGTCGATGATCAGAAGATCGATGTTGCGCAGCGAGTCCTTCAGCGTCAGGGCATCGTTGTCGCGGATGGCGGTTGCGAAACGCCACATGAAGTATTCGGCGGTCAGATAGACGACGCGCGGGGCGCGCGGGCTGTGCACGGCGGCATTGGCAATTGCCTGCAGCAGATGCGTCTTGCCGAGACCGACGGAGGAATGGATGAAAAGCGGATTGAAGCGCACGGCGCCAGCACCGGCTTCGGCAATCGTCTTGGCAGCGGCCAGCGCCACACGGTTCGATGCACCTTCGACAAAGCCGTCAAAGGTATAGCGCGAGTCGAGCGGCGAGCCGAACAGCGGCGTTGCCGTGCTGGAGCGCGCGGAATTGGAAGCCGGGGCCTGGGAGGCGGCGATCTGTCCGACCGACTGCGGGCCGGACTTGCGGCCGGTGGCCGGATGGGCGGTATCGGCGGGGACCTGGCGCTCGTCGACGACAGGCCCACGGGTGGCGCGGCTTGCGCTGCGCACCATGATTTCCACCTTGAGAATGTTCGGATCCTCAGCCTGGAAGATCGAGCTGATCAGATCGAGATAACGGTTGTTGATCCAAGACTTGAGGAAAGTCGTCGGAACGGTCAACCGCACGACGCTTTTCGATGCCGAATGGAGCTTAAGGCGCCCAAACCAGCTCGCATAGACATCAGGTCCAACCTGAGCCTTGAGACGGATGCTGAAACGCTCGAAAAGAGCATTATGCTTCATCTCGGCATTGTCTCCCGCACCATCGGAGCACGCGGCGCTGAGTGCCGAATGTGCATGGTCCCCATTTACCAACGCACCGGCCGTCATTGAATTAATATGCATTTTGCCGCCTTCCAAAATCATTTCAGGTACCGGGCGACTTATCTTCGTCCGGCAGCCGCTTTATCTCGCGCCGAGACGCAACCGTCCCGACAATCCCCGTTTAGAGCCGAAACCCAGGCCAGAAGCCGTGCTCCGACAAAACGCCGCCCCCTCAAACAGCGTTCCCAGTTTTCCGGCGTGCCTTTCATCCTCGACATGAAAAGCCAACCAGCATTCGCCCGTCCTGAAGCCACTCAAGACGCAAAACGGTAGGGCGCGGAAACGATGCCGTTTCCGATACAATACCGATCAGTTTATGGGATAACGGAATACTTCCATCCCGCTCCAGCAAGGGCTGGCAAATCATCGCAGCTTTTGCTGTTCTGATCGCCCTTACGGGCTCGTCCCAAGCCCCTTGCTTGACCTCATTAAGGCAGGATCAAATGGCAATATCAACCGTGAATTTTCCGCAAAAATGAACGCTGGCCATTGACTCTGCGTGCATCGTTTTTGCGTCACATTCATCCGCAAAAGAATCGCTTTTGAATCAAGGGGATTCGAAAACGGCTCTGTGTTTGGGCGTTTGATGTGCCGGAAAATAAAAATTCGCTTGACTCAGATTGGGCCTAACCTACCCCTGGGTAAAGTGGCAGCCTGGCCGGGGACCTCCCACAAGTAGCTGAAATTACTAGTCTATTTCTGTCACTCGACTGATACACTTCCGTCAAGTAGCAATATCTAAATCAATAAGCGTCATCTTGAAAAAGTGCAAACACAAAAAGCCCGGCGCAATGCCAGGCTCTTCGAATTTCGTCGAAACTATGTCTGATATTAGGCGGACAGGGCCTTAACACGCGAGGCAAGACGCGAGATCTTGCGCGATGCGGTGTTGGCGTGAACAACGCCCTTTGTGGCTGCGCGCTGCAGTTCCGGCTGAGCCGCCTGCAGAGCATCCTTTGCCAGAGTGGCGTCGCCCGATGCGATCGCTTCTTCGACCTTGCGGATGAAACCACGGACCCGCGAACGGCGAGCCTTGTTAACTGCAGTTTGGCGAGCGATCTTGCGGGTCGCCTTCTTCGCCGAAGTTGTATTGGCCATGATGCCTCTCTTCGAATTCAAACCAAACCCCACCCTCGCCGCGTCGGGTCATTGCGACCTGCCAATTCAGCAAATGGGGAGCTATCTCGGAAAAGCCCAGCGACTTTCCCAACCGTGGGCGGGCATATAGCGGGAAAGCGCGATTGCGTCAACGCGGATTCTGAATGAATCGCGCCCGCCCTTCATCTTGTCAGCGATTCCGGAAGTCCGGTTTGCGCTTCTCGACGAATGCAGCCATGCCTTCCTTCTGGTCTTCGGTGGCAAACAGCGAATGAAACAGGCGTCGCTCAAAGCGCAACCCCTCGCCAAGGGTCTGTTCGAAAGCCCGGTTAACCGCCTCCTTGGCCATCATGACCGCCGGCAACGAGAAGGAGGCGATCCTGGCCGCAGCCTCGACCGCCTCGTCCAGGAGCCGCTCAGGCTCAACAACACGGGCAACCAGTCCGGCACTCTCCGCCTCGGTCGCATCCATCATGCGACCCGTCAGGCAAAGGTCCATAGCCTTGGCCTTGCCGACGGCGCGGGTTAGGCGCTGGGATCCGCCCATGCCCGGGATGATGCCGAGCGTGATCTCGGGCTGGCCAAACTTCGCCGTCTTCGAGGCAATGATGAAATCGCACATCATGGCGAGTTCGCAACCACCACCCAAGGCAAAGCCGGAGACGGCTGCGATCAGTGGCTTGCGGAAGCCGGCAATGTCGTCCCAAGTGCCGATGAAATCACCCGTATAGGCATCGACAAAAGAGAGAGACTGCATTTCCTTGATATCGGCACCGGCGGCAAAGGCTTTTTCCGAGCCGGTCAGGACAACGGCGCCGATCGTCGCATCGGCCTGCAATTGCTCAAAAACCTGGCGCAACTCGCGCGCGACGGTGGAATTGAGCGCATTCAGGGCCTGCGGCCGGTTCAATGTGATGATCGCCACGCAATCGCGGCGCTCGATCAATATGGTCTCGAATGACATCGCTCACTCCCTTGATGATGTTCCGTGGTGTTACTTCTGGCAGCGCTGACAATAGAATGTCGAGCGGCCGGATTGTACTATCCTTTCGACGGTACCGCCGCAGCCGTTCGTCAGGCAGGCATGGCCTTCGCGATCATAGGCACGGAAGCTGTGCTGGAAATAGCCCAGCGTGCCATCCGTCTGGATATGATCGCGCAATGACGACCCGCCGGCCAGGATGGCATCGGCGATCACGTCGCGAATGCTGTCGGCGAGCAGGTACAATTCGGGTTTCGGCCTTCCTGTCTTGGTGACCAGCGTTGACACCTTTCGCGTGGGCGAAAGATGCGACCGCCACAGGGCCTCGCAGACATAGATATTGCCGAGGCCGGCAATCACCTTCTGATCGAGCAGCGCACTCTTCAGCGGCTGGCTGCGGCCGTTGAAGCGGCCGGCCAGATAGTCGGCCGACAGGAGATTGCCGACCGGCTCGGGGCCGAGGTCGCGAAAGGCCGGATAGATATCGAGTTGCGCACGTGTTGCCAGATCCATGAAACCGAAACGACGCGGATCATTATAGATGACGCGCGCCGAGCCTTCCGGCCGTTGCAGATGAAAGATGACATGATCGTGCTTCTCATCCTTGCTTCTCTCATGATGAAAGGCGCCCGGCGTGCCTTCGACTGCATCCGCCTCGATGCGGAACGAGCCGGACATGCCGAGATGGGCGATCACGGTTGCGCCGTCGTCCAGGTCGATCAGCAGATATTTCGCCCGTCGCGACAAGGCGGCAATACGACGGCCTTCGACCCTTGCGGCGAAATCACGCGGCAAGGGAAAACGCAGATCGGGCCTTCTCAGCTCCAGACGCTGCAAAAGCGCGCCTTCCATGGTGGGGCTCAGCCCACGCCTGACGGTCTCTACCTCTGGCAATTCCGGCATTAGCGCCCATCTTTCTGTTTGAACCGCATTCTTTAAGGTCTATAGACCAGCCTATGGGGCTGACATAGCGCAGATAGCGCTCGCCAGCCGTTTTCGCTATGGTCCAGCGACCTGTCGCCAAGTGGAGTGAACCGATGACTGCAAGCCGCATTTCCGCCGATGGCGGCATGGAAACCTCCTATGGTTTCCGCCAGGTCGACGAGCAGGAAAAGCAGGGCCTCGTCAACGATGTCTTCCACAAGGTTGCCAAGCGCTACGACATCATGAACGACGTGATGTCAGCCGGGCTGCACCGGGTGTGGAAAGACGCGATGATCGCAGCACTCAATCCACGCAAGAACCCCGACTACAAGGTACTCGATGTTGCAGGCGGCACGGGCGATATCGCATTTCGCATCGTCGAAGCGTCCAAGCGACTGGCACAGGCCACCGTGCTCGACATCAATGGCTCGATGCTCGGCGTCGGCGCGGAACGGGCGCAGAAAAAGGGATTGACCGACAATCTCACCTTTGTCGAGGCCAATGCCGAAAGCCTGCCTTTCGAGGACAACACATTCGACGCCTATACGATCGCCTTCGGCATTCGCAACGTGCCGCGCATCGATGTGGCGCTGTCGGAAGCGTTTCGCGTGCTGAAACGCGGCGGACGGTTGCTGGTTTTGGAGTTTTCCGAGGTCGATCTGCCGCTGCTCGACCGCGTCTATGATGCCTGGTCGTTCAACGCCATTCCAAAATTCGGCAAGATGATCACCGGCGACGCGGAACCCTATCAATATCTCGTCGAATCCATCCGCAAGTTCCCGAACCAGGCCGATTTCGCCCGGATGGTCAGCACCGCCGGCTTCTCGAACGTCAAGTTCACCAACTATACCGGCGGTATCGCCGCTCTGCATTCCGGCTGGAAAATCTGACATTCATGAGCACGATCGGCGCATATTTCCGCCTTGCGCGGGTTGGCTGGGTGCTTGTGCGAGAGGGCGTCGTTGCTGCCCTTCCGTCTGATGGCCTCCCGCCCCTCGTTGGTTTCGGCAAGGCGGTCGTCGGGCCGCTAGCACGGCGTCGCGCAAAGCAGGCGGAACGCTCCGACCGGCTCGCCCAGGCCGTCGCACGGCTCGGCCCATCCTATGTGAAGATCGGACAGTTCCTGGCGACCCGACCGGACGTGGTGGGCGCCGACTTCGCAGACGATCTTGCCGGTCTTCAGGACAGGATGGATTTCTTCCCGACCGAGGACGCAAAATCAACCATCCGGGATTCGCTCGGCCGCACGATCGAAGACCTCTACCTAAGCTTCGACGCGCCGATCGCGGCCGCCTCGATCGCACAGGTGCATCCGGCTGAGGTCATGACCTCGGATGGTCCGCGCAAGGTCGCCGTCAAGGTCATACGGCCTGGCGTGCGCAAGCGGTTCGCCGCCGATCTCGAGGCGATGTATCTCGTGTCGCACCTGCAGGAACGGTTCCTGCCGCATACGCGGCGCCTGCGCCCCGTCGAAGTCACCCGCACGCTCGAGCAGACCACCAAGGTGGAAATGGACCTTAGGCTTGAAGCGGCAGCACTGTCGGAGATTGCCGACAATACTAAAAAAGACCCCGGCTTCCGGGTGCCCAAGGTCGACTGGGAGCGCACCGGCCGCGACGTGGTCACCATGGAGTGGATCGACGGCATCAAGATGTCGGACGTGGCGGCATTGCAGGCGTCGGGGCTCGATCTCAACCTGCTGGCCGATACGCTGATCCAGTCCTTCCTGCGCCATACGCTGCGCGACGGTTTCTTCCACGCCGACATGCATCCCGGCAATTTGTTCATCGATGAAAGCGGCATGATCGTCGCCGTCGACATGGGCATCGCCGGACGCCTCGGCAAGAAGGAACGTCGGTTCCTTGCCGAGATCCTCTACGGCTTCATCACCCGCGACTATCTGCGCGTTGCAGAAGTCCATTTCGAGGCGGGCTACGTGCCCTCCCATCACAATGTCGCAAGCTTCGCTCAGGCGATCCGAGCGATCGGCGAGCCGATCCACGGGCAGCCGGCCGAAACCATTTCGATGGGCAAGCTATTGACCCTGCTGTTCGAGATCACCGAGATCTTCGACATGGAAACCCGCCCGGAACTGGTGATGCTGCAGAAGACCATGGTGGTGGTCGAAGGCGTGGCGCGCATCCTCAACCCGCAGTTCAACATGTGGAAGGCGGCCGACCCGGTCGTCTCGCAATGGATCCGCGACAATCTCGGCCCCAAGCGCATTGCCACCGATCTCAAGGACGGCGCCAAGGCTGCCATGCGGCTTGCCGAGGCATTGCCGGAGATTGCCGCGAAGACCGAAAAATTCCATACCGACATCATGCGCATGAGCGAGCAGGGCCTGCGCTTTGATCCCGAGACTGCCGAGGCAATCGGCAAATCGGAGGCAAGGCATACGCGCCATGGACGCCTGGCCTTGTGGGTGATTGCTGTGTCGCTCGTTGCGATTGCAGTGCAGCTTGCCTGAACATTTATAAATCCATCACGGTTTTTCGTTTAGTCGATGGAACAAGCGGCGTGCCGGCGCGTTACAACCATACTTAAGCATAGTTGTTCCCTCAGGAGTTTCATGTCCGCCACCCAATCCAGCTTCGTCCGGTCAACCATTCTCTTCATGTTGATCGGAACCGGTATCCTGCTTGGCATCGTCGTTGCAACGTTTGGACTGGTTGAGAAAACCAGTGCGACTTTCGACTACATTATCGTGGAGCGGGACATCCGTCGAACTGCAGCGGATCTGATTCAGAACCTGACCGATGCGGAAACCGGTCAGCGCGGCTATATCCTGACGCAAGACGAGAGTTTTCTCGCGCCCTACGACAAAGCCTTAAGCTCGATGAACAGCAATCTCGAATTGTTGTCGCAACGGGTTCGCGGGCGCCCAATCAAACAAGAGCGAATGCCGGAACTGCAAAGTCTGGTCCAGAGCAAGCTCAGCGAAATGGCTCGGACTATCGACCTCGTCAAGTCGGGCCAGCGCGATGAAGCCGTCAGGCTGGTGCAGACCGAAGTCGGACGCGAGGTGATGGACCAGATCCGGGCGGTCATGGACGACTTCAAGCAGAGGTCCGACAGCAATGTCGACCGAGGCGTGAGCGAACAGGTCGAGGCGACACAACATCTGCAGTGGATTACCGTGGGTAGTGGCATCGCCATCCTGGTGGTCATGAGTGGCGCGATGCTGATCGTCTACCAGCATGTGCGCGAACTCCTGAAAGCCCGCACGGAAGTGGAGCATCTGAATGCCGGGCTGGAGGCTCGGGTTGCCGAACGCACCGAAGATCTGATGCAGGCAAACCAGGAAATCCAGCGTTTTGCCTATATCGTCACGCATGATCTCAGGGCGCCGCTGGTCAACATCATGGGTTTTACGGCCGAACTCGATACATCGCTTAAATCGCTGCAGGCCTATGTGCTTGCCGATGGCACGTCGGTGTCGGAAGAGATGATCCGGGAGGCGCGGCTTGCGGCATCGGAGGACCTGCCGGAAGCCATCGGCTTCATTCGCTCATCGACGAAGAAAATGGACGGTTTGATCAACGCGATCCTGAAGATCTCGCGCGATGGCCGGAGGCAGCTGAAGCCGGAACCGGTCGAGCTCACACCCCTGCTGGAAAACATCGCGGCCAGCCTTCACCATCAGATCAGCGAGAGCGACGGGCAGACGTCGCTCGACACCAAAGCGACCAGGCTGGTCACCGACCGGCTTTCGCTCGAACAGATTCTCGGTAACCTTTTCGACAACGCCATCAAGTATAAGCATCCGGATAGGCCGCTTGAACTGGCGGTCCGCACCGCGCCGGAAGGCCGGCACATGGTGCGGATCGAAGTTCAGGACAACGGCCGTGGTATCGCGGAGCAGGATCAGGAACGCGTTTTCGAACTTTTTCGTCGCGCGGGCCAGCAAGACAAGACCGGCGAAGGCATCGGTCTTGCGCATGTGCGATCTCTGGCACGGAACCTTGGCGGGGAAATCAGTGTTTCCTCCCGTTTGGGTGAAGGCTCGACATTTGTTCTGCGGCTGCCATCCGATCTGTCACGCTTAGTACGGAGTTAATGATGAAAGCTGTCGGCAAAGAAGTCACCATTGTGATGGTTGAAGACGATGAGGGGCACGCCCGTCTGATCGAAAAGAATGTGCGCCGTGCCGGCGTCAACAACGAAATCGTGCCATTTACGAACGGCACGGATGCGCTCGACTTCATTCTCGGAAAGGACCGCAGCGGCCAAGTTTCGCAAGACCGCTACCTGCTGATCCTGCTCGATCTGAACCTGCCTGACATGTCGGGCACCGACATCTTGGAAAAAGTGAAATCCAACCCGCATACGCGACGGTTGCCGGTCGTCATCCTGACCACGACGGATGACGAACGCGAAATACAGCGGTGCTACGACCTTGGGGCCAATGTCTATATCACCAAACCTGTCGACTACGACAACTTCGCCAACGCTATCCGCCAACTCGGACTGTTCTTCTCCGTCATGCAGATCCCCTGAAAGCGGATTGGTGACGATGAGCTTCCGCGTCCTCTATATCGACGACGACGCCGCCATCGTCCGGCTGGTGCAGAAATCGCTTGGCCGCATGGGACACGAGGTCGCGCATGCGGAAACCACGCATGACGCCTTGTCATTACTGCAGGGCGGCAATTTCGACGTCGTCGTCCTCGATCACTACCTGCGCCAAACCACCGGTCACGAAGTGATGGCGAACCTGCGCGAGCAGGGTTTCCATATGCCGGTCGTCTATGTCACCGGCTCCAACGAGGCCCAGATCGCCATCGAGGCCATCAAGGCAGGCGCCGCCGACTATGTGATCAAATCGGTCAGCGACGATTTTCTTCCGCTTCTTGCCAGCGCCATCGAGCAGTCAGTGTCGAATGCCCAGTTACGTGCCGCCAAGGAGCGGGCGGACGAGGAAATCCGTCTGGGCAAGGAGCGCGCGGAAGCGCTGCTTGCCGAAGTCAACCATCGGGTAGCAAACTCCCTGGCCCTTGTCGCGAGCCTGCTCAGGCTGCAGATCTCCAGCGCAAAGAGCGACGAGGTCAAGGCGGAACTGGCCGAGACCCAGGCGCGCATCTCGGCGATCGCCGGCATGCACCGCAGTCTCTACACATCCGAGGATGTCAGCCGGGTGGAACTGGACCGGTATCTCGGCCGCCTAACGGCCGAACTGTTCAATTCGTTGCACAGCGCCGAAAGACCGGTTCGGCTTCTGCTTGATGCCGACCCCATCTCGCTGACGGCCGACAAGGCCGTTTCGGTCGGGATGATCGTCACGGAACTCGTGACCAATGCCTTCAAATACGCCTATCCCAATCTCGGCGGCGGCGGTGATATTCGGGTGAAGCTGAAACGACTGTCCGATACAGAGGCTCTGCTGCGGGTCGAGGATGACGGCATCGGCATTGACACCGGCAAGGCTCCGACGGGCACGGGCCTCGGCAGCCGGATCGTCAAATCCATGGCATCGACGCTTGGAGCCGGGCTGCACTATCTGGAAGATGTCAGCGGTACCGTTGCCGAGGTTCCGCTTCAACTGACCCCAGCAAACTGAGCCCTTTCCGCACGTTTACCACAACAACCTCCCGACATTGCCTCTTGCCCGAATTGCGATAGGGTCGCGCTGACAGAAAGGGCCTTATCCATGACCTTGGGCGGCAAGCGCATTCTCCTGATCGTTGCAGGCGGCATTGCCGCCTACAAGAGCCTCGACCTGATCCGTCGGCTGCGCGAACGCGGCGCAGTGGTGCGGCCGATCATGACGAGGGCGGCACAGGAATTCATCACACCGCTGGCTGTCGGTGCGCTTTCTGCCGGCCATGTCTATACCGACCTGTTTTCCCGCGAGGACGAGCAGGATGTCGGCCATATCCGGCTGGCGCGGGAATGCGATCTTGTTGTCGTTGCTCCGGCCACCGCAGACCTGATGGCCAAGATGGCGCATGGCCTGGCCGATGATCTTGCGTCCGCCGTGCTGCTTGCCAGCGATCGCCCGATAATGGTTGCGCCGGCGATGAACCCGAAAATGTGGGCTGCATCAGCGACACAGCGCAATCTGGCGACCCTCAAAAAGGACGGCGTGCATGTCGTTGGGCCGTTGGAGGGCGAGATGGCGGAAAGCGGCGAGCGAGGCCTTGGCCGCATGGTCGAACCGCTCGATATCGTCGCCGCCGTCGAAAACCTTCTGTCGGGACCAAAGCCGCTGGCGGGCCTGAAAGCCATTGTGACATCCGGTCCGACTCATGAGCCGATCGACCCGGTGCGCTACATTGCCAACCGCTCTTCCGGAAAACAGGGGCACGCGATCGCGGCCGCCCTTGCGCGGCTCGGTGCGCAAGTGACGCTGGTCTCCGGGCCTGTGACGATCGCCGATCCCGCCGGCGTCAACACACAGCATGTCGAGCGGGCGGAAGAGATGCGCGACGCGGTGCTTGCAGCACTGCCTGCCGATATCGCCGTCATGGTCGCCGCCGTCGCCGACTGGCGTGTTGCGAGTTCCTCGGGCCAGAAAATCAAGAAACAGCCGGGAGAGGCGCCCCCTCCCCTGCAGCTTGCCGAAAACCCGGATATCCTAAAGACGATCGGCCATCATTCGCAAAGACCGCAACTGGTGGTCGGCTTTGCCGCCGAGACCCAGAACATAGAGGAAAACGGTCGCGCCAAGCTGGAGCGCAAGGGTGCCGATCTGATTGTCGCCAACGATGTCTCGCCGGAAACCGGTATCATGGGTGGAGATCGTAACCGCGTGCGGATGATCTCGAAGACCGGCGTCGAGGCCTGGCCGGACCTGTCGAAGGACGAGGTCGCGGAGCGGCTTGCACTGTGGATCGCGACGCAGGTCGGAGGAGCAAAGCCATGAGCCTTTTCAGCCGCACAGGGTTCCAACAATTTGTCGAGGCGCTGCCTGGCACCTCCATGGCTGATCAATGGGAATCATCGGTCGCCAAGGTTGGAGACAAGGTGTTCGGCCTGATCACCGATGCGGAAAACCGGCTGACGTTCAAGGTGAGCGAGGAGAGCTTCGAGATCCTGACCGCGCTGGAAGGAATCGAGCAGGCCCCCTACTTCGCCAAGCGCAAATGGGTCTCTGTTTCACCCGTATCAGCTTTGACCGCAGAGGAGGCCGCAGAATATCTGCGTCGGTCCTATGGTCTGGTCAGTGCGGGCCTGACACGCAAGCTGCGCATCGAGCTGGGTATTCCCCTTTAAACGGCGATCAACTGGCGATCTGGTTGCCGAGGCGCGATCAGAGCGCCATTGCCGGCACCCGTGCCGGTTCAGGCAAACGCGCGTCGTCGGCGGACGGGCGGAACTCGACCGCATCGAGACCTTTCTCGCTGAGGATCACCGCGCTGCTGGCGGGGATCTCGACCCATTTGTCGGTCTCATCAGTGAGCGGCTCGGAGACCAGACAGTAACCGCCCTTGTCGCCCATCGGGGCCGCGTAGAGCGTCGGCGCGAAAGCATCGGTCGAATAGCGCACGGCATAGAGCGTGCGACCGTCGGAGAAGGCCGCCGTAAAGCGTACGCGCGCTTCGCCGGTCATGTGCATGCTCATGCGCTCGACAAAGCCCACGGCCTCGCTCATCGCGGCAATGGGCCTTTCTTTCAGGCCGAACTGCAGGGCAAGCAGAAAAAGCAGTTCGGAATCGGTGGTGCCGACGCGCGCATGAAAATGATCGTCGTCGAGCATCGTCTCCATCGGCCGACGGATGCGGTCGAAATGATCGATCTGGCCGTTATGCATGAAGGACCAGTTGCCGTTGACGAAAGGATGACAGTTGTCGCGGCGGGTCGTGCCGTGGGTAGCTGCGCGCACATGCGCAAGAAACAGCGGCGAGCGGATCTGACTGGCAAGACTTTTCAGATTGCAATCGGACCAGGCGGGAAGCACATCGCGGAAACGGCCAGGTTCCGGGCGGTCGCCGTACCAGGCGATGCCGAAGCCATCCGCATTGGTGGCTGTCTTTGCACGGGTGGCGCAGTGGGATTGCTCTATCAGCGAATGCGCCGGCGAGGTGACCAGTTCTTCAAGATAGATCGCTTCGCCGCGATAGGCTGCCCAACGACACATGCGTTTTCACAACTCCTGCAAGCTGCCGATCCGGTGTCGGCGCGCTTTCCGTCAGTGTTCAACCGATTGGCTAATGATTTGTAAACGTCACGTCATTGATGACAGAATTTTGACGATTGTCGCAATCACTTTCTGCACTGCACAATCGAGTTTTGTGACTGGCAGCCTGTTCTTTTCGAACCTCGGCGAATTTTGTGAACACTGCGTTCCCGGTGCCCGCCTTCGGCTTTGGCGAAGTTCGGCTATATTGGCGCCAACCGCGTACGCGCTCAAAGGAGCAACCGATGTCGATCCGACCCGTCAAGCATGAAAGCCGCGCCACGCCCACCATGGAAGGTGCCGGCGTGAAATTGCACCGTGTCTTCGGCTTTGGCGATCCGTCGATGACCGATCCCTTTTTGATGATGGACGATTTCCGCAACGATAGCCCGTCCGACTACATTCGCGGCTTCCCCTGGCACCCGCATCGCGGCATCGAGACCATTACCTATGTGCTGGCCGGCACGGTCGAACATGGTGATAGCCTCGGCAATCGCGGCCTGCTCGGTGCGGGCGATCTGCAGTGGATGACCGCCGGTAGCGGCATCATGCACCAGGAAATGCCCAAGGGCGATTTCGCCGGCCGCATGCACGGCTTCCAGCTCTGGGCCAACCTGCCCTCGTCGCTGAAGATGACCGCGCCACGCTATCAGGACATCAAGTCCGGCGACATTCCCGTCGTGGTCGATGATGACGGCACAGCGGTTAGGGTGATTTCCGGCGAATTCTGGGGGAAAGCCGGCCCCGTCGACGGGATTGCAGCCGAGCCGGTCTATCTCGACATTTCCGTGCCGCCCGGCAAACGCAAGACCATTCCGGTCGATACCTATCGCTCCGCTTTTGCCTATATTTTTGCAGGCTCCGGCAGCTTCCGCGACGCATCCACTCCGTTCGGCGTAAAGGTCGAGAAGGAATACAGGGGCGAGGAGCTGAATATCCGCGACCTCTCCGGCAACAGGACACTGGTCGTCTTCGATACCGGCGACGAGATCACCGTACAGGCCGGCGAGCAGGGTATCCGTTTCCTGCTGGTCACCGGCAAGCCGATCAAGGAACCAGTCGCCTGGCACGGCCCGATCGTGATGAACACACGCGAGGAACTGATGCAGGCGATGAATGAATTGCAGAATGGAACTTTTATCAAGGTCGATCATTAATCCCACAGCCGCAAGGCTTTGACAGTCAAGTTCCCTCTTGCCCGGCGGCCCCCTCCGCCGGGTTTTCTTTTCTTGGGAGACTGAGCATGCATATCTCCGGCAGCTGCCATTGCGGCGCTATCCGCTTCGAAGCCGAGGTCGACCCGCAGGAGGTCGGCATTTGCCATTGCACCGATTGCCAGCGGCTGACCGGTTGTGCGTACCGGGTCAGCGTCGGTGTGGAACCAGGCGATTTCCGCATCCTGGCCGGCACGGCGCGTCGATACCGCAAGATCGGCAACAGCGGCAGGCCAAGCGACCAGTTCTTCTGCGACACCTGCGGCTCCCCTCTCTGGCGGGTCGATGCCACCGGCGCCAGCATCGCCATCCGCCTTGGAACGATCGATCAGCGACAGGCATTCGTGCCACGTCATCAGAGCTGGACCGGTTCGGCGCTCAGATGGGTGAACGACATCCGGGACATTCCCGCATCGGTCGGCGAATAGACCAGGGGCTTTATTTCCAAAGGCCGTGGAAATGATGCACGGGCCCATGTCCCGAGCCCACCGTCAACGTCCCAGACGTCGCGACTGCACCGGCCAGCCAGTCCTTGGCGGTCGCAACGGCGTCAACGATAGCCAGCCCCTTTGCAAGTTCGGCGGCAATCGCGCTCGACAGCGCGCAACCCGTACCGTGCGTATTTTTCGTGACGATCCGCGGCGCCTCGAACCAGTGAAAGCGCTCGCCAGACACCAGTATGTCCGGGCTCTCGGTGGCGGTCAGATGCCCGCCCTTCAACAACACAGCCCCTGGGCCTTGCATTATCAGACGGGCGGCCTGTGATTCCATAATTTCGCGGCTGAGCGCCTCGGGCTCGTCGAGCAAGGCGGCGGCCTCGGGCAGATTGGGGGTGAGAACGGTTGCCAGAGGCAGGAGTTGATCGCGGAGCACGGCAACCGCTTCAGGCTCCAGCAGTGCCGCGCCGCCCTTGGCGATCATCACCGGATCGAGCACGATCGGGATGGTGGAATGCGGCCTGAGCGCGCCGGCGACTGCGCGGGCAATGCCGGCATTGGCAATCATCCCGATCTTCACGGCATCGACGCGCACATCGGCAAAAATCATCCGGATCTGCTCTGCGACGAATTCAGGGTCGACGGCCTGCACGGCGGAGACCCCTTGGGTATTCTGTGCCGTCAGCGCAGTGATTGCCGCCATGCCGTAGCAGCCGCGCGCGGAGAACGTCTTCAGATCGGCCTGGATACCGGCACCGCCGGACGGATCGGATCCGGCGATCGACAGGACATTGGCAACGATAGTGGAGGTGGATTTCACGGGCGCCCCTTTTCGGGCGGGGCAGTCAACGGGAAGACCCACGAGACGTGTGCGGAAGCTTCCCGAGCGACTCCCTCCGCCAGCATTATCTGGTTCAGGTTCGAAGGGTGCTTCTCAGTCCATCTTCCGATGAACGCCCCTGTCTCTCAATGGAACTGTTTTAGACCAGAGTAGCGCGACTGTCATGCAAAATGCCGTAGGTCCCGCACCGAAGCATTTGCGACAAAAGTCAAAAATGGCTAGGTCCGTAGTCACCCTGTTTTCGTAGCTCAAGGATTTAGCGATTGCCCTTTGCCCCGAACCCCGTCTTCGACAAGCGTTACAATGGCTTTCTGTTCGACATGGACGGCACACTTCTCAACTCCATCGCCGCCGCCGAACGGGTCTGGGGGAAATGGGCCGCGCGCCACGGGCTCGATGTCGCGGCCTTCCTGCCGACAATGCATGGCAAGCGTGGCATCGACACGATCAGCGGGCTCGGGCTACCGGGTGTGGACGTGCAAGCGGAAGCCCTGGAAATCGAGCGCGGTGAAATCGAAGACGTAGACGGTGTCGTCGCCATTCCCGGTGCGATTGACTTTCTCAACGGTCTGCCGTCGGCGCGTTGGGCCATCGTCACATCGGCCCCCGCACTCCTGGCAAGGGCACGCATCGAGGCCGCCGGCCTGCCGCAGCCGCCGAAGATCATCACGGCCGAGGATGTAAAGATCGGAAAGCCCAACCCGGCAGGCTATCTGCTCGGCGCACGCCATCTCGGTGCCGATCCGGCCCGCTGCCTGGTGTTCGAAGACGTCATGGCCGGCGTCTTGGCCGGCGAAGCTGCGGGATCGGATGTCATGGTGGTCACGGCCACCCACAGCCATGCGCTGGACACGCGGCATCCGAAGATTGCAAGCTACGAGGGGCTGCAGGTGCATGTCGATGGTGACGGCGGCATGCAGATCGTCCGGACGGGCTGATCTTTTCCGAGGTCACGGATACGGATATGGCAGCCCGTGCCTCAGGTGCGCGGACTTGCCGATGCCTCGCAGAGAACGATCACGCCGCCTTGGCGACGTGATATTCCTTGATCGCCACCATCTTGATCGCGGGAAAACGCTCCGACTCGTAGCGCAGCGAAAACGCGTCCTGCGCCATGAACACCGGATCTCCGTCCAGATCCCGGCAGATATCGCCACGGCGCTGGGTCATGAACTTGTCGAGTTCGGCGGGCTGATCGGAGGAAATCCAGCGGCAGACCGAAAAACGCGACATTTCGAACGAGACCGGCAGTGTATATTCGCCCGCCAAACGCTCCTTCAGAACGTCGAGCTGCAGAGCGCCAACCACGCCGACGATCGCCGGAGATCCGTCTTCCGGAGAAAATAGCTGCACGACGCCTTCTTCAGCCATCTGCTGCAGGGCTTCCTTGAGCTTCTTCGCCTTCATCGCATCTTCAAGACGCACGCGACGCAGGATTTCCGGCGAGAAGTTCGGCACGCCCTGGAAGACAAGGTTTTCACCCTCGGTCAGCGTGTCGCCGATGCGCAAGGTCCCATGGTTCGGGATGCCAACCACGTCACCGGCATAAGCGGTATCGGCGAGCTGGCGCTGCGAGGCGAAGAAGAACTGCGGTGCCGTCAGGCCCATCTGCTTGCCGGTGCGGGCCAGACGCGCCTTCATGCCACGCTCGAGCTTGCCGGAGCAGATGCGGGCAAAAGCGATGCGGTCGCGGTGGTTGGGGTCCATGTTGGCCTGGATCTTGAAGACGAAGGCCGTCATCTTGTCTTCCGCGGCGTGGACCTTGCGGATATCGGCCACCTGGTCGCGCGGCGGAGGGGCAAAATCTCCCAGAGCATTGATCAGGTCGCGCACGCCGAAGTTCTTCAGCGCCGAGCCGAAGAAAACCGGTGTCATGTGGCCCTCGAGGAAAGCCTGCTTGTCGAACGGGCGGCACGCTTCGCGCGCCAGTTCCAGCTCTTCGATGAAGGCCGCGCGCTCGTTTTCCGGAAGCTGCTCTGCAACATTTGCCGGGCTGTTGACCGGCAGGCCGTCAACCTGCTTGTCGGATCCACGAAATGTGTTTTCCGCGAGATTGTAGGATCCGCTGAATGTCTTCGAGCGGCCGACCGGCCAGGTGATCGGCGCGGTGTCGAGCGCCAGCTTTTCCTCGACTTCATCGAGGATTTCGAAGGGATCGCGGCTTTCGCGGTCCATCTTGTTGATGAATGTGATGATCGGAATGTCGCGCATGCGGCAGACTTCGAACAGCTTCAGCGTTCGCGGCTCGATGCCCTTTGCTGCATCGATGACCATGACCGCGGCGTCGACGGCCGTCAGCGTGCGGTAGGTATCGTCGGCAAAGTCTTCGTGACCCGGCGTGTCGAGGATGTTGAAAACCTTGTCATTGTATTCGAAGGTCATCACCGAGGTCACGACCGAAATGCCGCGCTCGCGCTCGATCTTCATCCAGTCCGAACGGGTCTGGATACGATCCTTCTTCGCCTTGACCTCGCCGGCGAGCTGGATCGCGCCGCCGAACAGCAGCAGCTTTTCGGTGAGCGTCGTCTTGCCGGCGTCCGGGTGAGCGATAATAGCGAAGGTGCGGCGGCGGGAGACTGCCTCTGCGAGCGTTTCGGCCATGTCGTGAATCCTGTGGAATTGCGGGCTATCTAGCGATTAAAGGCCGGCATTGCAATTGACCTTGGCCAAGTGAGGGCAAAGTAATGGCTGATGACCATCCACACAGACATCACACCGACCCTGAACCTGGTCCGGCTGCCGCATGGGCGCGGCCTTGATCTGCCCGCGTACGAGACATCCGGTGCGGCCGGCATGGATCTGCGCGCCGCCGTCGATGCCGGGCAGCCGCTGGTGCTTGCCCCCGGCAAACGGGCTCTCGTGCCGACAGGCTTCATCTTCGAGATCCCGCAAGGGTTCGAAGCACAGATTCGTCCGCGTTCCGGGCTCGCATTCAAGAACGGCATCACCTGCCTCAACACACCAGGCACGATCGACAGCGACTATCGCGGCGAGGTGAAGGTCCTGCTGGTCAATCTTGGCGACGAAGACTTTGTCATCACCCGTGACATGCGCATTGCCCAGATGGTGATTGCTCCGGTCACGCAGGCGCGGGTTGCCGAAGTCACCGAGACATCCCAAACAGCGCGCGGTTCCGGCGGCTTCGGTTCGACGGGCGTCTGAAGACTGCCCGAATCGGGTGGCCTGACGCTTATCCGACGATCGGCGGCAGACGGCGCTTCAGCGGTGTCGACTTGACCATGGACGTATTGGTCTGGGCCTTTTCGATGATGCGGTCATGAACGCGGTCGAGATCGGCCATGCTGCGCACCGCGACCCGACAGATGAAGCAGTCGTCGCCCGTGACCTTGTCACATTCGATGATTTCCGGCGTCTCCAGAATGATCTTCTCGACGATATGCAGCATACCCGGCAGCGGACGGACGCGCACGATCGCCTGCAACGGATAGCCCAGCGCCTCCAGCGCAACCTCGGCCGCATAGCCCTGTAGAACCCCACGATCCTCGAGACGGCGCAACCGCTCCGAACATGCCGGCGATGAAAGGCCGGCCCTGGCGGCAAGTTCCTTCAACGACAGGCGCGCATCGGCGGCCAAAGCCTCGACAATGCTGCGGTCGACGTTATCGAGCACCTGAACAAGATGCATGTTCATCGCCATTTTTCCTCATATTATTTTGACCATCCGATCATACGCCTAATTTCCAGAAAGCAAATCGCCAAACAAGACGGATAGAATCCGCGCATCACCGGAGGCGACCATGAACCCCACCATCAAGCGCGGCATCATCGACATGACCATTGCCATGGTCACATCCGGCACAATCGGCTGGTTCGTCATGCAATCAGGCCAGACACCCTATAACGTCGTGTTCTTCCGCTGCCTGATCGGCGCTCCCGTGCTGGCCCTTCTCTGCCTCCGGTTCGGCACCTTTTCGGATCCCGCCTTCAATCTGAAGCGGTTTGCCATGGCGGTCGCGGGCGGCATTGCGCTGGTCCTGAACTGGCTCGCCTTGTTTTCTGCCTATCCGCTCGCTTCGATCTCGGTCACGACCATTGTCTACAATGTCCAGCCTTTCATGCTGGTTGGCCTTGGCATGATTTTCCTCGGAGAGCGCGTCAGCGGCGCCAAACTCGGCTGGATGGGACTGGCGTTTGCCGGCATGCTGGCCATGACGCTGGCAGGAGAGCCCGTCGGCGGCAGCACGCCGGATGGCTATCTGGCCGGCATCCTGCTCTCGCTTCTTGCCGCGTTCTGCTATGCAATCGCGGCCTTCGTCACCAAACACCTGAAGGGGACGTCGCCTTATCTGATCGCCCTTGTCCAGGTCGTCACGGGTATCGTCATGCTGTTGCCGCTCGCCGATTTCGACCGGCTACCGGCCTCACCGCAGAGCCTTGCCATGGTCGCGATCATCGGTGTCGTGCATACGGGCGCCATGTATGCCTTTCTCTACTCCGCGATCCAGAAGCTGCCGGTGGTCCTGACGGGGACCCTGTCCTTTCTCTATCCCGTCGTCGCGATCGCAGTGGACATGCTGGCCTATGGCCACGTGCTGACGCCCGGACAGGCCGCAGGTGGTGCGGCAATCCTGCTTGCCGCCGTCGCAACGACGCTGAACCTGTCACCCACGACATTCGTCCCGTTCAAAAGAAAGGCCTGAACTCCATGATAACCTGCACGCTGCGCTACGTGATCGATCCCTACAAGCTGGCCGAGTTCGAACACTATGCCGCGCTCTGGATCCCGCTGGTTAACCGGCTGGGAGGCACCCATCACGGCTATTTCCTGCCGCATGAAGGGGCGAACAACATCGCGCTCGCGCTGTTCAGCTTCCCGTCGCTCGCCGACTACGAGGTATACCGCCAGCAGATGGCGGCAGATGCCGAGTGCCAGACGGCATTTGCCTATGCGGAGGACGCGCGCTGCATCATAAGCTATGAACGCAGCTTCATGCGGCCGATGTTCTGAGCGTCAACGCTGCGCTTCAGTCGCCATCCTGATCGCAAGTCCGGCCAGCACCGTGCCCATCAGCCAGCGCTGGACGACCATCCAGAACGGCCGGCCAGCGAGGAAAAGCGCAATAGAGCCGGCCATCAACGCGATCATCGCATTGACCGAAACGCTGATGACGATCTGGGTCGCGCCCAAGGCGACCGACTGGAAAAAGACGCTGCCACGAGCCGGATCGAGAAATTGCGGCAGCAGGGACAAATACAGCACCGCGACCTTCGGATTGAGCAGGCTGGTGACGAGACCCATGGCAAACAGTTTGCGTGGTCCATCCTTCGGCAGGTCGCGCACCTGGAAGGGCGAGCGGCCACCTGGACGCACGGCCTGCCAGGCCATCCAGACCAGATAGGCGGCGCCTGCGAGTTTCAGCGCGTCATAGGCAAAGGGAATGGCCATCAGCAGGACGGTGATACCGAGCGCCGACATCAGCATGTAGAACAGGAAGCCGAGGGCCACGCCGCCGAGGGAGACAAGGCCGGCTGCCGGCCCCTGGCAGATCGAGCGCGAGACCAGATAGATCATGTTCGGGCCTGGGGTCAGCACCATGCCGAGGCAAATCAGTGCGAAGGCAAGAAGTGTCGGAAATGTAGGCATCAAGCGGCTCCGAAATGGTCTCTCATTGCCATAGGCTCAGTCGCCGACTGACGGCAACGGCGCATCGTGTCACCGTTGCAAGTCCGGCATTGCGGGTCTACAGCATTGCCTGCTCATCCTTGCGTTCAAATATCGAATGCGTTCGCATGGGACGCACCGAAATCCGGAGGACTGCCAATGACTCTGACGACAGTGCTTGCCTATTGCGGCGCACTTTTCATTGCTGCGGCCATTCCGGGGCCCGGCATGACGGCGATTGTCGCACGTGCGCTCGGCTCGGGCTTCCGCCCGACATTTTTCATGGGACTTGGCCTGATCCTCGGCGATCTCGTCTATCTGACCGCCGTGATCCTCGGCCTCGCCTTGGTCGCTAAGACCTTTGCCACGGCGTTTCTGGTGATCAAATTCGTCGGCGCAATGTATCTGATCTATATCGCGTGGAAGCTCTGGACTGCCGGGCTCTTGCCACAGTCGATCGAGGCGCAACGCTCGACACATGCCGGTCTTTCCTTCCTCTCCGGGCTTCTGGTGACGCTCGGCAACCCAAAAACCATGCTGTTCTACATTGCTCTTGTGCCGACGCTGCTGCCGCTCGAAGCAATCGACATGGCGGACTATGCGCTGCTGGTCGGGCTGACGTTCATCGTTCTGATGGCAGTTCTCATTCCGTACATCCTTCTGGCGTCACAGGCCCGCACGCTGCTGAAGCGACCATCGGCGCTGAAAGCGCTCAATCGCTCGGCGGCAGGCATCCTTGCCGGGACGGCGGCCTATATCGCCACACGCAGCGCCTGACACAGAGATGTCGCGAAGACCGCGAATGCGCATGCTTTTTGCTCTGGACGGACCGTGACTTAGACTGGAGGTTCTGGCGGTGCGCAACGTTTGGGCCTATCCTTCCTGTCAACAAAAACCTACCGCAGGGAGAGATAGATGACGAATGACAGGAAACCGGGCCGCGGCCGCGTCTACAACTCGATTACCGACACGATCGGCGACACACCGATCGTTCGCCTCGACAAGCTGGCCCGGGAAAAGGGCGTGAAGGCCAATCTTCTGGCCAAGCTCGAATTCTTCAACCCGATCGCCTCGGTCAAGGACCGCATCGGCGTCGCGATGATCGAAAGCCTGGAAGCGCAGGGCAAGATTGTCCCCGGCAAGACAACCCTGATCGAACCGACCTCCGGCAATACCGGCATTGCGCTGGCCTTTGCCGCCGCTGCCAAGGGCTACCGGCTGATCCTGACCATGCCCGAGACCATGTCGATCGAACGCCGCAAGATGCTGGCGCTGCTCGGCGCCGAACTCGTACTGACCGAAGGCCCGAAGGGCATGAAGGGCGCCATCGCCAAGGCGCAGGAACTGGCGGAAGCCACACCCGATTCGGTCATTCCGCAGCAGTTTGAAAATCCGGCCAATCCGGAGATCCACCGCAAGACCACAGCCGAGGAGATCTGGAACGACACCGATGGCGCCGTCGACATCCTCGTGTCCGGCATCGGTACCGGCGGCACGATTACCGGCGCCGGCCAAGTGCTGAAGGCAAAGAAGCCCGGCGTGAAGGTCGTCGCGGTCGAACCGGCCGACAGCCCGGTGCTGTCCGGCGGCGCGCCCGGCCCGCACAAGATCCAGGGCATCGGGGCCGGTTTTGCACCCGCCATCCTCGATACCACGATCTATGATGAAATCATCACCGTCAGCAATGAAGAAGCCTTCGAAACTGCCCGTCTTGTCGCCCGCCTGGAAGGCGTACCGGTCGGCATCTCGTCAGGCGCCGCATTGGCCGCTGCGATCAAGGTCGGCAGCCGCGATGAAAATGCCGGCAAGACGATCGTGGTGATCATTCCCTCCTTTGCCGAACGTTATCTCTCCACCGCGCTATTTGCCGGCCTCGGCGAGTGATGGCGATCTGATGTCCCGGCGCCTCCGGCAGGCGCCGGGACGAACCCCCGCGGACCGCAGCCGCCCGTCTACGCCGCCGCCGACGACGCCAGTCTCTCAGACGCGATGCGATAGGAAATCGCCTCGGCGAGATGAATGCGGCCGAGCATCGTTGCGCCATCGAGGTCGGCCAGTGTGCGCGCCACTTTCAAAACCCGGTGATAGCCGCGGGCCGAAAAGCGAAACTTGTCGGCGGCATCCCGCAGCAATTGCAGGCCAGCCGCATCCGGTTCGGCCAGCATTTCGATCAGGGCTGTCGAGCAACGGGCATTGGTGCAGGTCGGCAGGCCGAGATCACCGAAGCGCTGCCGCTGGCGATCCCTTGCCGCGGCCACGCGTTTTGCGACATCGGCGCTGTTTTCGGCCGGACGCGGGCGGATGAGATCGGCGGCAACCACGGCCGGCACATCGATGCGGATATCGATGCGATCCATCAGCGGACCGGAGATCCGCCCCTGATAATCACTCTGGCAGCGAGGACCTCGGGCGCAACTGTGTCCGGGTTCGCCCGCCATGCCACAGCGGCATGGGTTCATCGCCGCAACCAGCTGGAAATCCGACGGGTAGGTCACCCGGTGATTGGCGCGCGCGATGATGCATTCGCCGGTTTCAAGCGGCTGGCGCAGGGCATCGAGGACCGGCGGGGTAAACTCCGGCAACTCGTCCAGAAAGAGCACGCCATGATGGGCAAGCGAGGCTTCGCCCGGACGGGCACGCATCCCGCCGCCGACCAGTGCCGCCATGGTGGCGGAATGATGCGGTGTGCGGAACGGACGGCGATCCGACAGCTTGCCACCCGAAAGCTGGCCGGCAATCGAATGGATCATCGAGACCTCAAGCAGTTCTGCAGCCGACAGCGGTGGTAGGATTGAGGGAAGACGCGCCGCCAGCATCGACTTTCCCGACCCTGGCGGACCAACCATCAGAAGGTTGTGGCCTCCGGCAGCTGCCACTTCCAGCGCTCGCTTGGCGCTTTCCTGGCCCTTGATATCGGCGAGGTCCGGCAGATTGGCGGGCAGGCTGCGGATCGCAGGTTCCGGCCGGGTCAGGATCTGGTTGCCGCGAAAATGATTGGCAAGCGCGATCAAGCTGCGCGGCGCCAGGATATCGATTTCGCTGCCGGCCCAGGCGGCCTCTCCGCCGCTTTCGGACGGGCAGATCAATCCCTTTCCAAGTGCATTGGCGCTGATCGCCGCCGGCAAGGCGCCGGCAATCGGGGCAATCGTGCCGTCGAGGTTGAGTTCACCGATGACGAGATAACCCGAAAGAGCATCGCCCGGGATCGCCCCCAGCGCCGCCATCAGGCCGAGCGCAATGGGCAGGTCGAAATGCGAGCCCTCCTTGGGCAGATCGGCGGGCGCCAGATTGACCGTCACCTTCTTCGGCGGCAGCGCGAGGCCGGAGGCATGCAGTGCCGCCTGAACCCGCTCGCGGCTTTCGGCAACAGCCTTGTCTGGCAGGCCGACAATCTGCATGCCCATCTTTCCAGGCGCCACCATCACCTGAACATCGACGGGCACACCTTCTATGCCATGAAATGCAACCGTACTGACACGCGCCACCATTGCCCGCCCTCGCCGTTCCGATTTATCCCGGCCCGCACAACCACAACTTCATATTGCGTGTACCGACGGGAACAATCTCGCATAAGGGGTAGCAAAACACAAGAACATTTGCAGAACATTGGCGCGCATAGGTAGGCGCCCGGTTGCAGCCGGTTGAGTGACGAGAACGAATTGTGAACTACTGGCGCGATTCCAGAGGCTTAGGTGCGCTTCTTCTCGATCGCATCCCATAGCAACGCTGCGATATCGGCACCGCCGAAACGCTTGACCTCGCGAATGCCGGTCGGCGACGTGACGTTGATTTCGGTCATATAGTCACCGATCACATCGATGCCGACCAGAAGGAAGCCGCGTTCGCGCAGGGCTGGACCGATGCGTGCGCAGATTTCCCGTTCGCGGGCCGTCAGCTCCGTCGGCTCGGGCTTGCCGCCGGCATGCATGTTGGAACGGGCATCGTGTTCGGCCGGAACACGATTGATCGCGCCGACGGGTTCCCCATCGACGAGGATAATGCGCTTGTCGCCCTTGCGCACCGCCGGCAGGTAGCCCTGGGCGATGAAGGGCTCGCGGAACATCTGGCCGAACATTTCCATCAGCGAGGAGAAATTGCGGTCGTCGCGGGTCGAGTGGAAAACGCCGGCGCCGCCATTGCCATAGAGCGGCTTCAGGATGATATCGCCCATCTCGGCACGGAAGCGGGCAATCTCTTCCGGGTCGCGGGTGATCAGGGTTGGCGGCATCAGGTCGGCGAATTCGGTGACGAAGATCTTTTCCGGCGAATTGCGCACCCAGGCCGGGTCGTTGACGACCAGCGTCTTCGGATGGATGCGCTCGAGCAGGTGTGTCGCGGTGATATAGGCCATGTCGAAGGGCGGATCCTGGCGCAGCAGCACCACGTCCATGCTCGACAGATCGACGCGCTCGGGTGCGCCGAGGGTGTAGTGATCGCCCTTCACGTCGCGCAGTTCCATCGGCTCGACGGTGGCGAAGATCTTGCCGTCGCGCATGCTGAGGCGATCTGGCGTGTAGTGAAAGAGCTTGTAGCCGCGGGCCTGCGCCTCGAGGCTCATGGCAAAGGTCGAGTCGCCCGCGATCCCGATCCCGGAAACATGGTCCATCTGGACCGCGACATTGGTGATTTTTGCCATGACTGCATCCCCGTTGAAAAGCATGGCAGATTTAGGCTGCGCCGGGCACGATGGCAACGGCGCAACGCTTGAATTCTGCTCAACGTCGGATCAGCTCACAGAGCCCAGTATTTGCCGGAACGCAGCGCATTGCGCATCCGGTACAGGATTGCCAGCGGCTCGGGGAAAGGCTTGCGTAGGAAGGCGATCTTGCGCACATAGCTGTCGACGCGCCAGGTCGCCCAGGTGCCACCGCGGAAATAAGCGATGTCGCCGGCCTTCAGGATGCGGGTCGATCCGTCTGCGCCGGTGACATGCACCTCGCCTTCCTGGATCACCACCGTCTCGTCCCAGCTGAAAAACCAGCGAAATGCGCCGGCGGTGCAGTCCCAGACAGCGGTCGAGCTTGCCTCGTCGGCGCTGGTCGAATGCTGGCCGACACGCGCTACCGGAGCCCCATCGATAATCCAGTCCGGATTGATTGGCGACAGGTTCAGCTCGACCTGGTCGCCACTTGCGGCCACGACCGGCGGCGCCTCGTCCGACTGACGGCGCGGTGCGGCGAGCATGACGGCGGCCATTCCGGCGACCATGAGCTTTAAAGGCATTGTAATCCCCCAACAAATTCGAGGGGACCTTAGTGCAGGCGTCTCAAAGATTGGGTTCGCCGGATCGCTAAACTTTTAGCGATCCGGCGAATTTCAGGTCAGGCCAGGGCCGGTTCTGCGACAGAACGATCGGCATGCTGTTCGGTAACACCGGTACCAGCAGCCAGGCGCTTGCCGTTTTCAGCTGAGAAGAAATGCAGCTTGGACGGCGCTATCTTCAATGGCAGGCGGTCGGTCATCAGCGCATGCGAGGCGACGACTGCGGTCAGCGGCTGCCCACCCACCAGGCCATGCACAAGCCTTTGCGCGCCCAGTTCCTCCACATAGTCGACGACGAGCGTCAGCGTGGCGTCGCCGTCGCCTGCTTCGGTCAGATCTTCCGCGCGCATGCCGATCCGGACCGGCCCATCGGCGATCCCTTGTGGCTCGGTCGGCAACTCCACGTCACCGATGCGCAAACGTCCGCCTTCGATCACGCCGTCGACGAGGTTCATCGCGGGGGAGCCGATGAAGCTGGCGACAAAGGTCGAAGCCGGGCGATTGTAGACCTCCAGCGGCGTGCCGATCTGCTCGATCATACCGCCATTCAGCACGACGAGACGGTCGGCCAGGGTCATCGCTTCGAGCTGGTCATGCGTGACGTAGATCGCCGTGGTCTTCAGCCGGCGCTGCAGCTTGCGGATTTCGCCGCGCATCGAGACGCGCAGCTTGGCGTCAAGATTGGAAAGCGGCTCGTCGAAGAGGAAGACCGCCGGCTTGCGGACAATGGCCCGGCCCATGGCCACACGCTGGCGCTGGCCACCGGACAGTGCACGCGGCTTGCGGGTCAGATAGGGTTCGATCTCCAGCATGCGGGCGGCTTCCGCCACACGGTCGGCGATCTCCGTCTTCGGCGTGCCGCGGTTCTTCAGGCCATAGGCGAGATTGTCGTAGACGGTCATATGCGGATAAAGCGCATAGTTCTGGAAGACCATGGCGATGTCGCGGTCAGCCGGCTCGATCTGGTTGACGACGCGGTCACCGATCGAGACCGTTCCTTCCGAGATCTCCTCGAGGCCGGCGACCATGCGCAAAAGCGTGGACTTGCCGCAGCCAGACGGTCCGACGAGCACGATGAATTCACCGTCCTCGATCTGGATGTCGACGCCGTTCACGGCCTTGGCGCCGCCGTCGTAGATTTTCGAGACCTGGTTGATATCGATGGAAGCCATTGGGGCAATCCTCTCTTACTTGTCTGTTTCGGTGAGACCCTTGATGAACCAGCTCTGGAACACCACCACCACGAACACAGGCGGCAGCATGGCGAGCACGGCCATGGCAAAGGCTTCGTTGTAATCGGGGATCTGCGAGCCGACCCAGACCTGCAGGATCTGCTTGATGCCGCGCATCAGGGTGTAGAAGCCCTCGTCGGTGGTCATCAGCATCGGCCAGAGATATTGGTTCCAGCCATAGACGAACATGATGATGAAGACGGCGGCGATCATGGTGCGCGACAGCGGCACCAGAACGTCGATGAAGAATTTCACCGGTCCGGCGCCGTCGATGCGGGCGGCCTCCAGCAGTTCATCGGGCACAGACTTGAAGAACTGGCGGAAGAAGAACGTGCCGGTGGCCGACGCCAGAAGCGGCAGGATCAGGCCCTGATAGCTGTTGAGCAGGCCAAGATCGCTCATCACCTTGTAGGACGGCATGATGCGCACTTCGAGCGGCAGAAGCAGCGTGGTGAAAATCAGCCAGAAGGCAATGGTCGCAAACCGGAAGCGGAAATAGACGATGGCATAGGCTGCCAGCATCGACAGCACGATCTTGCCGATGGCAAAGCCGAGACCGAGGATCAGCGAGTTCATCGCCATGGTCAGGCCCGTCACCTGGCCGGTGAAACCGCCGCTCTTGAAGAGCACCTTGTCATAGGTCGTGGTGAAATCATCGCCGATGTTCAGCATCAGGCCGTTGGTATGGATCTCGGCGGCCGAATGGGTCGAGGTGGTGAAGGCAACGACCAGCGGCCCGAGCATGAAGATCACGCCGCAGATAAGAATGAGATGATCGAAGAACCTAGTGCGATACATGATGTGATCCTCAACCGTAGTGAACGCGACGTTCGATGAAGCGGAACTGGATCAGCGTCAGCACAAGGACTATGACCATCAGGATGACCGACTGGGCCGAGGAAGAGCCGAGGTCGTTGCCGCGGAAGCCATCGAGATAGACCTTGTAGACCAGGGTGATCGGATTGTTGGCCGGCTTGTCCTTCACGATGACATCGATGATACCGAAGGTGTCGAACAGCGAATAGGTCATGTTGATGACCAGCAGGAAGAAGGCCGTCGGCGTCAGCAGCGGCAGGATGACCGTCCAGAAGCGGCGCGTGCCCGACTTGCAGTCGATGGCAGCCGCCTCGCGGATCGAGGCCGGGATGCCCTGCAGGCCGGAGAGGAAAAAGATGAAATTGTAGGGGATCTGGTTCCAGACGGCGACCATGATCATGGCAAACGCGGTGTCGTAATAATTGATGCCGACCTTCATGTCCCAGCCGAATAAGGCAACCAAATGCACGAACGGGCCAATGTGCTGGTCGAACATCATCATGCCGATCAGGCCGGCAACCGGCGGGGCGATCGCATAGACTGCAATCAGAAGCGTCTTGTAGGACGACTGGCCGCGGATGACGGCATCGGCCTTCAGCGCCAGAAGCATGCCGAAGGACAGGGCGAGAAACGTGACGATCAGGCTGTAGGCAACAGTAAAGCGGGCGATCTTCTGGTACTCGGGCGAGCCCAGCGCATCGGTATAGTTCGACAGGCCGACAAAGCTCGATCCGAAGCCGAAGGGATCCTCGATATAAAAGGACGAGGTGATTGCCTGGGCGGACGGCCAGTAGAAGAAGATGGTAATGATCACGAACTGCGGCAGCAGCAGCAGATACGGAAGATAGCGGGAGTTAAACTGGACGCGCTTCATCGGAGCCCTTTCAACGCAAGTCCCGGGGGCTCATCACCCCCGGGCTCATTCATGCGACAGTGATGATCAGCCGGCGGTCTTGGCGAAGCGGGCGAGCAATTCGTCGGCTTCCTTCTTGATGGTCTCCATCGCGTCCTTCGGCGTGGTTTCGCCAGCGAAGATGCGGTTGTATTCGCGCTCCATCACCGAGCGGATCTGCGGGTAGAAGCCGAGGCGGTAGCCCTTGTCCCACTCGGCGCCCGGCAGCGACAGCTGCTGGATACCAACTTCGGCAGCCGGCTTTTCCTTGTAGTAACCTTCAGACTTGGCCAGCTCGTAGGCTGCCTTGGTGATGGCAACGTAGCCGGTCGCCTGGTGATAGAACTTCTGGACATCGGTCGACGTCAGGAAGTTGAAGAACGAAGCCGTGCACTTGTTCTCGGCATCGGACTTGCCGGCCATTGCGAACAGGGCAGCACCACCGATGAAGGAGTGAACGCCGGCACCCTTGATCGAACCCCAGTATGGCAGGAAAGTTGCCGAGAACGGCATGGTTGCGGTCTTCTGGAGGCCGCCGAAGGAGCCGGACGAACCGATCCAGAGAGCGGCCTTGCCTTCTTCAAAGACCTTCTGGTTGTCGTTCCAGGCAGCACCGTAATAGCCGAACAGGCCCTGATCGTACCAGGCCTTCAGCTTCTCATACATCATGACGTGGTTTTCATCGGTGACGTTGATCGTCGTGTCGACGACGCTGTCATAACCGTTGTTGTTCGAGGCGAACTGAATGTTGTTGCGCGAGAAGAAGTTCTCGGTGAACTGCCAGGTCAGCTGCGACTGAACGAGCGGCAGGTAGCCGGCTTCCTTCAGCTTCGGCGCGATGGCTTCGAATTCTTCCCAGGTCTTCGGGGCTTCGACACCGGCCTTCTTCAGGGCTTCGTCATTGATATACATGATCGGCGCCGAGGAGTTGAACGGCATGCCGACGAACTTGCCGTCCGAGTCGGCGTAGAAGTAGCGGACGCCCTCGATAAAGGCTTCGCGGTCGAAGGCAAAGCCGTTATCCTTCAGGAGGTCTTCAGCCGGAATGGTCGCACCCTTGGCGTTGATGATGGTCGCAGCACCGGCATCAAAGACCTGCAGGATGTTCGGCTGTTCGCCCGAACGGAAAGCGGCGATGCCGGATGCCAGGGCTTCTTCGTAGCTACCCTTCGAAACCGGAGTGATGGCGCATTCGGCCTGGGCCGCGTTGAATTTCTGGGCGAGTTCGTTGATGACTTCGCCGTTGCGGCCACCCATACCGTGCCACCAGGTGATGTCGGTTGCGGCAAGCGTCGTCGACGCGGACATGGATACGGCCAGTGCGGCCAGGCAAATCTTCTTGATCATGGGTCAGATCCTCTCCACCGGTTGATTGGGGTGAGGCCTGCATTAGGCGCGCTCCGTGACACGCCCTTGAAGCTTTCGTGACAGAGCTGTCACAATCGACGGGTTTCGCTCTTCTCATGTCGAAAGCAAAACGAAGCTAAAACGAATCCGGGAAATGGCGCGGCCAGTGCCATGGCCGAACCACGACGATATCATATCGATATGACAGGCGTGCCGCGTCGGGCTGGCGCCGCAGCCATTGATCACCGGCAGCGCGAATGCGCTTCTGGCTGGCAAATCCGACCGCATCGACACCGGCCATCAGGTCGCGGCGTGCCTTCACTTCGACAAAGGCGACGAGGTCGCCCCGCCTTGCGACGATATCGATTTCACCGACCTTGGTGCGGTAACGGAACGCCATCAGCCGGTAGCCGCGGGTCAGCAGAAAAAGGGCGGCGAGATATTCGGAGAAACGGCCATGCCGTTCGGCGCGGATCCGGCTGGCGTCTCCGCGACCGGATTTCACGCAGCTCCCCGAAGCTCGAGCAGGCGCTGGTACAGTTCCTTGCGTGGCAGGCCGGTCAGCTTTGCGGCCTCGGTTGCTGCCTTGGCGGTCGGCATGGTGCTCGAAAGCTCCGCCAGCAGGCTGTCCACGTCGGCGGCATCGGGCGCCGCATCGGGTGCCGGCGGACCAATCACCAGAACGATCTCGCCCTTGACCGTACGGTCGGCAAATTGCTTTGCAAGTTCACCAAGCGGGGCGCGGCGGAATTCCTCGAAAGTCTTGGTCAGCTCGCGGCAGACGGAGGCCGGTCGCGCCTCACCCAGTTCTTCAGCTGCCGCCACCAGGGTGTCTGCGATGCGATGGGGAGATTCGAAGAAGATCAGCGTTGCCGGGATCTTGGCCAGCGCGTTCAGCCGGTCGCGACGTGCCTTGTCCTTGGTCGGCAGGAAACCGGCAAAAAGGAAGGCATCATTGGGAAGACCAGATCCGACCAATGCAGCCAGCGGTGCGGATGCGCCGGGGATCGGCACGACCCGGTGACCGGCCTCAATGGCCAACTGACCTAGGCGATAACCGGGATCGGAGACCAGCGGCGTGCCGGCATCTGAAACCAGCGCCACGGATTTTCCGGCTTCAAGTGCCGCCAGAAGACGCGCCCCTGCCTCGTCGGCATTATACTCATGATAGGCATAGGGCCGATTTTCGATGCCGTAGCGATCAAGCAGAACACGTGTGACCCGCGTATCCTCGCAGGCGAGCACATCTGCACCGGCGAGCGTTTCCAGTGCCCTCAGGGTAATGTCACTCAGGTTTCCGATCGGCGTTGCGACTAGGTAAAGTGCGGGCTCAAGCGGCCGCGCATTCACCAGCGTATCATTGACGCGGTAACGCTTTGCGGCTGCAATCGGGGCGGTGGAATTGTCATGGCTTGTCATTGCGCCTTTATCCTCCAGCCACGCTTTGCGAGCAAGGGCGGTGGCGGGCGCGGCGGCAATAAACCATTCCAGCATTTCGTTTGCCCTTGCCCAAGTGGAAAACTGCCAAGCCTCTTGCTTTTGTGGTTCTTTTCCTGCCATTTTGCCCGTCCACATCGCCCGGCCCGGGGTCAGGCCGGCCTCAATTCGATCCGGGCAACCGGATGACGACATGTCGAAAGCGGTAGCGTCCATGCGTATTACACTTGAACGGTCCAATCTCCTGAAATCGCTGAACCATGTGCATCGCGTGGTCGAGCGTCGCAATACGATCCCGATCCTGTCGAACGTGCTCTTGAAGGCCGAGGGTGCTGCCCTCGACATGAAAGCGACCGACCTTGATCTGGAGATCACCGAAGGCACACCGGCGATGGTCGAGCAGGCTGGAGCGACCACGGTGCCGGCCCACCTGCTCTACGACATCGTCCGCAAGCTGCCGGATGGTTCCGAGGTCCTTTTGGCGACCAATCCGGATGGCTCGACCATGACGGTTGCCTCCGGTCGCTCGAAATTCTCGCTGCAGTGCCTGCCGCAATCGGATTTCCCGGATCTGACCGCCGGCAGCTTCAGCCATTCCTTCAAGATCAAGGCATCGGACTTCAAGATGCTGATCGACCGGACCCAGTTTGCGATCTCGACCGAAGAGACGCGCTATTACCTGAACGGCATATTCCTGCACACGATCGAAGCGGGCGGTGCCTTGAAGCTGCGCGCGGTTGCGACCGACGGCCACCGCCTGGCGCGTGCCGATGTCGATGCGCCATCCGGTTCCGAAGGCATGCCCGGCATCATCATTCCGCGCAAGACTGTCGGCGAACTGCAGAAGCTGATGGACAATCCCGACCTGATCATCGCGATCGAGATTTCGGATTCGAAAATTCGCCTGACGATCGGCTCCATCGTTCTGACCTCCAAGCTGATCGATGGCACCTTCCCCGACTACCAGCGCGTCATCCCGACGGCAAACGACAAGGAAATGCGCATCGATTGCCAGAGCTTTGCCCAGGCCGTCGACCGTGTCTCGACGATTTCGTCGGAGCGCGGCCGTGCCGTGAAGCTTGCATTGTCGGATGGCCAGCTTCTGTTGACCGTCAACAACCCGGATTCCGGCAGCGCGACCGAAGAAGTGGCCGTCGGCTATGACAATGATGCGATGGAGATCGGCTTCAATGCCAAGTATCTTCTCGATATCACTGCGCAATTGTCGGGCGATGACGCCATCTTCCTGCTGGCGGATGCCGGCTCTCCGACGCTGATCCGCGACACGGCCGGCGTCGATGCGCTGTATGTGCTCATGCCGATGCGCGTTTAGCCTAACCTCGGGAAAATTGCCCGAGGGCGGCATCTGGCCTTGTATTTGCGACAGTTTGCTCCGAAATTGCTTCTCAGCGATTTGCATGACGTAAATTGAAAACAGGGATACGGCGATGGCTTTGCGTTTGAAGCAGCGGTTCGAGAAGAAATTCAACGAAGAGATTCGTTTCTTCAAAGGCATGATGCAGGGTCCAAAGCAGGTTGGCGCCATCGTGCCAACCTCATCCATCACCGCCCGGAAGATGGCCAGCGTCGTCAATCCGCATTCCGGCCTGCCAGTTCTGGAGCTTGGCCCCGGGACCGGAGTAATCACCAAAGCGATCCTTGCACGCGGTGTCCCGCCAGAAAAACTTGTTTCCGTCGAATATTCCGAAGATTTCTTCCATCATCTGGTTCAGGGCTATCCGGGGGTGCATTTCGTCCAGGGCGACGCCTTTGACCTGAAAACAACGCTCGGCGAACTCGCCGACCAGACATTCGACAGCGTCGTTTCTGCCGTGCCGCTGTTGAATTTCCCGATGGAAACACGCATTCGTCTGCTGGAAGACCTGCTCGATCGTGTCCCGGCGGGGCGGCCGGTCGTGCAGATCTCCTACGGCCCGATGTCTCCCATCGTTGCCAAGCCGCACAGCTATCACATCCAGCATTTCGATTTCATCGTGCGCAATATCCCGCCCGCACAGCTCTGGATCTACCGCCGGGGCTGAGCCCCATGTTCGGCCTTTACATCACCCATCCGCAGGTGAAGATCGATCCTCTAGTCCCCGTTCCACAATGGGGACTAGAGGATCTCGGTCGCCAGAGAGCCGAGCAAACAGCGCAACGCCCTTGGGTTCGCGCATTGAAGCGCATCGTTTCCAGCAATGAATTGAAGGCGGTCGAGACGGCCGAGATTCTGGCCGCCGCGGCGGGCATCAGCGTCGAACGCGTCGAGGCCATGCACGAAAACGACCGATCGGCGACGGGCTTTCTGGAACCGACCGCGTTTGAAGCGGCGGCCGACTGGTTCTTTGCCCATCCCGAGGAGAGCTTTCGCGGCTGGGAGCGTGCGATCGCTGCACAGCGGCGGATCGTCGACGCGGTCTCCGTGATCCTTTCCAATCACGACCCGCGCCTGCCAATTGCATTTGTCGGCCATGGCGGCGTCGGAACTCTGCTGAAATGTCATCTGTCAGGCGTGCCGATTGCCCGAACCTTCGACCAACCGGGCGGCGGCGGCAATCTCTTTGCCTTCACGCTTGATGATCGACGCCTCACCAGCAACTGGACCACCATGGAACACTGGCAGCCGTAGTCTGCTGGTGATCGCTCACTGCAACTTATTCGCAGAGATCGCGGAGTGCATGTCCGCGCCGGATCTCGACGGTGCGGGCATTGGGGAGATTGATGTAGCCTTCCTGGCGCAGCTTGGCGAAGGCTCTCGAAACGGTCTCGATCGTCATTCCCAGGTAGTCGGCGATGTCGATGCGCGACATTGGAAGCTCCGTATGTTCCAGATCGCCCTGACGGCTGGAGATGTCGAGAAGGAAGCTGATGATGCGCTCAAGCGCCGTCTGGCGGCCGACGACGAGGAGATGTTCCTGAGCGCGAACCATTTCATTGAGCGCCAGCGAAAGCAATTCGTGCGAGGTTTCTGCGCTGTCATGCTGACTGTAGGCGCGAAGTCCGCTCTCGGTAATCGATTCCGCGAAGAAACCGTGGGTCAGGCCTGGCTCGAAACCGAAGGTCTCGCCGGCGAGATGAAATGCGATGATCTGGCGCCGGCCGTCGGTCAGCAGGCGGTAGATGCGCACAGCGCCGTAAGCGACCTTGTAGAAGGTGCCGGCCTTGTCTCCCGGGCCATAGATCTCTTCGTCGGCGGTAAAGTTGATGACCAGTTGCGGCTTGGCAAAACCGGTCACGGCAGCGGGGAACCGGGAACCGAATTTCGGTGTCGAAGCAGCATGGGGTGCGGCGTTGAAACTGGCGTGCATGTCCGTTCTCCTCGGTTCGGTGAACGGACAATGCAACAGCGGCGACAGCCGGGAAATTCGGTTATGACACTACGGGTTTGTACCTAGGCATGAGCGGGGATCGACAGCGTGCGCACCACAGCGAGGATATCCGACCCCTGCGATGGCTTGTAGATCACCCGGGCGCCAGCAACGTCGACGTGGGAGCCAAGCCCATCCGCCAGCAGAATGATCGGCGCGGCAAGTCCGATCATCTCGATCGAGGTTACCGGCAGCGCCTGCTCATCGATGATGAAGCAGAGAAAGCGTTGATTGTCCTGCGCCGCGCGGTGCCAATCCTCGGCAGAAAATGTCTCCGACGCAAAACCTTCCGCGGCCAAGGCAAAAGCCAGCGATTGCCTCAGGGCATGGTCGGCAGCCAGGATGGCAATGGGTTTGGCGGCAGGCACGGTCGTCTCTCACGTCTCGACGGTCAATCCGCCATACTGCATGGCTAGACCACTTGCCGCCATTGTGCCTTGCGCCAGATCAAAGGTTTCGCAATCACCTTCCCGATCACTGCGGGCCGAAACCTGCAGACATCGCCATTCGCACCAGTTGCGGCAGACTTTTTGCCTTCATCTTGGTCATGACATTCGCCCGATGCACCTCCACCGTGCGCGGACTGATATCGAGATCATAGGCAATGCTCTTGTTGGGCAGGCCCGCGACCACGGCCGACAGCACCTGCCTTTCGCGCTCGCTCAGGGTGGCGACCCGGTCGCGGATCTCGTCGATCGTCTCGCCATCTTCCGCACTGCCGGCAAGCTGGATCGCCGCACGCCTGATCGCGTCGATGATGACGGTATCCTCGAACGGCTTTTCGATAAAATCCGAGGCACCGGCTTTCATCGCCTCGACGGCCATGGGGATGTCACCATGGCCTGTGATAACGATGGAGGGGACCTTCAGTTTCATCGCTGCAAGCCGGCGCACGAGATCGATGCCGCTCATTTCCGGCATTCTGAGATCGGTGATCAGAACCGCGTTGCGGGCATTAGGTGCAAACTCCGCAAAGGCTGCCGCCGTCTCATGAATGCGGACAGCGAAACCGTTCATGGTCAGCAGGAAAGCCAGCGACTTGCGCACAGGTTCTTCGTCGTCGACGATATGAACGGTGAAATCAGCGATCTGCATTGGCAATGCCCTCATTGAACGACGGGAGCGTGAAGCGGAAGCTTGCGCCCCCCGAAGCGTTTTTCGACACGGTCATCTCCCCCCCGTGCGCTTCGACGATACGTTTCGAAATCGACAGGCCAATGCCCATACCGCCGGACTTGGTGGTGACGAAGGGCTTGAACAGGTCCTGGGCGATCTCATCGGAAATTCCAGGCCCAGTGTCCTGTACTTCCACGGCGATTTCCCCTTCGCCTTCCAGGCGGGTTCGAACGGTCAATTCGCGGTAGGGGGAATCCTTCATCGCCTCGATCGCATTGCGCATCAGGTTGATCAGGATCTGCTGGATCTGGATGCGGTCGATCATCGCCATTTCGGCGCCGGGAGCAAAGTCGAAGACGGTTCGGACACCCTTCTCCTTCGAACCGGCCAGCGCCAGCGCACCGGATTCCTCGATGACCTGGCGGATGTTCTCCGGCGTCTTGTCCGTTTCGCCCTTGGTGACGAATTCACGCAGGTGCTTGATGATCTGTCCTGCCCGAAGCGACTGCTCGGCCGCCACCTCAAGAGCATCCCGGACCATCACCGTTTTCGGATCGTCGGCATCCTGCAGCAGTCGGACACAGCCGTGAACATAGTTGGCTATTGCCGACAGCGGCTGGTTGAGTTCGTGCGCGAGGGTCGATGCCATTTCGCCCATCTCGTTCATGCGGGCAAGGCGCGCCAGTTCACCCTGCGTTTCATGCAACCGCGCGGCCGTTTCTTCACGTTCCGTCAGGTCGCGGATGAAGCCGGTGAAAAAGGTCTGTCCGCCGGAATGCATTTCGCCGACGGCCAGCTTCATCGGGAAGGTCGAACCGTCCTTGCGCCGCCCGACAACCACACGGTCGACGCCGATGATCCGCTTTTCGCCGGTATGAAGATAGCGTTCGATATAGCCGTCATGTTCCCGCCGATAGGGCTCGGGCATCAGGATCCTCAGGTTCTGACCGACAACCTCGTCTTCCGAATAGCCAAATTGCCGGACGGCGGCGGCATTGAATGAGACGATCGTGCCATCGCGCGTGCTGACGACCGTCGCATCGAGGACCGTATCGAGGATCGAACGAAGATGCGCCTCGCGCGAGGCAAGCGTCGCTTCGGCCGTACGGATCACCCGGCGCACGGATTGCAGCATTTCGCCAACGACGCCGATGGCGATGCCGACAAAGGCGAAGATCGACAGCGGCACGAGGGCGGACATGCCCGCATGGCCGATGATCGAGGCCGCCGCCAGGGAAGACAGCACCAAGGCAAGCAGGGTCGGCTTGAGCCCACCCACGGCGGCGACCAGCAGGATCGGCGGAATGAAGATTATGAACGGCGCATTGTCGGAAAGCAGCCCCTCCAGCGCCAACCTTATGGCAAAGGCCAAGGCGACCGACAGTACAGCCAGGATATAAGGATAGGCCGTCGGCAGTCGGCGCTTGACCAGGGCATTGACGGTCCGCATCGAAACCATATCTGCAAACATGAACTGCATATCCAACTATGGAAATTGTTCGACATCTCTAGCACAGCGGACATGCACGTCGATGGCATCGCGAGCCCACGGCGCTTTGCTCTTGTGGATTGTCAATTCACTCTAGCAGGTGACGACCGATTTCCAAACCTGAAGTAGAAATCATACACCTGTGCCACCTCTCCCGCACAAAGCTCGGAAAGGGGATGTCATGCTGAGCGCGCTTTGAGATAGGTGCTGGGCGAACTGCCCAGCATGCGCCGAAACATGGTGGTAAACGCTGCGATATTCTCATATCCGGCATCAAGCGCCACATTCGTTACCGGTTCTCCTGCCGCCAGTTTCGGCAGGGAAGCGAACAGGCAGGCCTGCTGTCGCCACGTAACGAAGCTGACGCCCGTTTCGGATCTGAACAGGCGGGTGAAGGAGCGCCGGCTCATGCCCAGGTCGCGCGCCCAGTCATCGATGCCGGCATTGGCGGCGGGTGTCTTGAGAAAACGGCGGCAGAGGCTTGCCAGCCGCTCGTCCTCCGGAAATGGCAGACCCAACGGCCTCTCCGGCAGCAGGCTGATTTCATCCAGAAGCAGTTCCATGATCAGGCGCTGCCGGCGAACCGACAAAGGCCTTACATCGACCAGCACCAGTTCCTCCATCAGGCTTTTGCCGAGACCGGTGATCTCGACCACCTTCGGCCCGCTCGCGCCGGCAACGGACGGATCGACATAGATCGAATGCATTTCGACTTCGCTGATCATCTCGGTGGAATGCTCAAGTCCCGCAGGGATGATCAGGCCATGCCCCGGCGGGATCATCCACCGCCCATCGGTGGTGCTGACCAGCACCACGCCACGGCGCGCGCACCAGAGCTGGGTCTTGTTGTGCGAATGCAACGGAACACGGAAGCCGGAAGGATAGAGCCTGCCGAGCGCAACAACAGGTTCCGCGGCATCATTGATCCAGCTCAGGCTCTGCGCATGTTCGCTGTCCAACAGATTTTTGACACCGGTAAGATCGACAATACGCATTTGGCCCACTCTCGCAAGAACACGACCAGAGCACAAAAGCAGGCCAGCCGCAATCTCTGTAACACACGAGCCTGCCGCGCAGACTGCGTGGGGCGGACCTGGCGACCTGGAGAACTCGGAAATGGCAAGCGTAGCAGCAACCGGCGGGCATGACGTGCAACGAACCGCCTACTCCATCATTGTCGCTGCCAGTTTCTGCCACATGCTGAACGACATCATGCAGTCGCTGCTGACATCGCTCTACCCCCTTCTCAAGGCCAATTATGCGCTGGACTTCGTGCAAATCGGCTTGCTGACCTTCGCCTTCCAGGTGACGGCATCGCTGCTGCAGCCGGCCGTCGGCGTCGTCACCGATCGCTGGCCCATGCCGTTTTCGCTTCCTGCCGCCATGTTGTCGACCTGTGCCGGCCTGTTAACCCTCGCCTATGCGCATGAGTTCTACGTGCTGATCATCGGTGCGTGCCTGATCGGCATCGGCTCGGCGATCTTCCATCCCGAAGCCTCGCGCGTTGCGCGTCTCGCATCCGGCGGTCGGCATGGCTTTGCCCAGTCGCTGTTTCAGGTTGGCGGCAATACGGGCACGGCAATCGGACCTCTCTTGGCGGCCTTCATCGTCATCCCGCGCGGACAGACCAGCCTCAGCGCCTTTACCGTGATCGCACTCGTCGGCTTTGCGGTGCTGTCCTGGGTCAGCGTCTGGTATACGCGTCATCGCCGCAGCACGGCCGGCCGCGCGCCTGCCAGCCGCGCCCTGCCATTGCCACGCAACAAGGTCTTGATGACGCTTGTCGTCCTTGTCGTGCTGACGGCCACGAAAAACGCCTATCTGGCCAGCCTGTCGAGCTACTTCACCTTCTTCACCATCGAGAAGTTCGGCGTCTCCGTTCAGGATGCCCAGTTGCTGCTGTTCCTGTTCCTCGGCGCGTCGGCGGCCGGTGTCTTTCTCGGTGGTCCGATCGGCGACCGGTTCGGCGCGCGTATCGTGATCTGGTTCTCGATCCTCGGCGTCATCCCCTTCGCCTTGCTGCTGCCCTATGCCAACCTGTTCTGGACCTCGGTGCTGGTTGTGCTGATCGGCTTCATCTTCTCGTCCGCCTTCTCGGCCATCGTGGTCTTTGCCCAGGAACTGGTCCCCGGCCGTGTCGGCCTGATTGCCGGGATGTTCTTCGGTTTCGCCTTTGGTTTCGGCGGCATCGGGGCTGCCGTGCTCGGCGTCTTTGCCGATCGCGAGGGCATCGAATTCGTCTACCGGATCTGCTCCTACCTGCCGCTTCTGGGGCTGCTGACCATCCTGCTGCCGCGGCTGCCTGGCCACCGCTGATGGTCACGCTGGCCAGGCAGCCGCGGCTCTAGCATCCCGGCGAAATAGTGACGGAGGGACGCGCCCAGGCGCGTCCTTTCCAATTTGAAGGCGGATGTCCTCCGTGTGACGATTTCCATCCTTCCGCGGCCATGACAGGTTGCTGACAGCTTCATGTGGTGCATAGTGTTCACCATCATCCGTGGAGGCGGATGAGTGGAACGGTTCGGGAGGAACCCCTTTACACACGCACAGCCTTTGACAGCGATTGCTGCGTGTAGCCCCAGTCTCTCCCGATGAGTTTTAAACGCGTCAAAGACGCGACAACGGAGGACACCACCTTGAAGAAACTGTTTCTCGCATCGCTGATCGCCGGCGCCATGTCGCTGCCGGCGTTCGCTGCCGACTACACCATCATTGCACCGGCCAACCCGGGCGGCGGCTGGGACCAGACGGCCCGCTCCATCCAGACCGTCATGCAGCAGGAAGGCATTTCCGGCAACGTCCAGGTCCAGAACGTTCCTGGCGCCGGCGGCACGATCGGTCTTGCCCAGTTTGCCAGCCAGGCAGCCGGCAATCCGAATTCGCTGATCGTCGGCGGCTATGTCATGGTCGGCGCCATCCTGACCAACAAGTCGCCCGTCACCCTGAAGGACGTCACGCCGATCGCACGCCTGACCGGCGAATACGAAGCCATCGTCGTTCCGGCCTCTTCGCCCTTCCAGACCATGGGCGACCTGGTCGAAGCACTGAAGAAGGATCCGGGTTCGGTTTCCTGGGGCGGCGGTTCTGCCGGAGGCACGGACCACATCGCAGTCGGCCTGATTGCGAAAGCAGCCGGCGTTGATCCGACCAAGATCAACTACATCGCATTTTCCGGCGGCGGCGAAGCGCTTGCGGCCATTCTCGGCAGCCAGGTTTCGGCCGGCATTTCCGGTTACGGCGAATTCGAATCCCAGGTGAAGTCCGGCACCCTGCGCCTGCTCGCCATCTCCAGCGCCGAGCGCTTGGCGAATGTCGACGGTCCGACCCTGAAGGAATCCGGCCTCGACGTCGTGGTCGAAAACTGGCGCATGATTGCCGCAGCTCCAGGCCTGACGGAAGAACAGAAGGCAGCTGTCTCGGCCGACATCGAAAAGCTGGCCAAGTCGGCCGGCTGGCAGGAAACGCTGAAGACCAAGGGCTGGCAGGACACTTATCTGGCCGGCGCTGCCTTCGATGAACAGCTGGCCAAGGATGTTGCAGCGACGGAAGCCGTCCTGAAAGACATCGGATTGGTGAAATGAGCGGGAACAACCATCCCGAAACCTCGCCGCGCCGCCCCGATGGGGCGGCGCTTGGCGTGGCGGTCGTTCTCGCCGTGATCGCCGGCGTCATCCTTTGGGATGCAGCCCATCTGGCTGAGCTGACCGCCTATTCGCCGGTCGGACCGGCGACCGTTCCCTATGTCGTCGCCTTCGGCTTGCTCGGGCTTGCCGTCTGGACCGTCTTTGCCGCAATGCGTCGGGACTTTCCCGAACGGGAGCACCAGGAAATTGGTCCGGTCATCTGGATCATCGGCGGGTTGGCTGCGCAGATGCTGCTGCTCAAGACCGCTGGTTTCTCGATCGCCACGGGACTGCTGTTTGCCGCCACCGCCTATGCTTTCGGGCGGCGCAAGCTGTGGATTTCCATACCCGTCGGCATCGTACTGTCCTTTGTTGTCTGGCTGATTTTCGCCCGGCTGCTGCAGCTCTCGCTGCCGGCTGGACCGATCGAACGCCTGTTTATCTGAGGGTCGACTGCCATGAGCACCTTTGAATTCCTCCTGCAGGGACTGGTGATCGCGTTTCAGCCGATCAACCTGTTCTATGCCCTGATCGGCGTGACGCTCGGCACCGCGGTCGGCGTGCTTCCGGGCATCGGCCCTGCCCTGACCGTCGCGCTGCTGCTGCCGGTAACCTACAAGCTCGATCCGGCCGGCTCGCTGATCATGTTCGCCGGCATCTATTACGGCGGCATGTATGGCGGTTCGACAACCTCGATCCTCCTCAACACGCCCGGCGAAAGCGCCTCGATCGTGACGGCACTCGAGGGCAACAAGATGGCGCGCGCGGGGCGCGGGGGACCCGCGCTGGCGACAGCGGCCATAGGCTCTTTCGTCGCCGGCCTGATCGCCACCATCGGCCTCGCCTTCATCGCCCCCTATATCGTCAAGCTGGCACTTGTCTTCGGACCGCGCGAATATTTCGCGCTGATGGTACTCGCCTTCATCACCGTCTCGTCAGCCTTCGGCGACAGCACCTTGCGCGGTCTCACCTCGCTGTTCATCGGCTTTGCGCTGGCGATGATCGGCATCGACCAGTTGACCGGCCAAACGCGCCTCAGCTTCGGCGTTCCCGACCTTCTCGACGGCATCGAGGTGACGACACTGGCCGTGGCGATGTTTGCCATCGGCGAGACGCTGTTCATCGCAGCCCAGGGCAACCGCGGGCCGGAAACGATCGAGGCCGTCAAGGGCTCGCTCTGGATGACCAAGAAAGACTGGGCGCGCTCGTGGAAGCCGTGGCTTCGTGGCACCTTTATCGGCTTCCCGATCGGCGCGATGCCGGCCGGCGGCGCCGAGATCGGGACGTTCCTGTCCTATGCGGCCGAAAAGCGCCTGACCAAGCATCCGGAAGAGTTCGGCAACGGCGCCATTGAAGGTGTGGCCGGTCCCGAGGCCGCCAACAACGCATCGGCTGCCGGCACGCTGGTTCCGCTGCTGACGCTTGGCCTGCCGACCACGGCCACGGCCGCGATCATGCTCGCCGGCTTCCAGCAGTATGGCCTGCAGCCCGGCCCTCTGCTCTTCGTTACCAACCCTCAGCTGGTCTGGGGTCTGATCGCCAGCCTACTGATCGCCAACTTCATGCTGCTGGTGCTCAACCTGCCGCTGATCGGCCTCTGGGTTCGCCTGCTGACGATCCCCAAGCCCTGGCTCTATGCCGGCATCCTGCTGTTTGCCACGCTCGGCACGATCGGCGCCAACCCTTCGGTGTTCGAACTTGGCATGCTGCTGGCCTTCGGCGTCATGGGATATGTGATGCGTGTATTCGGCTATCCGATCGCGCCCGTCGTGGTCGGCCTTATCCTCGGTCCGTTGGCCGAGCAGCAATTGCGCCGGGCTCTCGCGATCAGCCAGGGAGACTGGACCGTGTTGCTCACCTCGCCGATTGCCGCCGTCCTGCTTGCGATTGCCGCCGCGGCCCTGATCGTACCGCTTGTGCTGCGCGCACGCGGACGCGGCCAGGTTCTGGCACAGCTGGCAGCGAACGAAGACTAAGCTGAAACCCATGCAAAATATTGACGACGAGAAGGCCGGACGCAAGTTCGGCCTTCTTCTTTTGCATAGCTGTCCTGATCTATTGTGCATTGCAAAACAGAGGGCGGAGGACCACTTTATGCCTGTCTAATGAACCAGAAAGAAAGTTACTCCCATGTCTATCCGCAATAGCAAGCATTCGAATTTCTTCGGTCGCGCTTTTGCCATCCTCGGCGCTGCTTCTGCCGCTGCCGCTGCCGTTGAAGGCCACCGTCGCCCGCATGACCGCGATCTGCGCACGCTCGGCATTGAGCCCGGCAATTTTCCCGGCACCTCGAAGCTCTAAGACCGACTGCGCCTGATCGCAGGCTTTCAAATGATGAAAACAGAGATGCCAAAAAATCGTTTGGCATCTGGGCGGGCGGCGGACGCCGCCTGACGCCAAAGGCCTCAATGGCCGATTGTCCGGATCGCATCCGGTGCTGCGGGTCTATTTCCGCGCGCACAAGCCTTTTCTCCCTGAACCAGTCCTGAACGAGTAATGCGGACCGCTCTGTGGTCCACATGGCATGATCAACGCGCGAGCGCGGATCTCACCAACCATGGTCATGCTCCTTGGGTCGCGCGCCTTGCCGGGGGCGCTCACTTCTTCTAGCTTCGTCGCAAATGACCGAAACAGACAGGGAGACACCCGTGGTGAAACTGGTTGGAATATCCGGCAGCCTTCGTCGAGGTTCGTTCAACACTGCGCTCCTGAATGCGGCGATTGCCAATCAGGGCGACGGCTACAGCCTGGTTGCGGGCAGCATTCGCGGCATTCCGCTCTATGACGGCGATCTGGAAGCCTCGGACGGTATTCCCGCAGCGGTCGAAGACTTGAAGACCCTGATCGCAGCGGCCGACGGTGTCATTCTGTTTACCCCGGAATACAACAACTCGATCCCCGGCGTGTTCAAGAATGCGATCGACTGGCTGTCGCGCCCCTCGACAGACATCGCCAAAGTGTTCGGCGGCAGGCCCTTCGCCATTGCCGGCGCCTCACCCGGCAATTTCGGCACCCAGCTCAGCCAGAATGCCTGGCTCACCGTGCTGCACACGCTCGGCGCGCGGACCTTTTCCGATAAACGCCTGATGGTGCCCAAGGCGGGCAGTGTGTTTGATGGAGACAGCCAGCTGATCGACGCGGCGATCGCCAAGCGGCTGTCGGATTTTGTCGCGGCATTTGCAGCCTTTGCTGGCGCCAACGCCTCCTCGAACTAGCAAGCGGCTGTGCGCCGCGCCACGGATCAGGCGCTGCGGCTGGCGATCAGGTCGATGATGAAGAAGACACCATGCCCGACGAGAACGGTGGACGGCATGGCATCGCCGAACAGCAGGCTCTCGCCGGTGCCAAGCGTCGCCGATCCGGCGCCCTCGCCGAGTCTGACCTGCCCCCTCAGACAGAAAACAATGACGGTATTTTCTCTGGCGGGCATCGCCACGCTGCCGTCGAGCAGAAGCCTTTCGACGCCGTGATCGAACCGGCCGCGCCGGGTCATGACATTGAGATCGGTGATCGCGCCATCGAGCAATGTCGCGCTGACCTGTTCGTCTGCCGGAAAAGCGTAGGGCGTGCTGTCGACCGTCAAGTCCTGCTTGGTGCCATCCGCACGGTGCAGTGTGAGCCCGTCGCCCGACAGAACCGACAGCGTGCGCTCGATGCCCGGAAACAGTGAGAACGGACCATCGCTTGCAACGGTCGCCATGCTGATCCGCCAGTCGAAATCGCCGATGCCGGCATCCGGCGGAAAAACGGCGATCTCGATCGTTTCACCCAGGCCGTTTTTCCATGGCATGCGGCGATAGTCGGACGGTTTCAGCAGGACAGGTGACGACGGCATTGCGATCCCTCTTAAACGGAACTGGCGCCGCAGTCGCGGCGCCACAATATGTTCAGTTGCCGAGAATGCCCGGCAGGCGCAGGCCCTTTTCCTTGGCACAATCAAGGGCGATCTCGTAGCCCGCGTCGGCATGGCGCATGACGCCGGTCGCCGGGTCGTTCCACAGAACGCGCTCTAGCCGCTTGGCGGCATCGTCGGAGCCGTCAGCGCAGATCACCACGCCTGAATGCTGGGAAAAGCCCATGCCGACACCGCCGCCGTGATGCAGCGACACCCAGGTGGCGCCCGAGGCGGTATTGAGCAGCGCGTTCAACAGCGGCCAGTCGGAGACGGCGTCCGAGCCGTCCTTCATCGCTTCGGTCTCGCGGTTGGGCGAGGCAACGGAGCCACTGTCCAGATGGTCGCGGCCGATGACAACAGGTGCGCTCAGCTCACCATTCTTGACCATCTCGTTGAAGGCCAGCGCCAGGCGATGGCGATCGCCGAGACCAACCCAGCAGATGCGCGCCGGCAGTCCCTGGAAGGCAATGCGCTCACGCGCCATGTCCAGCCAGTTGTGCAGATGCGTGTTGCCGGGTGTCAGTTCCTTCACCTTGGCATCGGTCTTGTAGATATCCTCCGGATCGCCGGACAGTGCCGCCCAGCGGAACGGGCCGATGCCACGGCAAAACAGCGGGCGGATATAGGCCGGCACGAAGCCCGGGAAAGCAAAGGCGTTTTCGAGGCCCTCTTCCTTGGCGACCTGGCGGATATTGTTGCCATAGTCGAGCGTCGGCACGCCAGCGTCCCAGAAGGCGACCATGGCTTCGACATGCAGCTTCATCGAGGCGCGGGCGGCAACTTCGACGGCCTTCGGATCGCTCTCGCGCTTGGCCTTGTGTTCGGCAACCGTCCAGCCGATCGGCAGGTAGCCGTTGAGCGGATCATGGGCAGAGGTCTGGTCGGTCACGATGTCGGGGCGCGGGCCGCCGGCCTGCATGCGCTTGACCAGTTCCGGGAAGATCTCTGCGGCATTGCCGAGCAGGCCAACGGACTTGGCTTCACCGGCCTTGGTCCACCGGTCGATCATCGCCAGCGCTTCGTCGAGCGTCTTTGCCTTTTCATCGACGTAACGGGTGCGCAGGCGGAAATCGATGCGGGTCTCGTCGCTTTCGACGGCGAGGCAGCAGGCGCCGGCCATGACGGCGGCGAGCGGCTGGGCGCCGCCCATGCCTCCGAGGCCACCGGTCAGGATCCATTTGCCCTTGAGGTTGCCGCCATAGTGCTGGCGACCGGCCTCGACGAAGGTTTCGTAGGTGCCCTGAACGATGCCCTGGGTGCCGATATAGATCCACGAACCGGCGGTCATCTGGCCGTACATGGCGAGACCCTTCTTATCCAGTTCGTTGAAATGGTCCCAGGTCGCCCAATGCGGCACGAGGTTGGAATTGGCGATCAGAACGCGGGGTGCATCCTTGTGGGTGCGGAACACGCCGACCGGCTTGCCGGACTGCACGATCAACGTTTCCTCCTCGGTCAGTGTCTTCAGCGTCGCGACGATGCGGTCGAAATCCTCCCAGGTGCGGGCGGCACGGCCGATGCCGCCATAGACCACCAGTTCATGCGGATTTTCCGCAACGTCAGGATCGAGGTTGTTCATCAGCATGCGCAGCGGCGCTTCGGTCATCCAGCTCTTGGCGTTGAGCTCGGTTCCGCGCGGCGAGCGCACGTCGCGGATGTTGTGGCGTGGGTTGGTCATCTCAGTTCCCCTTGGTCTTCAGTTGATCCGCAACGGCTTCGATGCGTGCCAGGATCTGGTTCAGGTGAATGCGCAGCTGCCCGGCCTTCTCGTCGTCATAGGCAAAGGGCGGCTCTTCGGTGGTCAGATGCGAAATCTGCGACAGTTCCATCTGGATGGCGTGAACGCCATTCTGTGGCTGTCCGTAGTGACGGGTGGTCCAGCCGCCCTTGAAACGGCCATTGACGATCGCCGTATAACCTTCGGCGGCGCGCGCCACATCGGCTGCGGCGGCCTCGATGCGCGGATCGCAGGTGCGGCCCATATCGGTGCCGATGTTGAAATCCGGCAGGCGGCCTTCAAACAGGAAGGGGATCAGCGAGCGGATCGAGTGGCAGTCGTAGAGAACAGCCACGCCATGGATCGCCTTCACCCGTTCGATCTCGGCCAGAATGGCTGCGTGATAAGGCGCATGAAAGGTCTTCAACCGATCGGCGATATCGGATTCCGACGGCTCTTCGCCTTCGGCCCAGATCGGCGCCCCATCGAAATCCGTCTCCGGCACCAAGCCGGTTGTGTTCTGGCCCGGATACAGGCTCGTTCCTGCCGGGTCACGATTGGCGTCGATGACATAACGATGGAAGGTGGCGCGCACCGTCGTCACATTGGGCAGGAGGCCTGCATAAAGCTGGTGGATATGCCAGTCGGTATCGGCGAGCAACCGGCCGTTGTCGTTGAGGCGCGCCCAGATTTCGGACGGGACTTCGGTGCCGGTATGTGGGAATGCGAGAATGATGGGCGAGGTGCCCTGAGTGGTTTCGAACGTCATTGGACCCAACCTCCGATGCGTCCGACAACACCCCCCTCTGTCCTGCCGGACATCTCCCCCACAAGGAGGGAGATCGGATGGGGCGCCAGCTCAGTTCTATCGCTGAAATTAGCTGAGAGAGGGAGAAGATCGTTGCCGCAAGCGTCCAGATTTATGGAAAGCAGCGGGATGTACAGCGAGTCGATCTCCCCCCGTGTGGGGGAGATGTCCGGCAGGACAGAGGGGGGTAAACCAAACACACCCATGCTCACCCCTCCAATCCCGGCAACAAGCCATCCGAAACGCTGGCAACCAGCGAGCCATTCGCCACCAGGGCGCTGGCTGCGGCCAGATCCGGCGCCATGAAGCGATCCTCATCCAGCGTAGCGACAACGGTGCGCAAGGTGGAAATTGCCTTCTGCAACTCGGGGCTGGTGGTCAAGGGTGCGCGGAAATCCACACCCTGTGCCGCCGTCAGCGCCTCGATGCCGATGATCGAAAACAGGTTTTCCGTCATCTGCAACAGGCGGCGAGCGCCATGGCAGGCCATCGAGACATGATCTTCCTGATTGGCCGATGTCGGGGTGGAATCCACCGAGGCCGGATGCGACATCTGTTTGTTTTCGCTCATGAGAGCCGCAGACGTGACTTCCGCGATCATCAGGCCGGAATTCAGCCCCGGCTTGCGGGCAAGAAACGCCGGCAGGCCATAGGAAAGCGCCGGATCAACCAGAAGCGCGATGCGGCGCTGGGCAATGGCGCCAATCTCGCAGACGGCAATGGCGATCTGGTCAGCAGCAAAGGCCACAGGTTCGGCGTGGAAATTACCGCCGGACACGACGCTGTCGTCGGAGAGTACAAGCGGATTGTCGGTGACGGCATTGGCTTCGATCTCAAGCGTGCGGCCGGCCATGCGCAGCAAGTCGAGGCATGCGCCGTCGACCTGCGGCTGGCAGCGAATGCAATAGGGATCCTGCACACGCTCGTCGCCCTGCAAATGGCTTTCGCGGATGACAGACCCGGCCAGCAGGCCGCGCAGCGAGGCTGCCGTGTCGATCTGGCCCTTATGTCCACGCAGCGTGTGGATGTCGGCGGTGAACGGCGCGGATGAGCCCATGGCCGCGTCGGTGGAGAGCGCACCGGTGATCAGGGCCGCCTGGGCCGCACGATGGGCGCGGAACAGGCCGGCCAGAGCCAGCGCCGTCGAGGCCTGCGTGCCGTTGATCAGCGCCAGTCCTTCCTTGGCGGCCAGCACGACCGGCTCCAGGCCCGCACGCTCCAGTGCCACGCCACCCGGCAGGCGTTCACCCTGATAAAAGGCTTCCGCCTCGCCCATCATCACGGCGGCCATATGCGCCAGCGGTGCCAGATCGCCCGACGCCCCGACTGAGCCCTTTTCCGGGATCAGCGGCGTGACGCCCTTGTCCAGCATGCCCTCGATCAGGCGCACCAGGTCGAGCCGGACACCGGAGGCGCCACGGCCGAGCGATACGAGCTTGAGCGCCATGATCAGGCGGACAATGTTGTCAGGCATCGGCTGGCCGACGCCGCAGCAATGCGACAGGATCAGATTGCGCTGCAGTGTCGCGGTGTCGGCCGCATCGATCCGGATCGAGGCGAGTTTGCCGAAACCGGTATTGATGCCATAGACCGCCTCGTTGCCAGCAGCGATGGCGGCGATGCGCGCGGCTGCGTGCTCGATGCCCGCGTCGAAGCTGCGGTCGAGCACGACGGTCTCGCCGTTCCAATAGATCTCTGCAAGTTCTGCGAGCGAAACGCGGCCGGGATGCAGTGTAATGGTCATGGGTGGTTTCCTCCCGTAATGTCCCCGTTCCAGATCCGCCGATGCAGCGGATTGAAACCGATGCGATAGACCAGCTCGGCCGGGCTCTCGATGTTCCAGATGGCGAGATCGGCCTGCTTGCCGGTCTCGATCGTGCCGATCGTATCCAGCCGTCCGAGCGCACGGGCGGCCTCGCGTGTCACGCCCGCCAGGCATTCCTCCACCGTCAGGTGAAACAGCGTCGCGCCCATGTTCATCGTCAAAAGCAGCGAAGTGAGCGGCGAGGTACCGGGATTGCAATCGGTGGCGAGCGCCATCTTCGTCGCATGCTTGCGGAAAAGATCGACCGGCGGCTTCTTCGTTTCGCGAATGAAGTAATAGGCGCCCGGCAGGAGAACGGCGACAGTACCGGCCTCCGTCATGGCCGCGGCCCCCTCGTCATCGGTATACTCGAGATGGTCGGCCGACAGCGCGCCATAACCTGCGGCAAGCGCTGCCCCATGCAGATTGGACAACTGGTCGGCATGCAGCTTGACCGGCAGGCCCAGCGCCTTGGCCGCATCGAAGACCACGCGCATTTCATCCGGCGAGAAGGCAATCCCCTCGCAAAAGCCGTCGACGGCATCCACAAGTCCTTCGGCATGGGCAGCGGCAAGTCCCGGCAGCACGACATCACGAATGAAGTCGCCGTTGCGGCCCTTGTAGTCCACCGGCGTCGCATGGGCGCCGAGATAGGTGGTCGTCAGGTTCACCGGACGTTGGTTGCCCACAGACCGCGCCGCCCGCAGCATCTTCAATTCATCCTCGACCGTCAGGCCATAGCCGGACTTTACCTCGACGGTTGTCACCCCTTCGGCGATCAGCGCATCGAGGCGCGGCAGCGTCTCGGCAACCAGATCGGCCTCGCTGGCATCCCGCACTTGTCGTACCGATGAGACGATGCCGCCACCGGCGCGGGCGATTTCCTCGTAGGAAGCGCCGGCAAGCCGCATCTCGAACTCGCGGGCCCGATTGCCGGCATGGACAAGATGCGTGTGGCAGTCGATCAGGCCAGGCGTGATCCAACGCCCCTCGCAATCCACTTCAGAGATAATGACGCCTGCCGGTGCGTCGGCCTCACGACCGACATAGGCAATACGCCCGTCTTCGATCAGGATGGCACCGTCCTCGATGGTGCCGAGGCCCGGCAGGTCGGGCGCCAGTGTTGCCAGTCTTGCATTGCGCAGCAGCGTTTTCATCGTGCTTCTCCGTCCATCGGTGCCGACTGGATACCGATCATCGTGCGAACCTTGGCGACTTCGGCGTTGAGCGGCCGGTCGTCGCGGTAGAAGGGCACGTTCTGGCGGACCCGCTGATAAAGCGCTGCAGTCCGAGACGCCTTGCCCGCCGAACCCGACTGCAGGTCGTAGGCCTGGCCCGCTGCCATGACTTCGATGGCAAGGACCGTCTGCAGGTTTTCGAGGATCGCCTGCGCCTTGTCGGCCGCCGGCGTCGCATGGGTCAGGATATCCTCCTGCAGTGCCGAGGTAATGCCGCCATCGAGGCTGGCAGGAGCGGCAAGACGCCGGTTCTCCGCAACCAGCGCGGCAGCGGTATACTGGATGATCATGAAACCGGAGGCGACGCCGCTCCCGGCTGCCAGAAATGCCGGCAGGCCGCTGACCAACGGATTGACCAGCCGGTCGATCCGGCGCTCAGAAATCGCTGCGAGCTCTGCTGCGGCCGTGGCGAGGCTGTCCAGCGCGAGGCCAAGTGCAGCCCCCACGGCATGGGCCTGCGAATGCACTTCCGGTGCCTCCGGCGAACCGGCAACGACCGGATTGTCGGTGACGCTGGCAAGTTCGCGATCGACGACCTCTGCGACATGCACGAGGGCATCGCGTACGGCACCATGGATCTGCGGTACGGCGCGCAGGCTCAAGGGATCCTGCGTGCGGCTACCGGCCGATTGCGCCAGAAGCGCGCTACCCGCAAGCCAGTGGCGCAGATTGCGGCCGACCTGCTGCAGGCCGGGCGACTGGCGAAGGGCAAGCGGCATTTCGGCAAAAGGATCGGACTGGGCGCCTAGGTTTTCATAGGTCATCGCCGCTGCGGCATCGGCCCAGTCTGCGAGATGCGACAGGCGCGCGACAGCAAGGGCACCGAGACCGGTGGCGCAGGGCGTGCCATTGACGAGGCTCAAGCCCTCCTTGGCCTGCAAGACCAGGGGCGCAAGTCCGAGACGGTTGAGCGCGATGCTCCCGGCAATCGTTTCGCCGGCATGGCGGCATTCGCCTTCACCGATCAGCACCAGGCCAATGGCGGCGGCATGCGTCAGATAGCCAACCGAGCCCTTGGATGGGATCACCGGTAGCATATCGCCGTTGAGGAGCGCCAGAAGCGTCTCGACCACAGGCCTGCTGACGCCGGAATAGCCGTGGGCGAAATTGGCGATCTGCGCTGCCATCACGGCGCGCGTCTCCACCTTGCCAAGCGGCTCACCGACGCCGCAGGCATGGCTGAGAATGATGTTGCGCGACAGGGTCTGCTGATCCGCGCGGCTGATGATCACGTCACAGAGTGCGCCGACGCCGGTATTGATGCCATAGCCGCGGATCTCACGCTCGACCAGCGCATCGACGATGGCCCGCGCCTTTGCGATCCGCGTCCATGCGGCTTCGGAAAGCGCAAGCTCCGCGCCTTTAGCAACCACCGCAATCTCTTTCCAGCTCAGCGGTGCATCAAGAACGATCCGTTCAGCCATGATGCGCCGCCTCCGCGCCGGCACGGCGCTGGACAAAGCGGGCGACATAGTCGTCCGCCGGCGTGTTGAGGATCTGGCTCGGCGTGCCGACCTGGACCAGGCGGCCGTCCTTGAGGATTGCGATCTCGGCCCCGATACGCAGCGCCTCATCGAGATCGTGGGTGATGAAGACGATCGTCTTCGACAGGTTCTTTTCCAGCTGCAGCAACTGGTCCTGCATGTCGCTGCGGATCAGCGGATCGAGCGCCGAAAAGGCCTCGTCCATCAGGATCACATCAGTGTCGGCCGCCAGCGCACGTGCCAGACCGACACGCTGCTTCATGCCGCCGGAGAGCTGATGCGGATACTTGTTCTCGTAGCCGAGCAGTCCGACCGTCTCGATCCATTTCATCCCGATCGGATAGGCCTCGGCCTTGCTCAGCCCGCGCACCCGCTGGCCATAGACAACGTTCTGCATCACGGTCCGATGCGGCATCAGGCCAAAGCTCTGGAATACCATGCTGACCCGGCGGGTGCGGAATTCGCGCAGGTCCTTTGCATTGAGGTCCAGCACGTTCCCGCCATCGACCAGGATCTGGCCACTGGTCGGCTCTATCAGTCGGTTGATATGGCGGACCAGCGTGGATTTGCCCGATCCGGACAGGCCCATGATGACGAAGATCCGCGATGCGCCGATCTTCAGGCTGATGTCGTTCAGACCGACGCTGCACCCGGTGCGCTCGAGAATTTCACCCTTCTCGGCTCCGCCGCGCGCCATGACCAACGCTTCCTGCGAATTGCGGCCGAAGATCTTGAAGACGTTGCGGATTTCAATCTCAGCCATTCTGGCCATCCTCCTGGCTCGAGCGGCCGAAGCCCTGGGTGATACGATCGAGCACGATGGCAAGGATGACGATGCCGAGACCGGCCTCAAGCCCCTTGCCGACGTCGAGCGTCTGGATGCCGTTCAAGACCTGCTCGCCGAGACCACGGGCGCCGATCATCGAGGCGACCACGACCATGGAAAGCGCCATCATGATCGTCTGGTTGAGGCCGGCCATGATCGTTGGCGTGGCCAGTGGAAGCTCGACCCCGAACAGGATCTGACGCGGGCTGCCGCCAAAAGCGGTTGCCGCCTCGACAACCTCGCTGTCGACCTGGCGAATGCCGAGATCGGTCAGGCGGATCAGCGGCGGGACGGCATAGACGATCGTGGCCAGAACCGCCGGCACCTTGCCGAGGCCGAACAGCATGATCGCGGGAATAAGATAGACGAAGCTTGGCATTGTCTGCATGACATCGAGAACTGGCAGCGTGATGCTGCGCATCAGGCGGCTCTTGGCCAGCCAGATGCCGACCGGCACACCGATCGCAACCGAAATCAGCGTCGCCATCAGCATCAGCGCCAGCGTCTGCATGGCGAGGTCCCAGAGGCCGAGCGCACCAATGGCAAAGAGCAGGACCGCGACGGTAGCGACCAGCAGGGGCTTGCGCGTCGCCTGCCATGTCAGTGCCATGAAGGCGATAATCATCAGCCACCATGGTAGGCCGCGCACGATCCATTCGATGAACAGAATGGCCTGCAGAATGGTCTGCGAAATGGCCTTGAAGACAAAGCCGTAATTGACCACCAGCGCCTGAACCGCGTCGTTGATCGGTCCGCGGATGGAGATATGCAAGCTTTCGGGAAACATGGCTCAAGTCCTTGAAGTGGCAAACCCGCCCTCGCCGCGCCGAAACTCTCGGCACTGACACGCATGAATGTGGCCGCGCGCCTGAACGCGCGGCCTGATGCGGCTTATTTCAGCGAGGCCTCGATCTTGGCCTTGGCATCGGCGGACACCCATGCGCCCCAGACGTCGCCCTTGGTCTTCAGGAACTCGTTTGCGGCAGCCACAGCATCAGCCTTCTGGTCGACCATGTAGGCGAGGCTGGCATTGACATCGTCCAGCGGGAAGGTTGCCTTGCCGAGAATTTCGATGATCTCCGGCGCTTCCTTGGCAAACGTGCTGTTGACCCCATAGGCGACCTCGACCGCCGGGAAGGCGCAGCCGGCTTCACGCTTGCCGGTGGCGCTTGTGAGTTCCTTCCAGCAAGCCTCATCGTAGGCCGGCTCTTCGAGCTGGACCAGCTTAAACTTGCCCATCACGGCCGTCGGGCTCCAGTAGTAGAAGAGCACCGGCTCGCCCTGCAGATAGGCCGAGCTGATCGCCGCATCCAACGCCGTGCCTGTGCCGGGACGGAAATTCACATAGGTGTCCGTCAGCTTGTAGGCCTCGAGCTTGGCAGTGTTGACGCCTTCGCAGGTCCAGCCGGACGGGCAATTGAGGAAGCGGCCCTTGGACGGCTCTTCCGGATCCTTGAACAGTTCGACGAACTTGGGATCGGAAAGCTGCGAAACGCTCTTCAGGTCCGGAGCTGCGGCCTTGATGCCGCGGGCTTCGTCGCCCTTGACGAGATATTCGGGCACGAACCAGCCTTCGGCTGCGCCGACGAAGGTCTTGCCGACCGACGTCACCTGACCGGCGGCTGCGGCATTGTTCCAGACGTCGGAACGGCCGATCCATTCCTCGGCAAAGATCTGCACGTCATTGTTGGCGGTTGCCTGCTCCAGGGTCACCGAATTGCCGGGGATCGAATCCACCTTGCAATCATAACCTTTCGACAGGATCGTCTTCATCACTTCCGTGATCAGGGCGCCGCTTTCCCAGTCGATGCCGGCAAAGGTGACGGTCTTGCCGTCGGCGCAATAGGATGCCGCATTGGCGCTCATGGCGGAACCGCCAAGCATCAAGGCGGTGGCAAGCAGTGTATATTTCAGTTTGGTCTTCAGCATGGAATTCCCCTTTTTAATTTGCTGACGAATGAAATTCGGCTCCAAGACTAAGCGAGCCGCAGAAGCACCTCGCGGAAATCGCGATCAATCGTTTCCTCGTTGTGATGTCGACCGTCGCGAACCACCCACCGGCCGCCCACCATCACATCGCGCACGGCGTCATTGCCGGTGGCAAACAGCCAGCGATCCAGAGCCTGATCGCCAGATGCCGTGCCGATGAACGGATTGTCGCCGTTGAGAACCACAAGATCGGCGCGGGCACCGACGCGGATGCCGCTGGTCCGCATTCCGGCGGCCTGTGCGCCACCGCTCAAGGCAGCATCGAACAGGGTTCGGCCGACGGATGCACCTGGGCCGCTGGCCAGACGGTTGCGGCGGCGGTCGCGCAGCCTTTGGCCATATTCGAGCAGGCGCAGTTCTTCGGCAACCGTCGTTGCAACATGGCTGTCGGTACCGATACCGAACGCTCCGCCATGGCCGACATAATCGGTTGCCGGGAAGATTCCGTCGCCGAGATTGGCCTCAGTCGCCGGGCAAAGGCCAGCAACTGCACCGGAACGCGCCAGCCGCGCCGTTTCATCCGGTGTCATATGCGTGGCATGAATGGCGCACCAGCGCTCGTCCACCGGCATTTCATCCAGCAGGTACTCAACCGGCCGACGGCCACTCCAGGCCAGGCAGTCCTCGACTTCCCGTTCCTGTTCGGCGACATGAATATGGATCGGGCCACCGGTCTTTTCGGCCGAAAGGACCGCGCGCATTTCATCAGGCGTGGCCGCCCGCAGCGAATGAATGGCCAAGCCAAGGGTGGCGCCCGCGGCATCGCATTCAGGCTTCAGCGCATCGAGCAGGCTCAGAAACTGGTCAACATCATGAATGAAGGGTCGCTGCCCCTCTCCCGGCTCCATTCCGCCGAAACCAGCATGCGCGTAGAAGACCGGCAGATGGGTCAGGCCGATGCCGGATGCTTGAGCCGCACGCAGGATCCGCAACGATGTCTCGGCCACGTTTGCGTAGCGACGCCCCCCGGCCGCATGATGGAAATAGTGGAACTCGACGATCCTGCCGAAACCACCTTTCAGTAGTTCACTATACAACTTAGTCGCAACAATCTCGACATCATCCGGCGACATTTGCCCGACGAGCCGATACATCGCGTCGCGCCAGGTCCAGAAACTGTCGTCAGTAGACCCGGCCAGCTCGGCGAGACCGGCCATAGCCCGTTGAAATGCGTGAGAATGCAGGTTTTGCAGGGCCGGAACAACCGGACCACTGACGCTCTCCAGATCAGAAGCAGCGTCGGAAGCCGCCTCGATCGCTACAACGCTTCCATCGTCGCCAATGCTCAACACGACGTCAGATACCCAGCCCTGCGGCAGCAATATCTGTTTACAGAAGAGAGAACGAGACGCCGTCATTTGCGTGCCCTTAGCAAGTTGTATAGGGAAGATGGCAGAGTTTTTCGAATGCGGCAAGTGGCCCGCAAAAACTTTGTGCTTTATTTCCGATGCGTATTTTGTATGCACATGACGGAACGACGGGGAGAACCGAGCATGGCCGAAGGCGACCGGACGATCGAGGCTGCGGGCCAATCAGGCGACCAGCCTGGGACCGCGCGCGACATTCCGCTCTACGAACGCCTGAAGGCGGATATCAAGAAGCGGATAGAAACCGGTGAATGGCCACCCCATCATCGCGTTCCGTCTGAAAACGAGATTGCCGACACCCTGAATGTCAGCAGGATGACGGCCAATCGTGCCTTGCGGGAACTGGCGAGCGAAGGCGTAATCGTACGGGTGCAAGGCCGCGGATCCTTCGTCGCCACCAAGAAGCGCAGCGCACCTTTCATGGGTGTTCGCAACATTGCCGACGAGATCACCGAGCGCGGCGCGATCCATACGGCAGAGGTCATCCTTGCCCAGACCGAAGTCTGCGGCCACGAGCTTGCCGAGGCGATGAACATAGAGGTCGGACTATCGGCATTTCACTCGGTCATCCTGCATCACGAGGACGAGGTGCCGATCCAGCTTGAGGATCGTTTCGTCAATCCGGCCGTCGCGCCTGACTATCTCGGCCAGGATTTCCGGGCGACAACGCCCAATGCCTACCTCACCCGTATCGCGCCGATCTCGCATACCGAACAGTTCGTCGAGGCGGTGCTGCCGCAGCCGTGGGAATGCAAACATCTGTCGATCGCGCGCTCTGAGCCCTGCCTGTTGATCCGGCGGCGCACATGGTCGGCCGATCGGATCGTCACATCCGTCCGCCTTCTCTATCCCGGCAGCCGCTACCGGCTGGAAAGCAGTTCCTGAGCGGATGCGAACGGGCATCGCCCGGTAGGCCCGCCATCAGGCAGAGACGGAGCACGCCTTGCCGCGGACACTGTTCGGCTCGCGCCCGACGGCCTGGAGTTCCTTGGCGAGCCAGTCGACGAAGACTCGCACCTTGTTGCTCAGATGCCGGGTCTGCGGATAGACGACATAAAGCGGCAGCGGATCTCGCCGCCATTCGGTCAGGACGGGCACAAGTTCTCCCTTTTCCACCGCGCTTTTGACCATGAATTCCGGAACCTGAACCACGCCCATACCGGATATCGCAGCATTCAGGTATGAGCGGCTGTCATTGATCGAGACAATGTAATTGGGCGAAATCTCGAGCACCTCGCCGTCCCGGTCAAAGTCCATCGGCATGACGCGACCTGACTGGGCGTTCAGGTAACCGACGCAGAAATGCTCGGATTCAAGCTCTCTCGGATGTTGCGGCATACCGAACTTCTCGACGTAGAACGGTGCCGCATAGGTGTGCGTCTCCAGCTCTCCGACCTTGCGCGCCACCAGCGACTGGTCGGTCGGCGTGCCGGCCCTGAGCGCACAGTCAACATTCTCGGCGATGTAATCGACAAGACGGTCGCCGACGCCGATATCCAGACGGATATCGGGATATCGCATGTAGAAATCGCAGATTGCCGGCATGACGACGAGATCGGCGAAAACGCCCGCCATTTCAACGCGAAGACGTCCGGATGGCTGGGTCTGGGCGCTGGAAAAACTGCCGTCAAGCTCCTCGAGTTCACCAAGCAGCTGCGTCGCGCGCTCGTAGTAGAGCGCACCTTCCGTCGTCACCATCACCCGCCTCGTGGTGCGGTTCAGCAGGCGGGTCCGCAAATGCCCCTCAAGGCTCTGTATGAGATTGGTCACCGAGGTCTTCGGCATGCTGAGACTACTTGCCGCCCGGGTAAAATTGCCCGTCTCGACTACCCTGACGAAAACGCGCATCGCCGATAGCTGGTCCAAATGAGCCTCCTTGTGCGCCGCACCATTATTCCTAATTTTGGAATAGTATAATCACAATTCGCTGACTTGTGCAGTTTATTCGGGACAATCATATTTATTCCCAGACAAGCGTCGGCTTCGTCGTCCATTTATGGAGAGCCGCCATGGGTATTTCAATGACAGCGCAATGGGAAAACATCGCCTCGAACAGGCCATCGGCATCGCCATTGAGCGTGCGTGTTTACCAGGGTGAGGATCTGCCGAAAGCACCGCCGCTCGTGCTTTACCTGCGCGGTGGCGCGTTTCTCGGCTCCGAGCCCGGGGCCGATGAGCGGCCGGTGGCACGGGCGCTGGCGGATACCGGCGCGGTGGTGGTCGAGGCTGACTACAGCAGCCCGTCGCACAATGCCTTTCCAGAGGCGTTGGAACTGGCATTCAGCGCGTTGAGCTGTCTCAACAGCCGGCGCAAGACCTACGGAAGCGCGAAATCGCTGCTTCTGGTGGTGGGCGAAGAGGCAGGAGGCAATGTCGCTGCGGGGGTTGCGCTCAAGGCGCGCGATCTCATCCCGGGCGAATTGAGCGGGCAGATCCTGTTGTCGCCGATGATCGACCCGCGGATGGCGACGGTGTCGTTTCGCGAGGCCGACCGGATCGGCATGCGGCAGCGCTGGTCGGACGGCTGGGGCCGCTATCTTTCGATGGTGGGCAATTTTGCCCATCCCTATGCGGCCCTTTGCCAATGCACCCGGCTCTCCGGTCTGGCGCCGGCTTTGGTGCTGACGGCCGACAACGATCCGCTTCGTGACGAGGCAATGGCTTACGCGACCCGGCTGAAAAAAGCGGGCGTGCCGGTCACACAACACAGTTTCCCGGCCTCCTCCGGATGGACGGGCATCTACAGCGACGAAAGTGGCGATTGGCTGAATCCCCTTTGTAGCCAATTCAAAAGTTTCGTCGAAAACTTAAAACATTGAAATGAGCATTTAGACCAGAACCACCGGCTCGGTTTCGAGCCAAGGAGACCAAGATGACATCGAAGAAGCTACGCTGGGCCCTGTGGGGCGCCGGCATGAGTGTTGCTGCGTCCGTAACAGGTGCGGCGTTCTACTTCACCCCGCCGACCGCCGCCAATGCCGCGTCCACGGAAGCAACTGCTGCGGCCCCTGCCGTGCCGGTCACCGTGACCGCCGTCGAGCCGCGCAAGGTGACCATCTGGCAGGAGTTCTCCGGCCGGCTCGAAGCCGTCGACCGCGTTGAACTCCGGTCGCGGGTGGCCGGTGCCGTGCAGTCCGTTCACTTTCGCGAAGGCAGCATGGTCAAGGCCGGCGACCGCCTGATCACGATCGATCCAGCACCCTATGCCGCTCTGGTTTCCCAGGCCGAGGGCCAGGTTGCATCGGCCCAGGCACGCGTCGATCTGGCGCTGACCGAGCTTGAGCGTGGCAAGACCCTGTCGTCGCGCAACACCATTTCGCAGAGCGATCTGGCGCAGCGTGAAAGCACGCACAAGGAGGCACTGGCAGCCCTTCAGTCGGCCAATGCACAGCTGACCTCCGCACAACTCAATCTGGACTATACCGACATCCGCGCGCCGATCAGCGGCCGCGTCGGCAAGCTGGAAATCACACCCGGCAACCTGGTCGCCGAAGGCTCCGCCTCCACGCCTCTGACGACCCTTGTGTCGTCCGACCCGATCTATGCCAGCTTCGATGCGGGCGAAGAACTCGTCAGCCGGGCGCTGGCAAGCTTGCCGGTGGAAAACGGTCTTCCGGCCATCGAGCGGATCCCGGTTGAGATCGGCACGCTTGCCGATGACGGCACCCCAATCCACGGCAAGCTGCAGTTGATCGACAACGAGGTCAATGCCGCAAGCGGCACGATCCGCGTGCGGGCCGTCTTCGACAATCCCGATGGCAGGATGATCCCTGGCCAGTTTGTCCGTGTGCGCATGGGTCAGCCGGAAAGCGACAACCAGCTTCTCATCAGCGAAAAGGCCATCGGCACGGATCAGGACAAGAAATTCGTCTTCGTCGTCGATGCGAACAACACCGTTGCCTACCGGCAGGTCGTGCTTGGCCTCTCGGTCGATGGCATGCGGATTGTCGAAAAGGGGCTGACCGCCGGTGACCGCATTGTCGTCAACGGCCTGCAGCGCATCCGCCCCGGTGTCGTCGTCGATCCGCAGGCCGAAGCCAAGGTCGCCAACAACTGATTTCGCCCGGCAGCCCCGGCAGCCGGTCCATTCTGATCCACCGCCATGGCCGCCTGCAGCTATCCAGCTGCAGGACGGGCTGTTTTTCGCCTCTTGTTCATCCCCAGAGAGAGGGTTTTGACATGAATATCTCCA